>LZSH01000402.1 GCA_001665255.1 Mycobacteriaceae bacterium 1482268.1 | reverse complement strand
CGCGAGTACGGTCTCAGTCCGGTA
Organism: Mycobacteriaceae bacterium 1482268.1; assembly: GCA_001665255.1. Lineage (GTDB taxonomy): Bacteria > Actinomycetota > Actinomycetes > Mycobacteriales > Mycobacteriaceae > Mycobacterium. The sequence goes on along the minus strand of LZSH01000402.1, from coordinate 16,843 downwards.
GAACGGGTTCTCCCCCGGGACAATCAGCGGATTTACATCGAGCCATCGCCACCGCATCATGAGCAGCAATCTAGGTGGTTGAGAAGCCCCAAAGCCTCGACGCTGTTGCTCGCGGCTACGAGCAGCCCGGAGCCCGCGCAGGGTGGTGGTGACACCGGGGACCGTGTTTGTGGCGGTAGCGATGTTGTCGATGTTCGAGTTGCCAGCGCTGCCAGCGGTCGCCGTGTGGTGGCACCGTCGGGTTAGTTGTTAGGTGGTCGACAAGACCGAACCCGCCCCCGCGTCCCGGCGGCGGGTGTGCCCCCTTTTGGGAGGACACACACCGCCGCGCGAGGGTTGTCCGCGCTACTGGCAGTTGGGGCCGCCGCTGGCGTTCATTTGCCCGTCGGCCGCCGTGGTCGTGTTGCACCCGTTGGCGAGGCCGACGCCGGCGTCGGCCTCGGTAGTGGCGGTGGGGACGCTGTTGGTGGCGATGGCTGTGTTTTCGACGTTGAAGTGACCGTTCCCGCCGGCATCGGCACCGGTGGTGGCGTCGGTGCCGCTGTTGGTGGCGGTGGCGGTGTTGTCGACGTTGCTGCTGCCGAAGGAGCCGGCGTTGGCTGCCGTGACTGCGCCAGTGCCGCTGTTAGTGGCGGTGGCACTGTTGTTGCTGTTGTTGCCGTCGAAGGAGCCGGCCAGGGCTTCGGTGTTGGAGCTGTCGGCGATGTTTGTGGCGGAGGCATCGTTGCCTGTGTTGTAGTTGCCGCCGTAGCCAGCCCACGCCGCGGCGACACTGCTGTTGCCACTGTTGGTGGCGGCGGCTGTGTTGTTGCTGTTGTTGTTGCCGGTGAGGTTGCCGTGGAGGTCGCTGGCAGCGAAGGCGTTGGCAGCGCTGTTGTTGCCGCTGTTGGTGGCGGTGGCGGTGTTTTCTGTATTGCTGTTGCCGATGCCGGCCGCGGCCATGGCAGTGCTATTGCCCCCGGTGTTGGTGGCGGTGGCGACGTTGCCGGTGTTGTTGCTGCCGGGGACTAGTGGATTCACGCCGTCGTCGATTCCGCCGCCGGCCCAGGCCTGGGCGTTGTTGCTCGGGGTGACGGTGCCGTCAGGATTGGTGACCCCGGCGACGGTGGCGGTGTTGTTGGTGTTGTTGTCGCCGAAGGAGCCCGCGCCGGCGATGCTGTTGTTGCCGGTGACGCTGGATGAGTTGTTGCTGTTATTGCTGCCGGCGGCGCCGGCGTAGGCGATGCTGTTGTCGCCGCGAACATTGACGGTGTTGTTGTTGTTGCCGGTGCCGCCAGTGCCGGCGTAGCCGTCGCTGTCGGTGCCGTTGACGGTGGCGCGGTTCTTGGTGCCGCCGTTCGCGTTTGCCGTGGACCCGTCGCCGGTGGCGGTGGCGTTGCACTTGATGCAGCCGGTCGCATCTGCGACAGTGCCGTCGCCGCGGGCGACCGCCCGCGACTTCGAGCCGACGTCGGTGGTCGCCACCGCGGTGCCGCTCTGCTTCTTCTGCACACCGTTCACTGACACCGAGATGTTCTGTACCGGTTTCGGTGCGGCTGCCGGCTTGGCGGCCTTCGGTGCCGCCGGCTTAGCTGACGAATCGCTAGACGAGGATGTGTCGGAGTCCGACTTCGGCTTGGCTGACGCCACCCCCGGGGGAATCGCGAATATCCCTGTCCCGATACCTAACGCGACAGCCAGCGCCCCGATGCGCCCGATGTATGTTGCGTTACTCATGCTGTCTTCTCCTCTTCGAGTTCGGCCGAATGCCCGGCCGCGTGGGCGAAGCCCCTGGGCTCCTGGGGCTTCCCTAGGCGTGACCTGTTGGTCACCTCTCGGAGGGTAGGTTTCTGCTTGGAGGAGCAATTGCGTAGTCGAGTACTCCAATTTGTTTGCGGCCAAAATACGTTGCTCACGCAAATAATCGCGCCGTTGATGTCACGGAAGCTAATTTGAAAGAGGCCGCTCAAGGGCGTATTAGTAAATTTTAACCCTTGGGGAAATTCCTACCCTTTTCGTCCACGTTAATCGGATACTCATCCATGTTTCGTGGCGGGAACCAAACGGATCGGCTGTCTCACTGGCCTAGACCCAGAGCATGGGCATAGGCCAACGGATCACCGTAGAGCCAGCACTCGACTATTTTCTCGTGCTCGACCCGGTAAAAAGAGGCGACCGGTATCTCGAATCGGAATGATTATCCGCTGATTTTGGGGTCAGCGTGGAAGCGGCGCAAACCCCGTGGCCTGGCTCAAGATCAGTGGCAGACAAGACCGCGGGGGAGAAACGACGGGATCGTCGGCTGGGGCCGTTCGGACGTGGTCCGATACCTCGCAAGGGGGTCGAGCGCGAGCATCCGGCGGGAGTCATGCTCGTGGGCGGTCACCGCCTGGGCGTATTGCATGTTCATGGCTGTCCTGTCGATTCCGACATTTGTCGGTTGGCTTCTTCGTATGTCCCCAAGTACATGGCCTCGGTGGCGCCTACCGATCCCAAGGTCGTTTCTGCGGGACTGCTGGCGACGAGATCAATGGTCGTCGTGACGCTGCGGTGGGGTAACCGCCATGAGGCCAGAATCCATACGCGAGGAGGAAGGGTTTGCTATCGCACAGGTAAGCATTCAGCCGAATGCACAAGGTGTGTACGGCGGCCAATCCGGCAGTGCAGCATCGACATTCCATTCCGCGCCGTCGTCGGAGAGGTGATCGCACGTTACTGTCACACGATGGGACGTGTCATAGCTGTCGTGGTCGGAGTGGTCATCGCGCTCTTCGGCCTGCTGTTCGCGCTACAGGGCTTCGGGGTGGTGGGCGGCAGCCCAATGAGCAACACCACCACCTGGTCGATCTTGGGTCCGATCATCGCGCTGATCGGTGTCGCCATCGCCGTCGGCGCGGCACGCAGGCGCAGGCCTTAGCCCCGCTCGGCCGCCGACTCGCCTTCGGTGCATCCCGATCCGACGCCCAGCGGCCGCCGGCTGGCGATCCGCTCATCGAGCAACTCGTCGATGAGTGCGGTCGACGGCTTGCCGCCGAGTCGGCGGATCGACGAACTCACCGAAGCCAGAAGTGACAGCTGTCGGTCGATGGCGCTGATGTCGCGGTGTTTCACTACTCCCCAATCACCGGGATCCCGGATGCGGCATTCGATCGTAGGCGCTCGCTCGTCTCCTCGGCGGAATTGAATCCGGCGTGCCGATGACCTCTCCGCGCTAGCGTGAGCACGACCAGGTTTGCCATGCGGTTCAACGAGCCGCGCACCGAGAAGGCTCATCAACTATGCAGCGAACGTCGGCCGCCGCCCTGTGCCTGCTCGCCGCGGCCATCCTGGTGGCGTGCACCCGAAACGGGCCGCCCAATTCCCTCTTCGAGAGCGCCGGCTACCACATCCGGGGCGGCACGGTGTACTACCTGAATGCGTTCCCCGGCAAGGCCTTCGAGATCGACGGCGCCGACGCCGCAACATTCACCGCCCTCGACAACACCTACGGTCGCGACCGGTCTACCGTCTTCGTCAACGGACATCGGCTGCCCAATGCCGACGCCGCCAGTTTCGAATTGCTCGGCCGTCCCGGCTTCGCCAAGGACCGCGACCACGTCTACCACCGCGACCATCCGATCAGCGATGACCCGGCCCATTTCGCATTGCTCGAGGGCGAGCTCGCGAAGGACAGCCACAGTGTCTACTGGAGCGACGGGTCCGTACTCTCCGACGATCCCGCGCATTTCGCCGTGATCTCCGACGCCGACCACTACTTGTTCACCAAGGACGGCCGCACCGTCCACGTCAACGGCAACCCGATCGACGACGCCGACGCCGGCACATTCCAAGTCCTGCAAGGCGCGTACGCGCGCGACAAAAACCGGGTCTTCTATTTCCACCAAGCGATCGCCGATGCGGATCCGTCCTCATTTCAGACACTCGACGGCCCGTATGCGCGCGATGCCACCCATGTCTACTGGATGGGCAAGGTGATCGCCGGTGCAGACCCGGCGACCTTCCGCGTGCTGAACGCGGACTTCGAATGCTCGGCAGACGCGCAGCGCGCCTACCACCAGCAAAGCGTAATCGCAGGAGCCGACCCGCAGACCTTCCCGTCCGACCGCCCGGTCACCAACTGTTCGGCGACATCAATATCGTTCGCGCAGTAGCGCTTACGCGGACTGGGCCCGCAGCGTATCGCTCGGCGCGGTGCCGAAGGCGGCCTTGTATGCAAGGCTGAAGCGACCGGCATGGCTGAACCCCCACCGCCCGGCGATCGCGGTCACCGTGTCGTTGGCGGGGTCGGCCGCCTTCAAGTCACGGTGTGCCCGGTCCAGACGGACCCGCCGCAAGTACTCCAACGGTGTAGTTCCCAGATTGCGGCGGAATGCGTACTGCACCGACCGCGGTGACACGTTCACCGCCGCGGCGATGTCCTCCAGCCCGATGTCCGCATCGGCGTTTTCCTGAATGAAAATGACTGCATTGCGCAATATCGGCGGCATATTGCGCCGGTAATCGTGACCAGCCACTGTTTCCGCACTCCCCTGGCTCGGTTGGTCAAATTGAACGTGTTTGTCTCATACCCTCTACACACAGGCCGAAAACAAGCCGGCAAAGTCCGATCGCCTGACAGGATCAAAGTCATGACCGGACGCATCGGGGTCCAGCGCACCATTGCCGCACCGGCCGCCGACATCTTCGCCGTACTCTGCGACCCGCATGGACATGTCGCCATCGATGCATCCGGCATGCTGCAGGACGCCGACGGCGAACCCGTCACGTCGGTCGGCGACCGCTTCGTGGTCCACATGGACCGCGAGGCCCTCAACGACTTCCCGATGGGCAAATACGACGTCACTGTCGAGATCCGCGAGTTCGAGAAGGACCGACTCATCGCGTGGACCGTCCTCGGCAAGATCCGACCGCAGATCGGCCACGTCTACGGTTATCGCCTCACGCCGTCGGAGGACCTCGGCACCGTCGTGACCTCGTTCTACGACTGGTCAGCCATCGACCCCGAGTGGCGCAAGGCCAATATCTTCCCGGTCATCCCCGAAAGTGCCCTGCGCGCCACGCTCGGCATTCTCGACCGCACCGTCAAGCGCGGCTACCCACGCGGATAACGTCAACCGCCGGTTGACGATGATGAGTCGTCAACCTAGAGTTGACGCTATGACCGAACCGGCCAAGATTGCCTATCCCGTCCGCCTCGACGACCTCATCGACGTCATCAGACGGGTGCACACCGAACCGCTTGACCAGCTCACGGACGCAGTGCTGGCGGCCGAATCGCTCGGTGAGATCTCCGACCACCTGATCGGCCATTTCGTCGACCAGGCCCGCCGCTCGGGAGCGTCCTGGACCGACATCGGCAAATGCATGGGCGTCACCAAACAGGCGGCCCAGAAACGGTTCGTGCCCAAGGCGCCCGACTTCGAATCGGCGACGCTGGACGCAGGCGCCGGCTTCGGCCGGTTCACCCCGCGCGCCCGCAACGTCGTCGTCGTCGCCCAGAACAAGGCGCAAAAAGCCGGCAACGACGAGATCACCCCGGACCATCTGCTGCTCGCCCTGTTCGACGACCCTGACGCTCTGGCCGCCAAGCTGCTCGCCGGTCAGGGCGTCGACGCGGCCGCAGTCGCCAAGGTCGTCAGCCTGCCGCCGCGGATCGACGGCGAACTGCCGACGTTGATCCCGTTCAACGGTGCCGCCAAGAAGGCGCTCGAACTGACCTTTCGGCAGGCACTTCGCCTGGGCCACAACTACATTGGCACCGAGCACATTGCGCTCGCCCTGTTCGAGGCCGAGGAGGACGACGGCCCGCTGCACCGCCTGGGCCTCGACAGGGATCGCTTCGAACGCGAACTCGTCACCGCCCTGGACCAGTTCACCAAGTAGGCATCTCACGAACGCAGGCGCTGCGGCGTCTTCATGATGTGAGGGTGCGACCGTTCGAAGACGTGGTAGCCGAGCACGGCGCGACCGTGCTGCGGGTCTGCCGCGCGGTCGTCGGACCCGTCGACGCCGAGGACGCGTGGTCGGAGACCTTCCTCTCGGCGCTGCGGGCCTATCCCGACCTACCCGCCGACGCCAACGTCGAGGCGTGGCTGGTGACGATCGCCCACCGGCGCGCGCTCGACGTCGGCCGCGCCCGAACCCGGCGCGCGATACCGATGGAGTCGCCGCCGGAGCGCCCCACCGGCCGCGCCGATCCGGCTGCGCGCTACCCGGATCTGTGGGCGGCGCTGCAACGACTGCCCGACAAACAGCGCCTGGCCGTGGCCTACCACCACATCGCCGGGCTGCCGTTCGCCGAAATCGCCGAACTGCTCGGCAACTCCCCCGACGCCGCCCGCCGCGCCGCCGCCGACGGCCTCAAGACTCTCCGCAGGCTCTATCCTAAGGACGAAATAGCATGAGCACCAACATCTTTGACGAATTGCACGCCGACGACGAAACGTTGGCCAGGCTCCATCAGCGCCTCGAGCGCGGTGCCGACGCCGGCGATGTGCTCGACGTCGCCTTCCGCACCGTCGACAGCCCCGTCGGCCCGCTGCTGCTGGCCGCCACCACCGAAGGCCTGGTTCGCGTCGCCTACGACATCGAAGACCACGACGCGGTGCTGATGAAGCTCGCGACCGCGGTGAGCCCGCGGTTGCTGCGCGCACCAGCGCGGCTCGACGCCACCGCCCGTCAGCTCGACGAGTACTTCGCCAGAAAGCGCACGTCCTTTGAGGTGCCGGTTGACCTCCGGCTCGCCGCAGGCTTTCGCCGCAACGTCATCGAGCACCTGCGCGCCATCGGCTACGGCCGCCGCGCCAGCTACGCCGAAGTGGCCGCAGCTGTCGGCAATCCACGGGCTGTCCGCGCCGTCGGCACCGCCTGCGCCCACAACCCGCTACCCGTGGTGATCCCGTGTCACCGCGTTGTCCGCTCCGACGGGTCGACGGGCGAGTACGTCGGAGGCCCTTCCGCAAAGGCTGCACTGCTGGACCTCGAGTCGGTTGGGGAATGAAACGGGCCGCGCGGCGGTAGAAACAACTCATGAAGCTGAACGACGCGGCACGCGAATTCATCGGTGACGGTATCGACGCCACGCTGGTCACGATCAACCCCGATGGCAGCCCTCAGGCAACGGTCGTGTGGGTCGCCCTGGAGTCGACGTCCGACGGTGACGAACTCGTGTCGGCGCATTTGGCCGAGTACAAAAAGACGCGCAACATCCGCCGTGATCCGCGTGTGGCCGTCACCATCGTGAAGCCCACTCCCGGCCAGCAGGCGCCCTACCTCGCGATCACGGGCACCGCGCGGGTCACTGAAGGCGGTGCCCCCGAACTGCTCAAGAAGCTCGCCCGCACGATGCTCGGCTCCGACGAGCACTTCCCACCGCCGAATTCACCGCCCGGTCTGCTCACCCGCATCCGGATCGACAAGGTCGGCGGTATGGGGCCCTGGACGGCTTAGCGGGCAACCCTCTGTCCGCGGTCGCGCGCGTGTGCCATCATGCGAATCGAAACTAGGAGGGGAAATGCGCCGCCTGCTCGCGTTGCTGTTCACCGCTTTGACGATGTGCGGCGCCGCGCTGGCCGCGCCCGCAAGCGCCGTCGGCACCCCCATCGGTCGCCTCGGTGAGACACTTCGGGTCGAGCTGATGGGCCTCGTCGCCGACGTCACCGTCCACGACGTCCTGCCGTCCGACGTCCCGCCCGGTTTCGGTTATCCGCCGCGCGCGCCACGGTATGCCGTGTACCGCGCCAACGTCACCATCCACGTCGTCAAGACGCCCGCACCCTTCGCGCTGGGTGTCGCATTCGTGTTCAAGGGCGTAACCCCGACCGGCGACGCCTACGAACCACGCAACGCCGATGCTCCCGACGCGCTGCAGTACGCCATGCAGAACGCGCCCACAGGAGCGACCGTCAACGGAGGCGTGTGGTGGGACTGCTACCGCGACCTGGTGTCCAACGTGGTGCTGATCGACAAGAAGACCGGGTACCACCTCGCCCAGTGGAACGTCTAGTCGAGGTCACCACCGCCACTGCCGCCGAGCTACCGGAACTCGCCGACGTCGCCGCGCGCACCTTCCCGTTGGCGTGCCCGCCGTCAGTGACCGAGGCGAATGTGGCGGCCTTCATCGCCGAAACACTGACGCAGGCACACTTCGCCCGCTACCTCGACGATCCCGACCGGCTCGTCCTGGCGGCCCGGCGGGACGGCCGAATCATCGGTTACGCCATGCTGATTCGTGGCGTGCCCGACGATGACGACGTACAGAAAGCGGTCAGCGTCCGGCCTGCCGTGGAGATCTCGAAGATGTACGTGCTGGCTGACGACCACGGTGCGGGTGCCTCGGCGGCGCTGATGGGTGAGGCGATCAGGGGTGCCCGCGCGCTCGGGGCAAAATGCGTCTGGCTCGGGGTCAATCAGCACAACCGTCGCGCACAACGCTTCTATGCCAAGCGCGGGTTCACCATCAACGGCGCCAAGACATTTCGGCTCGGCACCGAAATCGAGAACGACTACGTGATGGTGCGCCCCGTCTGACCGCCCTCGCGCGAGAGGGCCAGTAACCGAGATGTGGCCCGTAGGTACTTTTTTCGGAAACCACCCGCCAGCATCTCGTCGCTGAAGATCGTGTCCAGTTTCGAGCCCGAGCCCACCACCGGAATTCCGGCGTCGTACAGGCGGTCGGTCAGCGACACCAGCCGAAGGGCGACGTTCTGATCGTCGATGGGATGCACGCCGGTGAGGAACACCGACGAGACACCTTCGATCAGCGTCGGGTAGCGCGACGGGTGCATCGTCGCCAAGTGCGCACACAGCGCGTCGAAGTCGTCGAGAGTGGCACCGGGGACGGCGGCTGCGCGTGCTTCGACCTCGGAGTCGGACAACGGTTGCGGTGCGGGCGGCAGATCGCGGTGGCGGTAGTCCGGCCCTTCGATGCGCACCGTCGTGAAAATGGCTGCGAGCGTGTTGATTTCGCGGAGAAAGTCCTGTGCGGCGAACCGCCCCTCTCCCAGTTGCTCGGGCAGCGTGTTCGAGGTGGCGGCGATCGACACCCCGCGCTCGACCAGTTGCGACAACAACCGAGAGATCAGCGTGGTGTTACCGGGATCGTCCAGCTCGAACTCGTCGATGCACACCACCGCATAGTCGGCCAGCAGGTCGATGCACTCGACGAAGCCGAAAACGCCTGCCAGCTGGGTCAGTTCACCGAACGTCGCGAACGCCGTCGGTGCGGTAGACGTCGCCGAGATCCGGTAATAGCTGGACGCCAACAGGTGCGTCTTCCCGACGCCGAATCCACCGTCGAGGTAAAGCCCGAGGCCGGGCAGCGCCTCGCGCTTGCCGAACAGCTTCTTCTTGCCGATCCGCCGCGTCACGGCGTCGTCGCAGAACTGCATGCAGGACCGCACCGCGGCGGACTGAGACGGCTCGGTCGGATCCGGCTGATAGCTGTCGAAGCTGACGTCGGCGAACGTCGGCGGCGGGTGCAGCTGCGCGACCAACCGTTCCGGGGTGACGCTCGGGTGCCGATCGACGAGCCGTTGCATGTGCACGAACTCTATCGGCGTCCCTACGATCGTCCCCATGCCCGACGACGCTGCCGCGGCGCGATTCACTGTGCTGGATCCCCCGGACCCGCCCGCAGTGGTGATCGACTCAGCCGGGCTCACAGGCCTCTACGCCTACCCCGAGGCCGTGTCGTCGTGTTGGGTGCGGGGCAACATGATCGCCAGCCTCGACGGCGGTGCGGCCGACAACGGCACATCGGGCGGGCTGGCCGGCCCCGGGGACCGCGCGGTGTTCACAGTCATGCGTGAACTTGCCGACGTCATCCTCGTCGGCGCGGGCACGGTGCGGGCCGAAAACTACTCCGGAGCGCTGTTCAGTCCTGCCCAGCGGCAGGCACGACAGCGTCGCGGTCAGGCCGAGGTACCGCCGATCGCGGTCGTCACCAACCGCGGCGTGTTCGACCACGACGCCAGGCTGTTCACCCGCACCGAGGTGCCGCCGCTAATCCTCACCTCCGCCTCCGCCGTCGCCGACACCCAACGCAGGCTCGGCTCGGGCGCCGAGGTCATCGACGCGTCAGGCCCGCGCCCCGACACGGTGGACCCTGCGACCGCGTTGGAGGTTTTGGCCAAGCGGGGACTGTCGCAGGTGCTCTGCGAGGGCGGCCCGCAACTTCTCGGCTTGCTGGTCGGACGAGGGCTCCTCGACGAATTGTGCTTGACGGTCGCGCCGCTGCTGGTCGGCGGCGCGGCACCCCGGATCACCACCGGGCCGAGCCAACTGCACACCTCGATGCGGCGCAGCCACCTGCTCAGCGACGATGCGGGCTACCTGTACGCGCGTTACCTGCGGATCGGTTGATCGCACCATCAGTACTGTGGTGCGCATGCGTCGGCGTCGCCTGGTCCGTGCCTTGAGCACATCGACCGTCGTTGTGTCGGCGTTGCTGGCGGGATGCGCGCCCTTGTTGGCCGCCGACCCGCGCTATGCCACCGACTCCGGAGCCCACCCGCAAGGCAAGCCGACCACAGAGAAAAAGCCCGGCGGTCCCCCGGCGATCGAGGCGCCCAAAAACGACCTGTCGTGGCACAACTGCACCTCCAAGGTGTTCAGCGAATCCGCCGTCCAGCCGCTGCCCGGCGTCACCCTGGATTGCGCCAGCTATGACGCCGACCTCGACCCGATCAATGGCGCCACCGGCTCGTTGAGCATCGGCGTGGTGCGCGCCCGTTCGGCGCAAACCCCCAAGGACGCCGGACCGTTGGTGATGACGACCGGTTCGGATCTGCCGACGTCGACCCAGCTGCCGGTATGGTTGTCGCGCGCGGGCGCCGACGTCCTCAAGACCCACCCGATCGTCGCCGTGGACCGACGCGGCATGGGCACGTCCAGCCCCATCGATTGCCGCGACATGTTCGACCGCCAGGAGATGCTCGACCAGGCGCAGTTCCAGTCCGGCGACGACCCGGTCGCCAACCTCGGCGCCATCACTATGACCGCCACCACCAATTGCACCGATACCATCGCCCCCGGCGACTCGGCATATGACAACTCGCACGCGGCCGAGGACATCGAACGGCTGCGTAGTACCTGGGATGTCCCGGCGCTGGCGCTAATCGGCATCGGCAACGGCGCGCAGGTCGCGCTGGCGTACGCGGGTTCTCACCCCGGCAAGGTCGCCCGCCTGGTCCTCGACTCGCCGCTGCCGCTAGGCATCTCTGCCGAGGCCGCGACCGAACAGCGCGTCAAGGGCGAACAGACCGCGCTGGAGGCGTTCGCCTCGCAGTGCGCGGCCACCAACTGCGCGCTCGGACCCGACCCGAAAGGCGCCGTCGACGCCCTGCTCGCCAATGCGCGTTCCGGCGACGGACCCGGCGGGGCGTCGGTCTCCACCGTCGCCGATGCCATCGCCACCGCGCTGGCCTACCCGCGCGGCGACCGCACGTCGGCGACCAACAGCCTGGCCGCTGCGTTGGCGTCGGCCCGCTCCGGTGACGTCAACCAGATGAACAACCTGATCAACCAGGCCGACTCGCTTCGTCAGACCGACGGCCAGTTCGTCAATTCGTGCAGTGATGCGCTGAACCGGCCCACTCCGGACCGGGTGCGTGAACTCGTCGTCGCCTGGCCCAAGCTCTATCCGCAGTTCGGCGCCGTCGGCGCGCTCAGCATGGTGAAGTGCCTGAACTGGCCAAGCGGGAAGGCGCCCGGAGAGCCCAAGAACCTGAAAATCCCGGTGCTGCTGCTCGGTGTGCAGAACGACCCGATCGTCGGCAACGAGGGCGTCGCCCAGGTGGCCGCGACCGTCATCAACGCCGGCACATCGAGCAAGCGAGTGATCTGGCAGGGCATCGGTCACGGCGCGAGCATCTACTCCGCATGCGCGCTGGCCCCCGTCGTCGGCTACCTGGACAGCGGCAACCTGCCGCCCACCGACACTTACTGCCCCGCCTAGACCTACGGTCAGGCCCGTCGGTGTACGGTTCGCTGGTGGCGGCACCAGACTCCATCCGTACCAGCCTGCTGAATCTCTTCCGACCCCGCACTTCCCCGCCCAGCGTGGCGGCGGTGCTGAGGTCGGCCCTGTGGCCGATCGCCATCATGTCGATCATTCACCGCAGTTACGTGCTCTCCAGCAACGGCTACATCACCGACGACTTCGGACCGGTGTATCGCGCGGTCAGCAATTTCCGGCGCGGCTGGGACATCTACAACGAGCACTTCAACTACGTCGACCCGCACTACCTGTATCCACCGGGCGGCACGCTGTTGATGGCTCCGTTCGGCTACATGCCGGTATTCGCGTCGCACAACTGGTTCGTCGTTCTCAACACGGTCGCGATGATCATCGCGGCGTGCGTGATCGTGCGGTTGTTCGGCTTCCCGCTGACGTCGGTGGCGCTGCCTGCACTGCTTGCCGCGATGTTCGTTACCGAGTCGGTCACCAACACGATCGTCTTCACCAACATCAATGGCTGTGTGCTGCTGGCCGAAGCGCTCTTCTTCCGGTTCCTGCTGTCGGGCAAGGAAAGAGATCAATGGTGGGCCGGTGTGGCGATCGGTCTCTCGCTGGTGGTCAAACCCGTGTTGGCGGTGCTGCTGCTGTTGCCGCTGCTGAACAAACAGTGGCGGACGCTGGTCGCTGCTGTCGCGGTGCCGCTGGTGTTCAACGCGGCCGCATGGCCCCTGGTGTCCGACCCGATGAATTTCGTCAAGCGCACGCTGCCCTACATTCTCGACACGCGGGACTACTTCAACAGTTCCATTCAAGGCAACGGCATCTACTACGGACTGCCGCTGTGGCTGATCCTGCTGCTGCGGATCACCTTCACAGTCCTTGCGGCAGTGAGCCTGTGGCTGCTGTACAAGTACTACCGAACCCGCGATCCACTGTTCTGGATGTTGACGTCCTCCGGCGTGCTGCTGGTCACCTCGTGGCTGGTGCTGTCGCTCGCGCAGGGCTACTACTCGATGATGTTGTTCCCGTTCCTGATGACGGTGGTACTGCCCAACTCGGTGCTGCGCAACTGGCCGGCGTGGCTGGCGACATACGGATTTCTGACGATGGACCGCTGGCTGATGTGGCGCTGGCCTACCACCGGCCGGTTCCTGGAGTACATGAAGATCACCTACGGCTGGTCGCTGCTGTTGATCGTGGTGTTCTGCGTGCTGTACTTCCGCTACTCCGACGCCAAGGCCGACGGCAGGCTCGACGAGGGAATCGACCCACCGTGGATGTCGCCCACCAAGCCCGACACGACCACCGAACCGGGCGAACCCAAACCCGTCGCGTCGGGCTGATGGCTCGAGTTCAGCGTGATTGGTGACGCCCCACCCCAATCGTCGCGGTCATCAACTGCGCTAGCGTGGGCATATGACGTCTCCGCAGCCACGGGTGCAACTCACCGACGACGAGTGGCGCCAGAAGCTCAACCCCGCAGAATACGCGGTGCTGCGCGAAGCCGGCACCGAGCGGCCCTTCACCGGTGAGTACACCGACACCAAGACCGAAGGCGTGTACGAGTGCCGGGCCTGCGGAGCCGAATTGTTCCGCAGCACCGAGAAATTCGAATCCCATTGCGGCTGGCCGTCGTTCTACGATCCGGCAAACTCGGACGCGGTCATCCTGCGGGAGGACAACTCGCTGGGCATGAAGCGCGTCGAGGTGTTGTGCGCCAACTGTCACAGCCATCTCGGCCACGTTTTCGAGGGCGAGGGCTACCCGACGCCGACCGATCAGCGGTACTGCATCAACTCGATTTCACTGCGGCTTGTTTCTGCAGGCCGTTAGTTTCGAGTTCCTCGAGCTCGTCCTGCGCGCGTTTCTGCTGACCCGACGCCAACATGTTCATCATCGCCGCGGCGCTCACCGGCGGGCTGTAGTAATAACCTTGGGCCACTTCGCAGCCGAACTCGCGCAGCCGCTCCGCGGTCTCGGCGTTCTCCACGCCCTCCGCGACCGTCGTCACCCCCAGAACGTGCGCGAGGTCGACGACGGCGCGGACCACGGCGGCGGCGCGGCTGTCGACAAGAACCGGCGCAATGAAGTGCCTGTCGAGTTTCACTTCATCGATAGCCAACTCGCGGAGATACCACAGCGCGGAGTAGCCGCTGCCGAAATCATCGATGGCGATGCGGATCCCCCTCTGCCGCAGCCTTTCCAGCACCGAACGGGTCCGGTCGATATTGTCGAGCAGGAAGTCCTCGGTGATCTCGATCGTCAAGTCTTCGGGGCTCAGCCCGCGCATGGCGAGCGCGGACGCGATATGGGTGGGCAGGTCAAGATCGCCGAGACTGGGCGCGAACACGTTCACCGCGAGCGGAACGCCGACGCCCATGCTGTGCCACTCCGCAGCGTCGTCGAGGGCCTGGGTGAGCACAAGGTCGGTCACTGCACGCATCAGGCCGCGCTTGCGAACCAGCGGCAGAAAATGCGCCGGGCCGAGGAGGCCGCGCTTGGGATGCGGCCACCGAACGAGTGCTTCGACACCGACGACGCCACCGGAGCGCAGATCGAACTTGGGTTGGTAGAAGACGGTCAGGTCGCCGTGGTCGATGGCGTGCCGCAGCTCGCCGAGCAGTCGGACCGCCGCACCCCGTTCCGCGCTCTCTGACGAATCCGTCGGCAGCTCGATATCGTTCAGGTCGGCCAGCGCCATGTCGGGTGTAAACGTGTGCAGGCCACCGGCTTTCGACCGTTTGGCTGAGTACATCGCCACGTCGGCCTGCTTGAGCAGGAGATCGGCGGACAGGTCGGGATTGGCCGCCGAGGCGACGGCCAGGCCGACGCTGGGACGGATCAGCAGCTGCTGGCCGTCGATCAGGAAGGGTTCCTCGAAAGCGGCAACGACCCGGTGCGCCACCAGCCGCGACAGCTCGGGCAGGCCCTCCATCAGCACGGCGAACTCGTCTCCGCCGACCCGCGCCACCGTGTCGGATGTGCGAACACAGCCGAGTAGTCTCTCCGCGGCCTGTGTCAGCAACGCGTCGCCTGCGGGATGCCCGAGGCTATCGTTGACGAGTTTGAAATCGTCGAGATCCATTGACAACACCGCCACCGACTGGCTGTCGTTCTCATGCAGCTGCACCGCATGCATCAGCCGGTCGTTGAACAGATCACGGTTCGCGAGGCCGGTGAGGGTGTCGCGCAATGCCTGATCGGCCACCATTTTCAGCAGGTGCTGATTCTGTCGCACCACGACGAACTGCCGGGCCATCACCGCAGCCATCAGCACGGTCGACGATATGAAGATCGGCCCCAGCCCAGCTGTGGGGAAGTACGCCCGAATACACACCAAGGCTGCAAGAGCGACCGGGATGTAGGGCAGCCACATCGAGAACCGGGACGGCGCATGCGGCCGCGCGGTCTCGGTCTCGGGTGCCTGGCGATGCATCAGCGCGGCCGCTCCGAACGTCAGAAACGCAGCGACCCAACCGATATCGATGACATGGCCGCTGTAGTAGGCGTTGTGCGCGGCTAGGTAGGCGAAGGCACTGTCCGACGACGCCATCAGGACCATCCCGCCCGTCAGCATGGCCAGCGTCGTGCGCGCCCACGGGCGGGCTCTGGCGAGCGCCAGGATCGCCGTCGTTATGATTGCGATATCGGCGATCGGGTACGCCAGCGCCAGTCCCAGCGCCAAGGCGCTTGTACCGCCGGCCTCAAAGGCATCTCTCAACAGCAGCACCCATGAAATCTCGAACAGTGCACCGGCGACGATGACCCCATCGAGCACGTAGCGAGTCCGTAGTTGACCCGAATATCCGGTCGGGAAAAGCGCTATCGCGAATCCGGTGCCGATCGGAAACAACAGGTAGCTGGCGTCGGCAAACGACGGGAACGCTACCTGATGCAGAACATGGTCGTAAAAGATCCAGATCGCCTCGCCGAGGGCCCATCCGGTCAATCCGACCGTCAGACACGCCCACGAGCGGCGCTGTCGCCCCTGTGCCCGCCAGGCCGCCCTCGCGCTGCAGAGGGTGGCGAAAGCGGCGAAGGCGAACAAACCGAATTGAGCCACGGTTTCGGACTGTGGCGAGTCGCCCCCCTGCTGGATGAGGATTCCCGCATATGCGACACCGACGGTGACAGCGACGACGCCCACCCACGCTGTTCTCGTCACGGATTAACGCTAGCAACGATTCGGAGCCGACGAAACCGCTACAGCAAACTCGCCTTCGGATCCGCCGTTTCTGGCGATGCGCGACTTATCGCTTTTTGGACAGCACCAGCAAATACCAATCCGAGCGGTCAGGGAAGTTTGACAACCAATTCCTCGACGCCGACACGCGGGCCGGTGAAGAACGGCGTCTCCTCGCGGACATGCCGGCGCGCATCAGTGGCGCGCAGATCCCGCATCAGGTCTACGATGCGGTGCAGTTCCGGCGCCTCGAACGCCAGCAGCCACTCGTAGTCCCCGAGCGCGAACGCGGGCACCGTGTTGGCCCTGACGTCCTTGTAGCCACGGGCAGCCATGCCGTGTTCGGCCAGCATGCGCCGGCGCTCGTCGTCGGGCAGCAGATACCAATCCAGTGACCGGACGAACGGGTAGACGCAGATGTAGGCGCCCGGCTCCTCGCCCGCCAGGAACGCGGGGATGTGGCTCTTGTTGAACTCCGCGGGTCGGTGCAACGCGACCGAGCTCCACACCGGTGTGCTGGCCCGACCCAGCGTCGTGGTGCGGCGGAAGTCCGAGTAGGTCGCCTGCAGCGCCTCCACCCGTTCTGCGTGGGTCCAGATCATGAAATCGGCGTCGGCTCGCAGTCCGGCGACGTCATAGAGCCCGCGCACCACGACGCCGTTGTCCTCCTGCTGCTTCAGGAAGGTCGCGGTCTCGTCGACGATTGCTGCACGGTCTCCGTC
>LZSH01000401.1 GCA_001665255.1 Mycobacteriaceae bacterium 1482268.1 | reverse complement strand
CAACGGCACCTGTGATCGCAGCGAGATCCGGCCCAGCTCATTGAGTTTGAGTGCGGTGGCCTGTTTGTCTCGGTGCAGCGTGTTGACATCGAGCCGGTAGTCGAGCGCGGTCACCCTGACCCGGGTCGTGCGCGTCGTGTGTTTGATGAGGTAGTCGCGGCCCGGCTCCAACGAGGTCTCGTCGGCCATCCAGCACACCGTGGCGTCGAAGTCCTGCGCCACCCGCGGCTGATTGTTGGGACGTGCGATCAGGTCCCCGCGCGAGATGTCGATGTCGTCGGCCAGGCTGACCGACACCGCCATCGGCGGAAACGCCTCGGGGACAGGCCCCGTCGGCCCGTCGATGGACGTGATGCGGCTGGTCTTGCCGGCCGGAAGCACAACGACCTCATCGCCGGGACGCATGACGCCGCTGGCGACCGTGCCCGCGTAGCTGCGGTGGTCGGCATGGTCATGGGTCTGCGGCCGGATCACGTACTGCACGGGGAAGCGCACGTCGACCAGGTTGCGGTCGCCCGCGATGTACACCTCTTCGAGATGGGACAGCAGCGACGGCCCGTCGTACCACGGGGTGTTCTCTGACTTGGTCACCACGTTGTCGCCCTTGAGCGCAGAAAGCGGAATCGTGGTCACGTCCTGCACGTCGAGACGCGCCGCGAACTCGTGGAAGTCATCGCGGATCTTCTCGAATTGCTCACGGTCCCAACCGATGAGGTCCATCTTGTTGACAGCAAGCACGATGTGCCGGATGCCGAGCAGCGACGCCAGGAACGCATGGCGACGCGACTGCTCGAGCAACCCGTGGCGTGCGTCGACCAAGACGATCACGAGTTGCGCGGTCGACGCACCGGTCACCATGTTGCGGGTGTACTGAACGTGGCCGGGAGTGTCGGCGATGATGAATTTCCGCTTGGGAGTGGCGAAATAGCGATACGCGACGTCGATCGTGATGCCCTGCTCCCGCTCGGCGCGCAGGCCGTCGGTCACCAGGGCCAGGTCGGTGTAGTCGTGGCCGCGTTCCTTCGAGGTCCGCTCCACCGATGCCAGCTGGTCTTCCATGACGGCCTTGGAGTCATACAGCAGGCGGCCGATGAGAGTGGACTTGCCGTCATCGACCGATCCGGCGGTGGCCAGGCGCAGCATCGTGATAGACCGAGCCATCAGAAATAACCCTCCCGCTTGCGGTCCTCCATGCCGGCCTCAGAGATCCGGTCGTCGGCGCGGGTGGCGCCGCGCTCGGTGAGCCGCGACACGGCCGTCTCCGCGATCACCTCCGACACCGTGCCCGCGAGGGACTCCACGCAGCCTGTGCAGGTGACGTCGCCCACGGTGCGGAACCGCACCGTCTTCTCGATCACCTCCTCATCCTTGCGCGGCTGCAGGTATTTGTGCACGGCGAGCAGCATGCCGTCGCGTTCGAACACCTTGCGGCGGTGCGCGTAATAGATCGACGGCAGCTTGATCTTCTCGGCGCCGATGTAGGACCAGATGTCGAACTCGGTCCAATTCGACAGCGGGAACACGCGGATGTGCTCTCCCTTGTGATGGCGGCCGTTGTACAAGTTCCACAGCTCCGGCCGCTGCGCCTTGGGGTCCCACTGACCGAACTCGTCGCGAAAGCTGAACACCCGCTCCTTGGCCCGGGCCTTCTCCTCGTCACGGCGGGCGCCGCCGAACGCCGCATCGAACTTGTTCTCGCGGATCGCGCGCAGCAACGTGACGGTCTGCAGAGGGTTGCGCGACGGGATCGTCTCGACCACACGGCCCGCGTCGATGTCGTCCTGGACCTTGGCGACGATCAGCCGCACCCCGGACTGGCTGACCAGTTCATCGCGGGTCTCGAGGACCTCGTCGAAGTTGTGCCCGGTGTCGACGTGCATCACCGGGAACGGCAACCGTCCCGGCGCGAACGCCTTGAGCGCCAAATGCAGCATGACGATGGAGTCCTTGCCGCCGGA
>LZSH01000400.1 GCA_001665255.1 Mycobacteriaceae bacterium 1482268.1 | reverse complement strand
CGAGCACCGGGAAACGTCGGTCGGCGGCCAGCCGGTCCACCCCGCCCTGGAGGCTGCTGAGCACTTTGTCGTTGATGACGTCGTCGTCGCTGGAGGCGATGTCGTCGGCGTCGATCGGATCCTGGACTTCGATCGCGATCTTCGTCGGCAGCGGCAGGCGCGGCACGAAGTCGCTGACAGCCAGCCCCCACGGCGGCGCCAACAGAATGGGCACGCTCTTGAGGCGGGCCAGTTTGTCGACCATCAAAAGCTTGGCCAGCCACTGGCCGCGGTCGAGGAACAGCGCCGCTTCCTGGCCGCCAACGCTGGCGATCGGCACGATCGGAACACCGGCCTCGCGAGCGAGCTTCACGTAACCCTTGCGGCCGCCGAAGTCGACCTCGTGGCGCTTCCACGACGGCCGGAACACCTCGTAGTCGCCACCTGGGTACACCAGCAACGCGCCGCCGGACTTCAGCGCCAACGTGGCGTTTTCGTGGTTGGCGGCGACGGTGCCGAACTTTCGCAGGGATCCCAGACCGGGCATCGACACCACGAGGTTGTGCGCCAGTTGGTAGAACGGCCGCTCAACGCCGAAATAGGTGCAGAACGCGAGGGTGAACACGAAGGTGTCCGGCGGAAGATTGCCGCCGCTGTGATTGCCGACCAGAAGCACCGGCCCGTCGGCCGGAATCCGGTCTAGGCCGCGCACGTCAGCCCGGAAGTAGACCGAGGCCAAAAGCCACAGGCCGGGCAACTGCTCACGGATGTAGTCGGGATCACGCTGGTCGAGATCGGCCTTCGGGACCCGCGCGCCGACCTGTTGTTTGGCCCAATCGAGGACGTCGTTCAACCCCGCCATGTCGGTTCTTATTGACACCCAGCAGGTATCTGAAACCTGCGTTCCCACGTACTGGTCGTAGACTCACCCCAGCAGTTCGAGAGGAATCCGCGATGTTGCGTCCACGGCGTTTCGACCAGGAAGTCGATCCAGGGCCGGTCCAAATTCAGGCGCGCAAAGTTCATTTCGATGCCGCTGGTGTCCCGCTGCACTGGATACCGGGGCATCCGGTCGCCTCGAACGTGGTCAGCCTGCTCAACGTGGTCCTGCCCGCTGCCGAGCGTTGGTTCGTCGAGACCTTCAACGAGGCACTGCCGCTGGTGAAGGATCCGCAACTGGCCGACGACATGCGGGGCTTCATCGGCCAGGAAGCGACCCATGCAGATGTGCACGACCGGATGCTGCACGAGTACATGGTCGTCAACGGCATCGACCCCAAGCCGATGATGGACCAGGTCGAGTTCCTGTTCTCCAAGGTGCTCGCGCCGTCGACCGCCACCGACCCGAAGCGCCGCCTCAACCACCTGTGCGACCGGCTGTGGTTCATCGCTGCGGTCGAGCACTACACCGCGGTCCTGGGTGACTTCGCGCTGAACTGCGCGTGGGACGACCACGGCGCCGACCCGACGATGGTCGACCTGTTCCGTTGGCATGGCAGCGAGGAAGTCGAACACCGCAGCGTCGCCCACGACGTCGCCGTCTACTTCCACGACAGCTACTTCGAGCGGATCCGGGCGATGACGCTGGCGGTGGTGGCGATCTTCATTTTCTTCCAGCGAACGGCCTGGTTCCTGGTGAAAAACGACCCCAACACCGATATCGGCTGGTGGCGGTTCAATCGGCTGCGGATGGCTGACTCCAAGCTCGGTCTGCTCCCCAGATACCGAAAGCTCTTTGGGTCGAACACCGCCATGTACTTCCGGCCCGGCTTCACCCCCGACGAGATGGGTTCGACCGCGCAGGCGGTGGCCTATCTCGCCAGCTCGCCCGCGGCGCGCGCCGCACATACGTGATGGGTCTGCTCGACCGCTACCGTCAGACACCGCCGAGCATGTCGGGCCGTCTGCGCCATGACATCGTGGTGGCTATCGCGGATACCACGGTGACCGCGCTGTGGACGCTGACGGGCGCCACCAGAAAGCTGAACCTCCCATCCGACACGCAGCCGCTGCTCGAACTGACGGTGGTCGGCCGCCAAGTGGTGGCCCGCGACCAGGACGTGGTGGCGTTGACACTGGCGGCAGCCGGTGGTGAGCCGCTGCCGCGCTGGCACCCGGGTGCACACCTCGACATCCATCTGCCCAGCGGCAAGCTGCGCCGGTACTCGCTGTGCGGAAACCCCGATGACAGGCGCAGCTACCGGATCGCCGTACGTCGGATCGTCGATGGCGGTGGTGGGTCGATCGAGGTCCACGACGGACTGTCGCTCGGCGCCACCGTCACCACCCACGGGCCGCGCAACGCCTTCCCGCTCACCGTCCCCGGCTACGGCTCCCCCGCCCAGCGATTCCGGTTCATCGCCGGTGGCATCGGCATCACGCCGATCCTGCCGATGCTGGCATTTGCCGACCGATTCGGCGTCGACTGGTCGATGGTGTACGCCGGTCGTAGCCGCGACAGCCTGCCGTTCCTCGGCGAGCTGAGCCGGTTCGGCGACCGGATCGAGGTGCGCACAGACGACATCGACGGCATCCCGACCGCTGCTGAGCTGCTCGGCGACTGTCCCGACGGCACGACGGTGTACGCCTGCGGTCCCGCACCGATGTTGACGGCGATTCGGGCAGCGCTCGCGGGACGCGACGATGTCGAGCTGCACTTCGAACGATTCGCGGAACCGCCCGTCGTCGACGGTGAGGAATTCACCGTCACGATGGCGTCGACCGGGCAGGAGGTCGTCGTCGGTGCCGAGGAGACGCTGTTGACGGCATTGCGGCGGTCGGATATTGACGTGCCCTATTCCTGCCGACAGGGTTTCTGCGGGACCTGCCGGACGCGCGTGCTCGCCGGCGCCGTCGACCATCGCGACACCCTGTTGACCGAGCCGGAGCGCGAAAACGGCCTGATGCTCGTATGCATTTCGAGAGCGGCGAACGGGGAGCGAATCACTCTCGATCTGTGATCCGTCTGTACTATTCGGCCATGCCGTTAGCCGCTGGTCAGACCTTCGCGGGCTACACCATCGTGCGGCTTCTGGGCTCCGGCGGAATGGGCGAGGTTTACCTTGCCGAGCACCCGCGGCTGCCCCGCCGCGACGCGCTCAAGGTGTTGCCCGCCGACGTCTGCGCTGACCGCGAGTACCGGGAGCGGTTCAACCGCGAAGCCGATATCGCCGCCACGCTGTGGCACCCGCACATCGTCGGGGTGCACGACCGCGGCGACGTCGACGGCCAGATCTGGATTTCGATGGACTTCGTGGACGGCACGGACGCCGCCGAGCTGCTACGCGACCGATATCCCGACGGTATGCCCGAAGATGAAGTCCTCGACATCGTCACGTCGGTCGGTGGGGCGCTCGACTACGCGCACCAGCAGGGTCTGCTGCACCGCGACGTCAAACCCGCCAACATCATGCTGACCGACCCGGCGTCAGGTGAGCAGCGAATCTTGCTGGGCGACTTCGGCATTGCGCGAAGGGTCGATGACACCAGCAACCTCACCGCGACCAACATGACCGTCGGCACGGTCTTCTACGCTGCACCCGAGCAGCTGATGGGTGAGCAGCTCGACGGACGCGCAGACCAGTACGCGTTGGCGGCGACCGCCTTCCATCTGCTGACCGGGTCGCCCCCGTTTCACCATTCGAACCCGACGGTCGTCATCAGCCAGCACCTCACCGCGGCGCCGCCTCCCATCGCCGAACGCAAGCCCGAGCTGTCGGCGCTCGATCCTGTCTTGTGTAAGGCGCTGTCGAAGGACCCGAAGGACCGCTTCAACAGCTGCATGGACTTCGCGCGGGCACTGGCCCACCGGCTGGGTCGGGAGCCGGACAGCGACAATGAACTCACCGCGGCGTCGGTTCCCATCGCGGCCAGGCCGCGCGGGGGCAAACACGAGGCGCGTCCGGCGGGGGCGCGGCAGTACCTGCGGCCGGTGTACATCGTGCTTGCGGTACTGGCGGCGCTGCTGCTGATCGCGATCGCGCTTGTGCTGATTCAGTTCCGCGAGATCGAGAAGCTGCTCAACGACGAATACACCCCGCCTCCGGCGCCGCCCACCGCTACCGCCCCGCGGGCCGAAGCGCCGTGACCGTGATATGACCCTCGCCGTCGCGGACCGGTTGGCACTTGCCGACCTCGTCCACCTCTACGCGGCCGCGGTCGACGACCGCCGGTTCGGTGATGTCATCGAATTGTTCACCGAGACAGCCGAATTGCGGCTACCGGACCCGCCGCGGTCGCTTGACCCGGTCCGCCACCACAAGGGCCGCGACGGTGTCCGCACGGCAATGGCGGCGTTGTCGGGCCTCGCCCGCACCCAGCACGCGATCGTCGGCGAGGTCTACGCCCCCGGCACGGACGCAGACTACGCGTTGGGCCGGATCACCTGCGTCGCACACCATTTCAGCACCGGCGACGGGCTCTCCGATCTGCTCTGGCACCTGCGCTACGACGACGAGTATCTGCGCACGCGATCGGGCTGGCGCATACACGGCCGGGCGCTGACGATCAATGCTATTGAGACGAGGCCGATTCGGCGCCTGCGACCGCATCCGTCAGCCGATCGAGAAGCGGGCGCTGACCCTTCAACAGCTTCGACCGCGCCGCAGGCACGGAGAACCAGCCCGCCCGGTCGATCTCCGGGTACTCCCTGACGTTTCCCGACCCCTTGGGCCACTCCAGCATGAAGGTGTTACTGACGGCGCCGTCCAGGTCGAGGTCCCCCTGCACCGCGAACGCGGTGACGATCTTCCCGCTGGGCTGTTTGAGCGGCGGGAAGTCGATGCGCGGGCCCTCGGGCGGCGGCTTCCCGAGCTCCTCTTCGAACTCTCGGCGGGCGGCGAGCCAGGGGTCCTCACCCTCGAGGTACTCCCCCTTGGGGATGGACCAGGCGCCGTCATCCTTTTTCGCCCAGAACGGCCCGCCCGGATGCGCGAGCAGCACTTCGACGACCCCGTCATTGATACGGTAAAGAAGGAGGCCCGCACTTAATTTCGGCATCATGGCCGAGCCTAGTTAACGTTTTGATTAAGCGAGGATAAGGTTCTGGTGTGCAGAAGATTAACCGTCGCAACCTGATGCTCATGACCGGCGCCGCTGCGCTGGGCGCCGCCGCTGCCGCTCCCCACGCATCAGGTGAGCCGCTTCCTCCAGGTCAACCGGAAAATCCCGGCCCGCCGCCCAACGCAAATCCGGCACCGGTCGACTACATCTTTGCGGACGACTTCGACGGACCCGCTGGTGCCGCGCCCGACCCGGGCCGGTGGACGGTGGTGGGCTGGAACGAGCCGGTGACGCCGCCCATCCTCGGCCTGTTCCGCGACGACCGCCGCAATGTGTCGCTCGACGGCAACGGCAACCTCGTGCTCCGCGCGACACGGGAGGGTGACACCTACTTCAGCGGCCGGGTGGAAAGCACGATGAAGATCGGCATCGGGCATACCTGGGAAGCCAGGTTGAAGCTGAACTGCCTGGTTCCGGGCTGCTGGCCGGCTTACTGGCTGGTGAACCGCGAGCCGACACCAGACGGCAGGGGCCCCCTGCCCGACGGCGAAGTCGACATCCTCGAGTGGTACGGAAACGGTAAGTGGGCCCCGGGCACCGCGGTTCACGCTCGATCCGACGGCAGGACCTGGAAAGAGAACCGGTGGCCCGTCGACGGCGACTGGCACACCTACCGGGTCCGCTGGGACGACGCCGGCTTCCGCTTCTGGCGAGACAACGTCAACGGCGCCCCGTTCTTCACCGTTCCCGCCGTCCCGATTGATGGGGTCTGGCCATTCAACGCCCCGGACTACTTGCTGTACACGGTGTTCAACCTGGCGGTCGGTGGCCC
>LZSH01000399.1 GCA_001665255.1 Mycobacteriaceae bacterium 1482268.1 | reverse complement strand
ACGCCCACCCCGTGGGCGCCCGCCGCCACCATGCCCGACGGCGCGTGCCGACGCCACCGCGATCGGCATCGACCCGTTGACCGGAAGCATCTGCAGGCGGGCCTCGTTCAGGGTGAACCAGTCGCTCTCATGGCTGACGACCTCGCCCGCGAGCAGCCGCATTATCACCCCGAGCGACTCGTTCATCCGGGGCCGCTGCGTGACGGGGTCGATGCCCATCATCGTCGCGTCGGAAATCAGCGCGCCGGGTCCCACGCCGAGCATGGCGCGGCCGCGGGTCAGGTAGTCGAGTTGCACGAAGCGGTCGGCCACCATCATCGGTTGGTGGTATGGCAGGCTCACCACGCCCGACCCGAGCCGGATGCGGTTCGTGCGCTGCCCCGCAACGGCCAGGAACATCGCGGGGTCGGCGATGTTCTCCCACGCCGCCGAATGATGTTCGCCAACCCAGGCTTCGTCGAATCCCCAACGGTCACACCACTCGATCAGTTCGAGGTCCCGTTCATAGGTGGTCAACGGGCTTTCCCGGACGGGATGGTAGGGCGCGATGAAGGTTCCGAACTTCAGCATGCCAACGGCCTCCTAGTATCTACGTCGACGTTCACGGTGAAGAGTGTGGAGAGGATTCCGATGCTGGACGCAGGCGCGTACCGCACGATCGACGTTGCGATCTCCGAGGCCATCGCCGTGCTGACGCTGAACCGGCCCGAGAAGGCCAATGCAGTCGACGACGTCATGCATTCCGAGCTGTCGTCGATTTTCGCGGCGGCACAGGATGATTCGCGCATCCGGGCCGTGGTGATCACCGGCGCGGGTCGCGCCTTCTCCGCCGGCGGGGACGAATCACCGGACCGGGAGTATGCGACGTCGACCGGGCGCACACCGATCGACGAGGCGCGCCACATCGTCGAGGACATCATCGGGCTGTCCAAACCGCTGGTCGCCGCGGTCAACGGCCACGCCATCGGGCTGGGTGCGCTGCTCGCCACCCTCGCCGATATCTCGTTTGTCTCCGCCGACGCCAAGCTGGGCGATTTGCACGTGCATGCGGCGCTGCCCGCAGGCAACGGCGCGGCGGTGATCTGGCCGCTGCTCGTCGGGATCAACCGCGCAAAGCAGCTGTTGATGGCGGGTGAAGTCCTCACCGCGCCGGAGGCAGAACGGCTCGGCTTGGTGACTCGGGTGCTGCCGACCGATGACGTGCTGCCTGCCGCGATGGCCATGGCCGAGCGGCTCGCCGCGCTCTCGCCGCAAGCCGTGCAGGGCACCAAGATGGCGATCAACCGTCTCCTCGCGATGGCCTCGGGCGCCGTGCTGCCGTTGTCCCTCTCGCTCGAGGCGGCCGCGATGGAAAGCGACGAGTTCCGCGACGCGATGGAGCGCCTCGGCAGACGATGACGCTGTTTCCCACTTGGACGCTACGGTCGGCCTCCGCAGTTGTCAACGTCTACGTTCACGTTCACAGTGTACGTTGACACATCGATGATGGCCGCGATCCCAGGAGGTTGACATCCCCGCCGCAGGTCAGCAGAGCGACAACGCGCGACGCAGGCAGGAGCGCCGCAGCGCCGACCGGCGCGCGTCCAACGAGCGATGGTTGACCATCCTCAAGGGCGCAACCGTCGTGTTCCGGCGTGAGGGCTACGCCAGGGCCCGCCTCGAGGACGTCGCCGCGGAAGTCGGCATCAACCGCGCGTCCCTCTACTACTACGTGGGCACCAAAGAGGAACTGCTCGTCGCGCTCGTCGAACAGCCCGCGTATGAGATGACGAAACACTGCGAGGACGCGCTGCGGTCGAAACGGCCCGCAGACGAAAAGCTGCGCGCGGCGTTGCGTGCGTTCATCGCAGACCTACAGACCTACCCGGAACTCTTCCTGCTCTTCAGCGAGAGCCAGCACATTGCGAGCATCCCCGAGGCGGCGCCGATCGTGGCCAACGCCGACGCCTACGGCAAGACGCTGCTGGCCATCATCGAGGAGGGCGTCAAGGCGTCGGTGTTTCGGTCCGACCTCGATCCGCGGCTGGTGATGCTCGGCATTCTCGGCATGCACAACTGGATTCACCGCTGGTACGTGCCGGGTGGCCGCAACACGCTCGACCAGATCGGTGACGTGTTCGCCGAGATCGTGTTGTCGGGCCTGCGGCCCTCAAGTGATTGAATCAAGCCATGCCACGACTCAATCCGGTGCCCCGGCCCGACGTCACCGACGAATTCACGCTGCGCATGTACGACTTCATGTTCGGCGACCGCGACCCTGTGGCCGAACCCGGCACTGTCGGCGGCACGACCGGTGACTGGTGGACGGTGTTCGCGCAGTCGCCCGTCGCGCTTCGGCATGCCGTGCGCGGCTTCCGGTTGTACCGCGAAGAGGTCTCCATCCGCGCCGACCACCGCGAGCTCGGGCAGATCCGCGCCGGTTGGGTGGTCGGCAGCCAGTTCGTCTTCTCACAGCACTGCAAGGCGTGCCGGGCCGCCGGGTTGTCCGAGGAGAAGATCGCGGCGATTCCGTCCTGGCAGACCGCCGATTGCTTCGACCACACCGAGCGGCTGTTGCTGGCCTACACCGATTGCCTTGCCGGACAACAGGGTCGGGTGCCCGAGCGACTGTTCGAACAGTTGCGGGAGGTGTTCAGCGACACCGAGATTCTGGAGTTCACCTACACCACGACCATGTACGTGATGCACGCGATCATGTCGCGGGCATTGCGGCTGGAATTCGACGATCGCGACGACCCGATCGTCGAGGTGGAGGATCCCGAAGGCGGTGGCGTGCTCGATATCGGGGCCGCCACATCCGGCGGTGAGTGACGCCTGGTGACGCAGTCACACGCAGCATCGGGTCCTGTCAGCGACCGCCTGCGGCTCGACGGCAGGGTCGCCGTCGTCACGGGCGCCACATCGGAACTCGGCTTCGCGATCGCCCGCGCACTCGGTCAGTCTGGCGCGCGAATCGCGTTGGCGGGCAGGCGCATCGACGACGTCGAGGCGCGGTGCGCGGCGCTGCGCGATGACGGTATCGAGGCGACGGCGTTTCGCGTGGATGTCGCGGACGTCGACGCGTGTGGGTCGGTGGTGACCCAGATCGTCGACGAGTTCGGCGGTGTGGACGTGCTCGTGAACAACGCCGGTGTGGGCACCGCGGCGCCCGCGACGCGGGAGGACCCGGCGCAGTACCGCCGAAGCCTCGAAGTCAACCTGATGGGTGCCTACTGGATGTCACAGGCATGCGGGCGCGTGATGGCGCCTGGATCGGCGGTGGTGATGATCGCCAGCATCCTCGGCGTGACGACAACCTCGCTGCCCCAGGCGGGTTATGTGTCCAGCAAGGCGGGCCTGCTCGGGCTGACCCGCGACCTGGCACGACAATGGACCGGCCGCAAGGGGATTCGAGTGAACGCGGTGGCACCCGGATTCTTGTCGACGGGGCTGACCGAGCGGACCCCCGAAGGATTCAACGATGACTTCGTTGCGACCAAGGTGCCCGCGGGTCGACTCGGCGAAGCCGACGAGGTCGCCGCGGCGGTGCTGTTCCTGGCCAGCCCGGCGGCGTCCTTCATCAGCGGAACGATGCTCGCGGTCGACGGTGGCGCGCTGATCACCTAAACCGGTGGGACAACACGGCAGTGAGGTGTTCCAGCACAGCCGGATCGATCATGGAACGCTCGTAGAGCACCTCGGGAGGGAAGTACAGCACGATCTCGTCTATGCCGACCTCGTCCCAGCCGGCCACCCAGGTGTCGAACGCGTCGACCGATGACCAGATGGGATCGGGCGTGGTGGCGGGGTTGCCGGCCAGAATCTGCCGCCGGATGGTGGCCGGGTCACGACCGATCTCCGCGCAGAATTCGTCCAGCGCCGCTGCCCGCGCCATGGTCACGGAGAGCAGCTCATGTGACGACAGTCCCCACCCGCCGAACGAGCTCCAGATATCCCCGTACTGCGCAACCAGTTTCAAGCTCGACCGGCTGTGCGCGGCGATGCACAGCGGCGGCCGTGGCCGCTGAACCGGCCGCGGCCGGATGCGCATGTTGTGCACCTGGTACCGGCCGCCGGCGTGCTCGACGTACTCACCCCTCGTCAGTGCGTCCAGCAGCTCGACGGCCTCGGCGAACCGCTGGCTGCGTTCCTCGAGCGACCAAGCGGGTTCACCGACCATCTCGTGATCGGTCGGCGCGTAGCCGGCGCCGATGCCCAGCTGTAGCCGTCCGCCCGACATCGTCTCGATGCCCGCGGCCTGGCGCGCCAGCATCACCGGGTGCCGCAGGATCACATTGGAAACCAACGGTCCGAGCAATATTCGCCTGGTGCAGGTGGCCAAGCCTGCCAGCGTAGTAAACGCTTCTAACCAATTCGTCTGCGGCGCTGCGGGATTCATGCCGTGGTCGTCGATCCACAAACTACGGAAGCCGATATCTTCGGCCTGCTCTGCCCGGTCGACCAGCGTCTCCCACGGTACGTTAGGAAAAAGCAGAACCCCGAAGTCGGTCACTGTGCGGCTTGCAATGCCTCGGATTCGGCGCGCCTGCGGGCATCGCGCTCCTCGAGGAACTTCTGCGTCGCGCCGGCGACGGCGCTGTAGATGTTGCCCATCAACTGCTCACGGTGGAAGATCGTCCAGTCGCGGCTGCGTTCCAGCGGCTCCAGTGTGTCCTGGAATACCGGCATCACGTAGCGGCTGATCAGCTCGTAAGAGCGCAAAGTCGCCTCCCTGTTGGCCCATTCGTGCGCCATCAGCAGGTAGGTGCCGAAACCGCCCGACTTCTCCTGCAACCGGCGCAGCTGCTCGATCGCCATGTCGGGCGTTCCGATGACGCCGACGCCGGTCTCGTTGACCGCGCCGACGATGTCGTCGCCGGGATCGAAGTCACCAAGGACCGGGATCGCCCCTACGTTCTGGAAGTAGTGCACCCATTGCGAAAGCCCCTTCTCGACATCGCGGCGGGCCTGCTCTTCGGTCTCCGCGATATGCATCGGCCCGCACAGCCGCCACTTGTCGCGGCTCACCGTGGTGCCGTTGGCGGCCGCGGAATCCTGTGCGGTGCGCCAGTTTCGGGCCAGCGCATCGAACGCTTTCTTCTGCGTAGCCGCGATGGACAACAGCCCGACACCGAACTTGCCCGCCGCCACCGGTCCCGATGGCGACGCGGTTACCGCCACGCTCACCTCGATGGACGGCCGACTGAACGGCCGCATCTGCAGGCGTGCGTCACGCAGCGTGAACCAGTCGGTCTCGCGATTGACCGGTTCCTCATCACGCCACAGCGCCATGACGGCGTCCAGCGACTCCGTCATCATGTCGCGCTGACGCGTTGTCTCGATGCCCATCATGTACGCGTCGCCCGGCAACGCCCCCGGGCCAACGCCGACGATCAGCCTGCCGCGGGTGAGGTGATCCAGCAGCACCATCCGGTCGGCGAACATGAACGGGTGGTGATACGGCAGCGACGCCACCCCGGTGCCGAGCCGGATCCGTTTGGTCTTGGCGGCCGCCGTGGCGATCATCAGCTCCGGCGAGGCGATGATCTCGGTGCCTCCCGAGTGGTGTTCGCCGAACCACGCCTCCTCGTAGCCGAGGTCCTCGACGGCCTCAACGAGCTGGATATCGCGCTCCAGCGCGAGGGTGGGGTTGTCGCCGACCATGTGATAAGGGGCTATGAAGACACCAAAACGCATTCCTTGAATCTACGTCTACGTTCACGTTCACACAAGGCCTGCCGCGCGTCGGGCCAGCCGCTTGGCACGGTCCATGTCGTAGTGCTTACGGGTGACGAGGCGCTGCGCGAAGAGGCCTCCGCCCGACTGGACGTTTGTGACCAGATGCCAGCCACCGTAGGAGTCGGCCGTGCTGTCGCGGATCGCGTGAAACAACTTCGCGCGCGTCTCTCCCGGGACATCCGCAGAACCCGTGAGGTACTTGCGCAGCTGCGGACCGATGTCGGGGTTGTCGAGATCGGCCATCGACGGGGTGGTGATGATTCCACCGCCCGCGATGTCGTGCAGGTGCCGCACCATCAGGTTGAAGTTGGCGGCGCCCAGATACTTCGTGGCATTGGTGTAGAGGTCGTCGGGGTAGTAATACCCCTCCGGCGTCACGTGCGAATTGCTGATCGCCGCCTCCATGCCTGCGCGCAAATTGGTGGCGTGGATCATCATCTCGTCGATCTTCTCCCGGATGTGGGAGATCCGGGCGGTGCCGTTCGCCTCGGCGATCAGCTGTGCCAGACCGACCATTTCATCGGCCTGCTCCACCATGACGGCCGTGCCGCCGAGTCGCTCCCACAGGCCGAGTGAATGTGCGAACACGCCCGCCTGCGCGGCGACCCCGTCGAGGAACACGTTCTCGCTCGGCACGAAGACGTCGTCGAAGATGACGAACCCGTCGGGCATGCTGCGACTCGTGCTGACCGGGTGGTCGCGGTCGTCACCCCCGCGTGCGGCCACGGTGCGGCTGATGATGTGGACCCCGGGGGCGCTGACGGGCACCGCGCAGGCGATCGCGTAGTCCTCCTCCCCCGGCTTCATCGATTTGGTCGGCATCACCATGAGGTGATGGGCGAATGGCGCGGCGCTGATGTGCAGCTTGGCGCCGCGGATCACCACACCGCTGCCGCGGCGCTCGACTACCCGCACGTACTGATCCAGATCACCTTGTCCGGCAGGCGGTTTGCTGCGATCGCCCTTCGAATCGGTAATGCACTCCGCGATGCGGATGTCGTCGCGTCGGGCCTGTTCGACATAGTCGTTGATGCGTGCGACGAACTCGGGATGGTCGGCGAGGCGGGCGGCGGCGACGACGAGGGTCATCAACGACTGGTAGGTGACGTTGAGGAGCAGATCCATCTCGGTGAGGATGGGCACCCGCTCGCGCAGCTCGTCCACGCTGCGCGGAGCTTCCACGAGGGGGTTGGTCGCATCTGGGTCGGGGCGGTAGTACTCGTCGTACCCGGCGGCCACCGCGTTGAGCGCAGGCGCCAACAACGGGTCAGTGTCGAGGTCGTCGACGAGCTTGCCGTCCTGGTAGACCCGGCGACCGTCGCGAAGTGATTTCTTGTACTGTTCGCCCGTCAGCATCGGTTATCGCTTCCTTCCAACGAATTTCGCAACGGCGTCGGCGTGGTCATCGGTCATGGTGGTGACGACCTGGCTGCGGTTCTCCAGGTCGAGTCCGGCCTGCAGGCTGCCGACCTCGAGTTGGCTCCACATCACTTCCTTGGTCATCCACACGCCCATCGGGCTGTGGGACGCAATCTCTGCGGCAAGCTCAACCGCGGCGTCGACAACAGCCGCGCCGGGAACCACGCGGTTGACCAGTCCGACGTCGAATGCCTCGGCCGCGGTGATCTTGCGACCGGTGAGCATGATCTCGAATGCCTTTGTGGCGCCGATGATCCGGGGTAACAGCCAGCTGACGCCGATGTCGGTGCCGCCGAGACCGAGCTGGATGAACGCGGAATGGAAGCTGGCGTTCTCCGCCACGACGCGCAGGTCGCACGCCAACGCGAGCCCCATGCCGCCGCCCGCCGCAGCACCGTTGACGGCGGCGATCACCGGCTGTCGGAGTCCCCGCAACCTGCTGACCATGCCCGCAATCGCCTGCTGTAGCCGCATCCGTTGCACCGGCGTGCGGTTGACGGGATCGGCGATGCGTTCGGCGTAGTAGTCGACGTCGAGCCCGGCGCAGAACGCCCGCCCCGCGCCGGTGAGAACGACCGCGCGGCACTCCTCGTCGTCGCCGAGGCGGTCGAGAGCATCGCTCAACTCGTCGATCAGCTGGTCATCGAGCGCGTTGAGCGCATGCGGTCGGTTCATCGTGACCACGCGCACCCCGCGTTCACACGGGGTCACCGCGACCGCGGGATCGGACGTCACCGGTTCGCCCGCTGGTTGAACGGCTTCTTGCGGTCGGGATCGACGTCGCGGGGCAGGCCGAGAACCCGCTCGGCGATGATGTTGCGCTGGATCTCGGAGGTGCCGCCGGCGATGCAGAACTTCTTCATCTCCAAGAACGACCGCGTACCTGCAGGCATCTCCGCATCCGGCGCCCATCCCAGCGTCAGGTCGGGCCGCAGGTCCACCCGGATGCGGCCGGCGCGCTCGTGCAGGTCAGCGCTGACGAGCTTGCGGATCGAATCGATCGCGCCCGGATTACGGCCCGCCGCAACGCTGGCACGCAAGGTCGCGGCCTGCAGACAGCGCTCATCAACCAGCATGCGCTGCAACCGATCCCGGATATCGAAGTCGCACCACGCATCACTGTCGACAGCTTCTGCGATGAGTTGGTCGGCGACGCCGGGGCCGACGACCGGTGGCCCGGTCAGGCTGTTGCGTTCCTGCATGAGCGTGCTGATGGCGACCTTCCAACCGGCGCCGCGAGGTCCGAGGCGAGCCGAGTCGGGCACCACGACGTCGGTGAGGAAGACTTCGTTGAATTCCGCATCGCCGGTCATCTGGCGCAGCGGACGCACCTCGACGCCCGGTGTGCGCATGTCCAGCAGGAAGTACGTCAGGCCGTCGTGCTTGGGCAGGTCCGGATCGGTGCGCGCCAGGAGTAGCCCGTAGTCCGCCGTATCGGCGAATGAACTCCAGATCTTCTGCCCGTTGACCAGCCAGCGGTCCCCGTCGAGCGGCACGGCCGAGGTGGTCAACGACGCCAGGTCGGATCCGGCGCCGGGCTCGCTGAACAACTGGCACCAGCGGTGTTTGGCCAGCGCGAGCGGCGGCAGGAACTGCGCACGCTGTTCGTCGTCGCCCCACTGCAGGATCGTCGGGCCGGCGAGCCAGACGCCGACGAAGTCCTCCTCGGGCCGGTCGACCCCGCGACGCTTCAACTCCTCGATGACTGCACCGCCCTCGTCGCGACCCATCCCGAGGCCGCCGTATTCCACAGGCCACGTCGGGGTCGCCCAACCCGCCTCTCCCAGGCGCCGGTACCAGTCCTGACCCACATCGGGCTTCACGTCGTCCACGAGGTTGGCCGCCAGCCACTCCCGCAGCTCCGCGACCGCGGGTGTAACTGAGCCTTGGGAGTCGAATTGCACTGGTGCGCCATTTTTTTCGGCCGCCCACGCACCAAGCCGGTCGCGATGCGCCGACGGGGTGCCGATCAGGTGCTGATCGGCCTTGGCGCGTCGCAGGTACAGGTGCGCATCGTGCTCCCACGTGTAGCCGATACCGCCGTGCAGCTGGATCATCTCGGCGGCGTTCTGCAGGGCGGCTTCGCCGCATGCCGCGGCCGCGATCGTCGCGGCGAACGCCCCGTCGTCGCGGCCGTTCGCGAGCTGCCGGATCGCGTACCACGCACTGCTGGAAGCCAGTTCGGCACGGACGGCGGCGTCGGCCAGCCGGTGCTTGAGGGCCTGGAAGGCGCCGATCTGCCTGCCGAACTGCGTCCGGTCCAACATGTACTGCCGGGTGCGTTCGACCGTGTGCTCGGCGAGCACGGACTGCTCGACGGCCAGCAAGGCCAGTATGCGCGGACGCACCCGATCCAGGACCGTCTCGCCTGTGCCGGGTGACCCGACGAGGCGGGCAGGGACGTCCGTCAACCGGATGTGTGCAAGGGGTCGCGTGCTGTCGAGCGACTGCAACCGTTTCCGCTCGACGCCTACGGTTTCAGTGACGGCGAAAATACTTGGGCCGGAGTCTGTTTCAGCGACGACCAGCAGCACATCGGCGTCGGCCCCGTCGATGACGTGACGCAGTTCTCCGCTCAACCGCCATGTGTCGGTATGGCTGGCGCTGGCACGCGACCGGGCAAGGGTCGCGGTGAGTTCGCCCGCGGCCAACGGCGGTAGGAAGTCGCCGCACGCATCGCCGTCGCCGGACGCGATGAGCGTCTCGGCTGCCATGACGACGGTGGCGAAAAACGGCGCTGCGGCCAATTCGCGTGCGAGTTCCTCGCACACGATCGCCAGTTCGAGCAGATTCGCGCCGCCACCGCCGTACTGCTCGGGCACGGCGATGCCGAGCAGGCCCAGTTCGGCGAGCTGTGGCCAGCCTGCCCGGCGGGCGGTCGCGGCATCGGCCGCCCGCAGGTCGGCGAGCGCGAGGTGTTTGGTCGCCAGCGCGCGGACCATGGCGCGTAGATCGTCGTGTTCTGAAGTCACATCGTCGAATACCGGCGCCGCCACTCGCTACACATTAGAGCCGGATCAGCGGCTGTCAACACTCGTGTTCACAAATGGCCGAGCCGGGACAGCACGTCGGCCAGCACATCGTCGGTCGCGACGTCGACTTGCTCACCGGTCGACAGGTCCTTCACACCGACGGTGCCGGCTTCGATGTCGCGGTCGCCTGCCACGAGCGCGATCGATGCACCCGAGCGGTCGGCGGCCTTCATGGCACTCTTCATCCCACTCTTGCCGTAGGCCAGGTCGACCCGCACGCCCGCCGCCCGCAGCCGGCCGGCGAGCACCGACAGCTGCGTCTTGGCCTGGTCGCCTAGGGGCACGCCGAACACATCGACCCGACCGGCCGTCTGGGCGGTCTTGCCTTCGGCCTTCAACGCCAGCAGCGTGCGGTCCACTCCGAGCCCGAACCCGATACCCGACAGATCTTTGCCGCCGAGCTGAGCCATCAACCCGTCGTACCGGCCCCCGCCGCCGATGCCCGACTGGGCGCCGAGTCCGTCGTGGACGAACTCGAACGTGGTCTTCGTGTAGTAGTCCAAGCCGCGGACCATCCTCGGGTTGATCACATAGGGCACCGCGATCGCGTCGAGGTAGGCCAGCACGCTGTCGAAGTGTTGCTTGGCCGAATCGGAGAGGTGGTCCAACATCACCGGGGCGTCGGCCGTCATCTCCTTGATGTGAGGCCGCTTGTCGTCGAGCACTCGCAACGGATTGAGCTCCGCACGACGCCGAGTTTCGTCGTCGAGGTCGAGCTTGAACAGGAACTCCTGCAACAGTTCCCGGTACTGCGGCCGGCAGCTGTCGTCGCCCAGCGAGGTGATCTCCAACCGGAAATCGTCGAGGCCGAGCGACCGGAAGCCCGCGTCGGCGACTGCGATCACCTCGGCGTCGAGCATCGGATCATCGACGCCGATCGCTTCGATCCCGACTTGCTGAAGCTGCCGGTAGCGGCCGGCCTGCGGGCGCTCATAGCGAAAGAACGGACCCGAGTAGCAGAGTTTGACCGGCAGCGGACCGCGGTCTAGGCCATGTTCGATCGCCGCACGGATCACACCCGCGGTGCCCTCGGGTCGCAGAGTGACCGAGCGGTCGCCACGGTCGGCGAAGGTGTACATCTCCTTGCTGACCACATCCGTCGACTCCCCTACGCCGCGGGCGAACAGCGCGGTGTCCTCGAAGATCGGGAGCTCGATGTCGGCGTAGCCGGCGCGGCGCGCCGCCGTCAGCAGGCCGTCGCGCACGGCGACGAACTGGGCGGAGTCCGGTGGCAGATAGTCGGGCACCCCTTTGGGCGCCTGGAATTGGGTCACGCGCTAAGGCCTTCGAGGAATGGGTTGGCGCGGCGTTCGAAGCCGATGGTCGACTTTTCGCCGTGCCCCGGTAGTACCACGGTGTCGTCGTCGAGCACCAACAGTTTTGTCACGATCGACCCGAGGAGGTCGCGGCCGCTGCCGCCGGGCAGGTCGGTGCGGCCGACCGATTGGCGGAACAGCGTGTCGCCGGTGAAGGCGATCTGGGAGCCGTCCCCGTCGACCCGGAACACGACCGAACCGCGGGTGTGGCCCGGCGTGTGGTCGACGGCTACCACCGTGTCGCCGATATCGAGCTTGTCGCCGTCGCGGTCCAGTTCGACTACCTGTCTTGGTTCACGGAACAACGCGCCGAAGGCGGATCGGGCGAAGCCCCCGATCAAACCACGCCCGAACCCCTTGATGGGGTCGGAGAGCATGAACCGGTCCTCGGGGTGGATATAAGCGGGGCAGCCGTAGGTGTCGGCGACCTTCTGCGCCGACCAGATGTGGTCGATGTGTCCGTGCGTCAACAACACCGCGGCCGGTGTGAGCCGGTTCTCGTCGAGGATTCGACGCAGCGGGGCCATCGCCCGCTGTCCCGGGTCGACGACGATCGCGTCTGCGCCGCGACGTTGGGCCACCACATAGCAGTTGCAGGCCAACATGCCGGCCGGAAATCCGGTGATCAACACGGGGCCCATTTTCCCATCCCGCACCGCTGGCGGGTCTCTTGGCCCGCGCTCAGCTACTGCTGGCACACTCGGTGCGGATCGACGAGCTCACGAGGAGGACCACGGCGGTGCCGACCAATGAACAGCGGCGGGCGACAGCAAAGCGCAAACTCGAGCGGCAACTGGAGCGGCGCGCCGCCCAAGAGCGCAGGCGCCGCCTGTACACGATCATCGGCGCGGTCCTGGCCGTGGTTGCGGTCGTCGCCGGGGTGGCGGCCTTCCTGCTGACCCGCAAAGACTCCGACACCACCGCCGCCTCGGAGGGCACCACCCCGCCGCCAAGCGAGTCGGCATCGCCGACGGAGCAGCCGCCGACGGGCGACGGCCAACTGCCCGCGTTCAAGGCGCCCGCCGACCTCGGCGCCAACTGCCAATACCCGGCCGCGCAGCCGGCCAGCAAGCCGAACAAGCCGCCCCGGACCGGCAAGGTGCCCACCGACCCCGCCCAGGTCAGCGTCAGCATGACCACCAACCAGGGCAACATCGGCATCCAGCTCGACAACGCCAAGGCGCCGTGCACCGTCAACAGCTTCGCGAGCCTGGCCCAGCAGGGTTACTTCAACGACACCCCCTGCCACCGGCTGACCACCACGCCGGGCCTGTCGGTGCTGCAGTGCGGCGACCCAACCGGTTCCGGCAGCGGCGGTCCGGGTTATCAATTCGCGAACGAGTACCCCACCGACCAGTACCAGCCCGATGACCCGAAGCTGCAAGCCCCGGTGACCTATCCGCGTGGCACCCTGGCGATGGCCAACGCCGGCCCCGGCACCAACGGCAGCCAGTTCTTCCTCGTCTACAAGGATTCGACGCTGCCGCCGAACTACACGGTGTTCGGCAAGATCGACGACACAGGTCTGGCGACGCTCGACAAGATCGCGGCGGCCGGCGTCGAGGGCGGCGCACCGGACGGCAAACCGGCCCAACCGGTTCAGGTGAAGTCCATCGGGCTGGACTGACTCCGGTGACGACGCCCTACGGCTCGTATCCGCCCCCTTATGACCCGTACGGCTATCCGCGGCCACGCCCCACGAACGGCATGGCGATCGCGTCGCTCATCTGCGCGTTCGTATTCGCCCCGCTGGGCATCGTGTTCGGCCACATCTCGCTGTCGCAGATCAAGCGGACCGGCGAGGAGGGCCACGGGCTGGCGGTGGCGGGCCTGGTGATCAGCTATCTGGTCACGATCGGGTCGATCATCGTGCTGATCGCGGCCGTGCTGTTCACGGTCGCTGTGGCACGCGAGCTCAACGACGAGTCCCGCTTCAATGCGGGGGTCACCGCGGCGCCAACGCCCGATGACGATCTGCCGGACTTCGATCCCCCGCCGAATCTCGGCGCAAACTGCGCGTACCCGACGACCGCCGAGCGCGCCAGCAAGCCCAACACCCCGCCCCGCAACGGCAAGGTGCCGACGAATCCAGCGAAGGTCAGCGCCAGCCTGTCGACCAATCGGGGCAACATCGGCCTACAGCTGGACAACGGCAAGGCGCCGTGCACCGTCAACAGCTTCGCTAGCTTGGCCCAGCAGGGCTACTTCGACGACACCACGTGTCACCGGCTGACCACCGCGCCGCAGCTGGGAG
>LZSH01000398.1 GCA_001665255.1 Mycobacteriaceae bacterium 1482268.1 | reverse complement strand
GCTTGGGGCATAAACACTTTCGTTCGCTACGCGCTGTGCGCGACAACTGTGCAAAGACCGGGTCGAGGATGCGATCAACTGCGGCGAGTCAACCTGATGCGTCGGCCCAGACAGCTCGCCCGCTACGTTGGAGTCGCACCACAGCGGCGAAACACGAAGGGACGAGAGCAGTGAGTTCAGTCAGCCCCGACGCGATCCGGGCCGAGACGGTGACCATCAAGGGCCACAACGGTGACGAGATAGAGGCATACCGGGCCGTCCCTTTGGCACCGGGTTCGCGTGGCGGTGTGGTGTGGATACACCACATGCCCGGGTACGACCGCGAGACAAAGGAATTCGTGCGCCGCCTGGCGGTCGACGGCTACCAGGTCGTGGCGCCCAACCTGTATTCACGTGAAGCCCCTGGCGCGGACCCCGACGACGCGGCCGCGACCGTCCGCGCCGCCGGCGGCGTGCCGGACGAGCGACTGGTCGGCGACGTCGCTGGAGCCGCCGATTACCTTCGCGGCCTCGACAACGCCAACGGAAAGATCGGGATCATCGGCCATTGCTCCGGTGGTCGACACACGTTCCTGGCAGCCTGCTCCCTCAATGTCGACGCCGCGGTGGTGCAGCCGATGGTGGTAGGGGCACAGCAGTACCAGGTTGTCCAGGTCGGTGGCCCCGCCGTCCTCCCAGTGCCGCAGGTGATGGGCGTGCAGGCCGCGGGTGGCCCCGCAGCCGGGCACCGCGCAGGTGGGGTGGCGGTACTCCAGTGCCCGGCGCAGCCGGCGGTTGATCACCCGGGTGCTGCGGCCGGCGCCGATGGGTACGCCGTCGCGTTCGAACCACACCTCACAGGTCGCATCACAGGTCAGATATTGGCGATCAGCGTCAGACAGCAGCGGGCCCAGGTGTAGCGCGGCGGCTTTCTCTTTGACGTCCACATGCATGACCACCGTGGTGTGGTGACCGTGCGGGCGGTGGGCCACCTCGGCGTCCCAGCCGGTTTCGACCAAGCGCATGAACGCGTCCACGGTGGTCGGTAACGGCGGTGACGTCTCGGAGGCGCGCTCCCCGGTGTCGTGATCGCGTCTCCACTCGGCGATCAGCGCATCGCGATGAGAGTTCAGTGCCGCGTCGAATTTAGCCGCGTCGTGGCTGGCGAGTTTGATTCGCCAACAGATCAACTCACCATCGGTGCTCTTGGCGATCGAGGGCTGCGGCTCTGGTCGAGGATGAGGCTCGGGGCGTAATTCCAGCTTGACCGCGGTGCGCAGCTGGTTGACCGAGACAACAGTGGCCAACTGCGCGTAGTGCTCATCGGATCCCTGGCCGGCGCGAGCGGCGATGACGCCGACCTGATCCAGCGACAGCCTGCCCTCCCGCAAGCCCTCAATACAGACGGGGAACTCGTCCAGCCGTCGGGCGATGGTGGTGATCGTGTGCGCATCGGTCGACGAGGCGCCCAGCTTCCAGGCCACCAACGCCGCCACCGACCGCGCGCCGGTCGCGCCGCACAGCTGGTCGCGATCCATCTCCGCGACGATCTCCACGATGCGTCCATCAATCGCATTACGCTGACCGGCCAACGCCGCTAACTCGTCAAAGAGCGCCTCAAGGCGTTGGTCAGGGTCCGCTAGAACAGCGGCAGACGAGGCGGTCAACAGCATGACTTCATCATGGCAGCTAGGTGTGACAAATCCGGGCTGCGCGACGGCACGCCCTCGGACAGGGCGCTTCAGCGAAACGCTGGAATCACTTCGTTTGCGAATGTTTCGGCGTACGTTGCGAATTGCTTCGTCGGAATGCCGGGCGGCAGCATCATCATGAAGTGCTCGACGGGCGCCTTTGCGCGCATTGTGTTGAACAGCTCGACGGCCTGCGATGGCGTCAGGATTTGCAGTATGCCGCTCGCTTTGAACTGTTCGAGTGTCATCGGCTTCAACCGCGTGTCGTCCATGCCGGTCGATTCCTTGTCCTCGTTCAGCCACTGACCGTATGTGTTGTTGACGTGGAGATAGAACGGCGCGAGTTCGTCCATCGCCTGCTCGGGATCGTTCGCCACGACGACGAACAGTCCCTGTATTCGGATACGAGCGTCAGAAGGATCCTTGCCGTGTGCACGAAGCTTCTCGTTGTACAACTCGACGAACTCCAGGTTGCCGAAGTAGCCGTCACCAAACTTCGCCGTGCGCTCGATCGCCTTCTCGTTGAAGCCGCCAAGGTAAAGGGGGATGTGGCCGTTAGGCGGCGTCGGCGTGATTGTCGCGTTCTGCAGTTGAAAGTGCGTGCCGTTGTAGGTGACTGACTCGCCCTTCCACAGTCGCAGCACGATGTCGAGGAATTCATCGGTGCGTCGGCCGCGCTTGGTGAAATCGACACCGTAGCCTTCGGCTTCGCGCCGCCGGTAGCCGACGGCCACGGCCACATCGAGCCGGCCGTTGGAGAGGATGTCGAGTACCGCGCATTCTTCGGCGAAGCGCACTGGGTGATAGAGCGGCGCGAGCGCAACGGCCGGGCCGATCCGCATCTTCTTGGTACGCGCCGCGAGCGCCGCCAATGCGACCATCGGCGCGGGTTGGTAGCCGTCGTCGGCCGCGTGATGTTCAGGCACCCACGCCCCTTCGAAGCCCAGCGCTTCGGTCCAGGCTGCGAACTCCAGCGTCTCCGTGTAGAGATCGGCCCATGACCGATGCCACGCGGCGGGATTGCGAAAATCGTAGAGATATCCAAACGATAGTTTGATGCTCACGATTGAACTGACGCCCCACTGTCGGTGGCCGGATTCCAGGGTTTGAAGGGTCCCGACTCGGGCCAGCCCTCCACCGCCGCGAGTAGTTCGTACATCGTTGCGCCGTCGATGCACTCTCGAATGATGTCGGCGTGCCCGGCGTGACGGGTGAACTCCTCGATGAGGTGCAACACAACCCAGCGCACTGTGCAGTTCTCGGCCGCCCCGTAGGCCGCATAGATGTGGTTGGGCACTCTCACGGTCGCGTCGAGATCGGCGTCGCTGAGGACACGCATCGTCGCGGCGTTCTGTGCCGTCAACCGTTTGAGCAACCCGTCAAGTGTGTCGTCGTCGCGCATCACGAACTGCTGCTCGCGGTGCGCCCATGTCACCATCATTCCTTCCAACGACCAGGGATCCTCCGCTAAGCCGTGTGGGGCAATCACTTGCTGGGTCCACGCGTACTCCATCGTGGTGACGTGTTTGATGAGTCCGCCGATGCAAAGGCTGCTCGCCGTCGGAGTCTTGCGAGCCTGTTCATCGGTCAGACCGTAGGACGTCACGTCGAATGCCTGGTGTTGATATCTGAGATATTCCAGCAAACTGGCAAGTTCACCGGTGGCGGGGGAGGGCATTGCAGGCATGGCTGCATTTTCTCTAGCGATCCCTGCGATTACGGCTTTTTCGCAGTTCTGTGTGCGGCGGAAGCCGTTGCTCGTGAATCGCAGAGTCAGCGAGAAGGCAGACGCACGATAATCAACTCAACGCGTTGCGTGAACATCTCACTGCGCCACAAGTCAATTCGTCATATGACGTATCGCTGACGACATGGGCTCCCGCCGCCCTTCGGTAAAACGTCACCGTGACGTAATGGGGACCATCGGGGGGCCCAATATCCACCCGTGCGACCTAAGCGGAATATTTCGTCCGAATATTGGTTACTCTTCGTCAGAGCTCTTGCGACACCAGGTCAGGCTTCGTCGAAGGAGGGAACCAGTGAGCAGCTTTAATGACCGGGTCATCCAGCAATTCCGGGACAACGGCGGACTGGTGGAGGGCTTCGGCACCAAGCTCGTCCTGATTAATTCGACCGGCGCACGCAGCGGTGCCGCACGCGTTAACCCCGCGCTGGCTTTAGCCGACGGTCCCAGTTGGCTGGTCATCGCATCGGCGGCGGGAGCTGCCAAGCACCCGGCGTGGTATCACAACCTCGTCGCGAACCCGGACGTCAGCATCGAGA
Source organism: Mycobacteriaceae bacterium 1482268.1 (assembly GCA_001665255.1). Lineage (GTDB taxonomy): Bacteria > Actinomycetota > Actinomycetes > Mycobacteriales > Mycobacteriaceae > Mycobacterium. The sequence goes on along the minus strand of LZSH01000398.1, from coordinate 13,408 downwards.
CCCCTAGGGGAGTACGCGACGTGACAGCGGTCGAGTTGAGCGGCGAGCGTTACGCCGCGGCGTGGCGGCGCTTCGACAAGGCATCGCCAGCCTTCGCCAAGTATCAGCGAGACGCCCAGCCACGTCAGCTTCCGATATTGCGGCTCGAACCCCGATAGCCCGCAGTGCACGCCGAGCGTCCATCAACTCCGCTGGCGGTCTACGACAGCTGAGTCACAACGACCGAAACACCAACGAGGAGAACAACCATGAACACCACGATGTCGCAACTGCCACCCGAGCATGTCGCGGACGACAGCGTGCTGTGGACGCCCACCAATCTCGGGGCGATCGCGCTGCCGCACCGGCTCGCTATGGCTCCCATGACCCGAGACCGCTCAGCGTCCGACGGGTCGCCGACCGACATGAACGTCGAGTACTACCGGCAACGAGCGTCGACGGCTGTGATCATTACGGAAGGCACTCAGCCCTCCGCGGATGGTCAGGGTTATCTGGTCACTCCGGGTATCTACACCGACGAGCACGTTGCGGGCTGGGCACGGGTTATCGATGCCGTGCACCAAGCCGGGGGGCGGATCATCGTGCAACTGATGCACGTCGGCCGAATCTCCCATCCGGACAACACCCCTCATCACCGTCAACCGGTCGCTCCCTCGGCGGTCGCCCCGCACACTGAAATGTTCACATCCCAAGGGCTGGTGCCGATACCTGAGCCGCGCGCCCTCAGTCTCACCGAGGTGCAGACGACGGTCGACGACTTCCGCCACGCCGCCGCATGCGCGATGCGCGCCGGCGCCGACGGTGTCGAGATCCACGGCGCCAACGGGTATTTGGTGCACCAGTTCCTGTCGAGTAATGCCAACCGACGATCCGACGCCTACGGCGGCTCCATTCCGAACAAAATCCGCTTCGCCGTCGAGGTCGCTGAAGCGGTAGCCGACGAGATCGGTGCCGACCGAACCGGAATCCAGATCTCACCGGGCAATCCGTTCAACGACGTCGTCGAAGACGACATGCGGCAACTCTACGGAGCCCTGATCTCAGCACTGGCCCCTCTCGGGTTGGCGTACCTGAACGTCTCCTTCGGTGATGATGGGTTACGGCGCACCCTGGGAAAGGCGTTCGGCGGCCCGGTCGTCCTCAACCGCGCCGGGGCCAGTGTGGTGGAGCGCACTGCGGACCTCGCCAGCGGGCTCGCTGATGTCATCACTGTCGGGACACGCACCCTTGCCAACCCGGACATCGTCGAGCGAATCAGGACCGGCGCAACGCTGAACGCCCCCGACAAGGACACCTTCTACGGCGGCGACGAGCGCGGGTACACCGACTATCCGACCCTGTCCCAGCTGGTCGCGGGCAGCGACGCCTAGGTAGGCGGGAGGAAAGACAATGAATACTGATCGCATAGTCCTCCTCACGGGAGCGGTAGGTGGCATCGGTTCGGAACTAGTCGACCGCTTCCTCAACAACGGCGACACCGTCATGGCGTGCGACGTCTCCGAGGAGGCACTCAATGGGTGGCGAGCACGCTGGGACACCGACGGGCAACCCCACCCCCAGCTGTTCACCGCCGCGGCCGACATCGCCACGGCCGACGGGCCCGCTCATCTGGCCGAACAGGCTCGCCAGCACGCCGGCCGGGTTGATGTGCTGATCAACTGCGCGGGCTGGTTCCCGATCGTGCCGTTCGAGGACATGTCCACTGACCAGTGGCAACAAGTCCTCGACATCAACCTCACCGGTACGTTCTTGATGACGCGGACGGTCCTCCCGCTGATGAAGAACAACGGTTGGGGCCGGATCGTCAACTTCGGATCCGGGTCGATTTTCGACGGCACCTCCGGCCAGTCGCACTACGTGGCCGCCAAGGCCGGTGTCGTCGGCTTCAGCCGGTCGCTGGCCCGCGAAGTCGGGGACTACGGCATCACGGTCAACGTCATCACGCCAGGGCTTACCGTCACCCAAGCGGTGCGGGACAACTTCCCCGAGAAGATCTTGGCGGCTCAACGTGAGCGTCGCGCCCTCCACCGCGACCAGCTGGCCAAAGATCTTGTGGGTCCGGTGTTCTTTCTCGCCTCGGACGACTCAGGTTTCATCACCGGACAAACCCTCAACGTCGACGGTGGAGTGTTCATGCTTTGATCAGTCGCCGCGTGCAGTCGTTGCGGCTATGGGACCGAGAACGACGAGCGCCCTGCCCGCCTGCTCTTTAGTTGTGGGGCTTGCTGTAGCGCGATGCTCGTTTGGAGAGCGATTTTTCGATATCGCGAGCGGTCACTGCCGCCTCGGCGAGCGGCTCGTTGGTCGGCGAGCGGATCGAGTGGATGAACAGTGCTATGTGGCGGCGCGCGAGCTTTTGCAGCGCCGGGGTGTCGGGCGCCGGATTCGTGACTTGTGCCGCGCAATAGACGACATCGGACGCGCGGACGTCGACGCGCACGCTGCCGTCGATTTTGCCGTCAGTAAGGAACCGCTCGACCGCAGCGAAGATGCGGGCTCGGGCGGCAACGGCGTCGTTGTCAAATAGGGGAGGCGCTCCACGCAGCGGCAGTACGAGCTGATTGCCGAGGTTCAAGGATTCGTGAAGGTAGGTTTCCACAGCGTCGGCCCCGGTCTGGCCCGCGTCCTCGATGCGATCGAGAATCTCTATCAGTTGATCGTAGGCACGGTGTTCCAGCGCGTGCAGCAGCGCGACGCGGTCGGGCCAGCCACGGTACAGCGTGCCTACGCCGACACCTGCGGCCTCAGCGATCTCGGCCAGGGGTACGTGGTGCCCGCGCTGCGAAATCAATTCGGCCGCCACAGTGAGGATCTTTTCGCGGTTGGCCACAGCGTCGCTGCGGAGAGCACGTGAGCGACGTCGCGCTGTGGGTGCAGAATTGGTGTGCATAGCCAAGGGTCTCATGCACCGGCGGCACCACCCATCAGCCGTGTCGGGAGGATGCGCGCTCGAGGATCGATCGTTGCGCGGATCGTCGCCAGGCGCTGCAGTGCATCAAAGGGTAATCCGTCGGCGACCTCGGCGCGGCCCTCGGCAAAGGGGGCCGCTGCCAAGCCGATGTCGGCCGGTCCCGCCGTGCTTTGTACTCGGGCAAGTAGGTTTTCGGTTGCCGTGCGCGAGTCATCGTCAGCCGCCAGTCCGACGGCGTGGAGAAGAAGTGCCCCCGGGGCAGTGGTGAGGGCGCCCCGCCGCGCCGAAGCGGGGTGCTGGACGTTGCGTACCTCGATCATCTTGACCGGCGAATCCGGCGCGGTCGCGCACGACAGAATCTCGGTGGCGACGCTGGTCGCGCTGGCATTTAGCCACCGACCCAGGCCCAGGGCAGGCAGCGGATCAGGGGGGTCCAGGTGAATCTGTGCTAGCCGGGCGGCATCGGCGGGCGCCCAGGCGCTGTCGAACGTCGGCGGCGGCGCCGCGCGCAGCGCGTCCGTCAACGGAGAGGCCGCCTCGGCCCCCATCGGCGAAGCGAACGCCAGGTGCACAACGGGGACACCGCGTAGAGGTGGCGGCAACGGCGCATCCGGCGGGGTGTGCAACACGCTGATGCTCGTCGACAGCGCGTCGCCAACGCTGTCCATGGCGGTACTCCACGCGGCGACAACCGGTTTCAGCGCATCGATGTGCCACAGTTGAAACCCGGCCCACAGTTGCGGCGGTGCCACGAGTTCGATGGACACAGTGGTGGCCACACCGACTCCGCCGCCTCCGCGAAACGCCCACAGCGCCTCTCGATCCACCGGGTCGTCGGCATCGTCTGCGGCTCGGCGCAGCCGCCCATCCCCGTCGACGTAGTCGACCGCCAACAATCTGTTGCTGGCCATTCCGTACGGACGGTTCAGCCATCCCACGCCACCGCCGAAGGTATACCCCGCGACCGCCACCGATGGCGAGGACCCGGCCAAGCCCAAAAGCCCGTACTTCTCGGCTTGCGCATTGAGGGCTGACCATGGCATGCCGGCGCCGACGTGCGCAATGCCGGTATCGGCGTCGATGGACAGCTGCGTCATCGCCGAAGTGTCGATCAGCACCCGGTCCTTGTTGATGGCTGCGCCGGCACCGTGCCCGCTTGCCTGGACGGCGACGCCTACACCGTGCTCGACAGCCCACTGCACCACTTCGGCGACATCCTCAGGACGTTGTGGTTGCGCGACGGCGATCGGCTGCTGCGTCACCGACGAATTGTGAGGCGTGGTCGCAGCGCGGTACACGTCGCTGCCCGGTAGCGCCAAGAAGTCACGGCTGGTGCTCGACATGTATTGCTTCTTCCTGTGCGCTGAGCTTCGGTAGGGCTCGCCCTTGCCGTGTCCGTCCTACTCGACTAGATTATCATTATCCGGAATAAATCATCCGGAAAATTTGTGTAGCCGAGCTCGAAGATCCGCACACATACGAATGGCTTGCGATGGGGCATCGCGGGTGTTTCTCATGACCACCATGGGTTCGGCCGTGGCACAGCAGGCTAAACGGCCGACGGTATCGCCGTCGCCGACGCCGCTGAGGCGGCCTCGGTGGAGCACCTCTCTACAGCCGCCCGGTGCCTGACCGATCATCAACTTGAGGCGTTGCGTCAATAGCCCTGCGCTACAGGCCAATTCGTCACAGTGACGTATTGGCAGTGGTGCGAGGGGAGGAACGGCGGGTGGTCGATCGCCGGCTACGGGCCGTCCGACTGGGGCATGTGCATGATTTCGCCTGCTAACACCTGAACCATTCATTAAGTGATTGACCGCACGGCAACCTCGGCGAATGCACAAGCAGTCACGAAGCTCGTTAGGGAGGTGAGTGTCCGTCATAGGCACCGTGACGTGCTCGGATCGGGCAATCGTCAAAGGGTGCGAACACTTTCACTAATGCAACTACACTAGTTAACTGCCGATAAGCCACATTATGTCAGGTTGGACTTGCCGCGTTCATTCACTGGCCCCGTCGCCGTTGTGGCGTGTCTGTCCTGTCTCGATATAGATGGCGGTTTGCGCAATACATCTGGCGGGCTTCGGCGTGTTGCGTCTTTCTCAGACCTGGCCGGTACTGTCGGCCCGCGGCTGTAGCCTCCCGGCAGGTAATTCAAAGGGTCCCAATGGCAGCTCCGCGCCCGCGCCGGCATCGCGCCTGCCTTCAAGACCCGATACCGCACCGCCCGCACCACGCCCCTAGGCTCCTCACGTCAACGCCTCGAGCTGATCAAAACCGTGGTCGAAGCTGAGCACGTCGTCTTATCGACCAGAATCGCCGCGCTGATCCTGCTGCTCTACGGCACTTCCGTCAGCAAGATCTGCAACCTCAGCCTCGACGACATCACCACGACACCCGCCCGACGACAATCACGGTCGGCGACACACCCGCACCCATACCCGAAGCCCTACTCCCCCTCTTCCACCAACACCTCGCCCGGCGGGGAAACCACCGCACCATGAACCACCATCCCCTTGGCTGTTCCCCGGAACCCGCGCCGGACAACACATCTCCGAACAATCACTCATGAAGCGGCTACGCGGCCTCGGGATCGACCTCCAAGCCGCCCCGAAACGCGCACTACATGACCTCACCAAGGAGATCGACCCCGCCTGCTCGCCGATCTCCTCGGTTAGTCACCCAAGGTCATGAATATCCACGCCGCCCGCGCCGCAATCCCAATGGCCACCTAACGGCCAGACGCTTCGCGACTAACCCAGAGTTGAGAGAGTAATTCGTTATGAGCGCCACAAGCCGGGTCTGGTTGCAGCGACAGGCTAGTGCTCCGCGAATTCGGCCCTGACCGACGAGAAAGCGGTGCACTCCTTCGCCAGCGATCCGGTGGTCACCCAATACACCGACTGGGGACCCAACAGCATTGACGACACCCGAGCATTCCTGGTCGAGGCCGCTGGGCAAGCGACTGATCCGCAACGAGCCAACTTCAGCTTGGCCGTTGTCCTCGCCACCTCCGGTGAGCTCATCGGATCAGCAGCTATCGCGGTGACCAGCGTTCAACACAAGCGAGGTGAGTTCGGCTTCGTGTTCCACCGCGACTTTTGGTCACAGGGATACGAAACCGAAGCGGGCAAGCTATTGGTGCACTTCGGCTTTCAGAGCCTGCAATTGCAACACATCAGCGCAACATGCCATCCAAACAACTACGCCTCAGCCCGGGTGCTGCAAAAGGGTCGGCCTCCAATACGAGGGCCGTATCCGCAGCCATCTCTTCGTCCGAGGGAGCTGGCGCGATTCGCTGCTCTACGCCTCATCAACGGCGACGAGCATATCGGCGAAGTTGGCTGACGCACGGGAGGTCATTCGATAACCACGAGGAGCGTCGGCGGCCATGCGAAGTGAGGTAGCCCGCTACTCGAGGTTGCGCTTCGCCGAGACCTGATGATCGAGGCTGAGCCGACAAAGACTGTGGAGGTGTCCTAATGACGAATAGCTATCTGGCTGGCCGATTTGAACGGGTATCAATGTCCCGTTGCATAGCGCTCACGTTACGAATCGCCGGAGCTGTTGTCATGACCGCCTCGACCGCCGTCGGTGTTACAGCCGGTCAGTACACCGCACACGCAGACGAGACCCGAACCGTGACACTCGGCGTGGCGAGTTATCGGTCCAACGCCACAATGAAACCCTTCGACACGGTCTTTCACCATTGCATCCTGGACCGAATGCAGGGCGCTTTCGACGGCGACGTGGGCTGGTGGAACAGCGAAGACACGGGCTGTTTCGCGGCAGTGGCGCAACGTGCGGTGCGCTTCGACACGGGCCCCCTGGATGCTGTCCCCGAGAAAGTCATCACCAGCGCTGTGCTGACGTATGACGAGCCTCCTTGCGGGAGGACCGCAACGGTGTATCCACCCGAGCCGGGCCAAGTCGATGGCGGCGTTTGTTGGCAGAGCGGAGGCGGGAGCCCGGAGAATAAGCCCGAAGGCTGCGTAGTGGTCCGCGTCCCGGCGCAGGACTGGGACCCCGGCAACCCCGCCCGCGGCCCTCTGCCGCACGTCACGACGAGCCATCCGACCATTACGCGGATCGGGACGCGCGCCTGGGACGTAACCGAGCCGTTCACTTGGCAACGCGACCCTAGAACCAGACCGCTTCAGCGGCCGGGTGATCCAGCGATCCTCTCGGGCTACGGGTTTCTGCTTACCGGTTCAATCACGTCAGTTGATCAACTGTCGGGCGACGACGATACGAGGTGTATGTCTGGAGTCGACAACGTCCAGTTGCAGGTCACGTACACCGTGCCGCCACCGGGGGGCGGATTCCGCCCGCCCAACTGAGTCTTTTCCAGCCGGCGGCGACCTTCCTTGTACAGGGGCGCGTAACGGTGTCTCATTGTCACGTCAGTTGATCGGATGGGCGTGAAACCAGTCGTCTTCCGCTATCCGAGCAAGAACGAAACGTACGACGTTCATCCCGCGGTGATCGACCGGCGTGATCTCAATAGCCACGCTCCCGCGTCGTCGGAACGACAGTCGCCGTTAGTGCCGGCCTCTCCCCCGCTGCACCCCGCAAACTTCTAGGCCGCGCCTTCCGAGGCGAATATGGCGGAATCGAATATGGCGGGTTACCAGTCGTAAGTTGGTTATTCGTATCCCCTGCGCATGGATAAGTTTTGATAAGACCCCCATTCGCGACCGGTGGCGTTTTGGCAGAGCATGTTTCGACTTGTATGAACGCACCCACCATCAACCGCCACCGCCACGTTTACCAAACCAGCTGAACGTCGACGCACAGCGAGCTCCTTACCAGCCGGCTTCTCGAAAGGTCCTATGTGCGTCGGAACTGATAACCTGAGCGTGCTCGACGAGGTGACTCTTTCTGCCGCGGATCAAGACCGCTTTGGCTGTTGCCTGAATCCCCGGGCCATCACCGCAACATCTTTCGAATTCTCCACATCGTTCGTGCGCTGGCCGACGAGTGCCTCTTCGCCCATCTCCCCGCGCAGATCGTCGAGCGGGAAGTGCCGGGCCAACTCGGCAGAAGCACGAAACCAACAGCAAGACAATGCTTTCCATTTCACCATTATGCAAAGGAATCGAGGGCAACAATGACGACATGGTCGATACCCCAAACCACTACCGGCACTGAACGCCGACTGCTCGAGAGCATGCTCGACCGAAACCGAACCGAGTTAGTCAACACGGTGCGCGGCTTATCAGAAGAAGACGCCCGCGCCCGGCTCGTCGAGTCACTGACCACCCCGATCGGACTGCTCAAACATGCCGCCGTCGCCGAACGGATCTGGTTCCACCATTTGCTGGGCGGACTATCCAAGGACGAATGCGACGGGGGCACTGTGGGGGGCGATGTCAGCTTCACCGTCGCGGACAGCGAGACCCTCGCCGACGTCATCACCGAATTCGAGCTCGCCAGCAGTCGTTCCCGTGTGATTGCCGCCGAATTCGACCTAGACGACATGAGGACGCATCCACACGTCGGCGAGGTCAGTCTGCGATTCATCTTCTTGCTCGCGATCGAGGACTTCGCGCGTCACGCCGGCCACGGCGACATCCTGCGCGAGCAGCTCGAGCAATCTGCCCCGTGTTGACGGGTCAGCATGCTCGCTCCTTTCGTCGCGCACCGGCTGGCATACGTCGCAACGACTCGCCCGCCGAGGGATTCGAGCCTGCTTTGTCGTCCCATCGAAGCGTCCTAGGAACACGTGGCCTGCTGTCCCCGTTGAAGTACCTGTTTCATGGCCGCGCACGCTGCGCCAATTCGCCCATGATGGTGAATCCGCGAACAACTTGCTCGGCGAGTGCGGCGGTGTCGCCCTCGAGATGTTCAGAGATGTTGGCGTTCAGCGCCAGAGTGGCGAATCCGTGGCACGCCGACCATCCCGCCAACACCAGCCCTTGGACATCGTCGTCGGTGGCCGCTCCCCCGCGGTATGCCTCGAGGCTGACCCTGGCGCTGCCGTGAAGGACCTCGAAGGCAGACGTCCTGGCTGCCACCAAATCCGGGTCGTCGCCACGGTAGAGGTTCGGGCGGAACATCACCTCGAAGTAACCGCGGTGAGTGAGCGCGAACGCTATATAGGCTTGTCCGCCGCGCACGAATCCGTCGGGCCCGTTCGCGGTTTCTCCTATCATCTTCGCGGCCAGGCGGAACCCCTCGGCGGCCACCGCCGTGAAGATTCCCGCCTTGTCGCCGAACTGGTAAGCCAGCGCGGCGTGTGACACCCCGGCCCGGCGCGCGATTCGTCGCATGCTCGCAGCGCCGACGCCGACGGTTTCCACTTCTTCGACGGCGCCCTCGATTCCGGCCCGCTCCAGTTGCCCGTGGTGATAGGGCTTCGTTGCGTCGCTTGCCATGCCGACGGAGTCTACGGGAGCAATCTAACCATTGATAAGTTCCACGCCGTCGTGCACACTTACCGGCGGAGGAACTATCCACTGGTAAGATTTCGGACTTCGGGAGGCGCAGTGAGCAAGGCCAAGACGACCGCCGGCTGCGCCGAGCGGGGCTTAGTGCGGGCAGCACGGTGGGCCGGCACGCTGGGTGTAGCCATTCCGGCTGTCTCGATACCCGTCTACCCGATCTGGTTAGTTCCGCCGACGCAGACGTCGGGCGCCGAGGTCGCGCTGTGGGCTTTGGCCCATCATGACCAGCTGGTCATCACGCAGCTGCTCTACACCGTCGGCGTCGGACTGTGGCTCGTGTTCGGCGCTGCGATATGGACTCATCTGCGAAACCGGCTTCCGACAAGTTCGCCGCTCGCCGCGGGTTTCGGTGTTGGGATGGTCGGGCTGGTGACGCTGATCCTCAGCGGATTTACGGCGTTCAACTTGCTGTTGTACCGGCCCCGCCCCGCCGAGTCATCAGCGCTTCTCTACGACCTCACGGTCGGACTGTTGGCGATGTCAGGAGTTCCTACCGTGGTGGCGCTGGTGTGCTTCGCGCTAGCGGTATACCGCCACCAGGTGCTGGGCCGGAACTGTGCGCACGTGGCGGCCGTCGCCGCCACCGGACACGTCTTCCTTCTCGCAGCGTTCATCTCGCCCACCGGCCCCCTATCGCTGCAGGGCTTCTTAACCGTCACGGGAATCCCATTGCTGCTGTTCGCCTGGATTGGCTACACCGCGCGGGCGATCAGACCGATGAACGCAGAGGCGCCGACCACGGCCATTACGCAGCCATGACCGAGTTCAGCTGCCGGCCTGCAACAGAATTGCGTTCTACCTCGACCGCCCATCTCGCTGCCAGAACGCGCGGTCAAGACGCCGCGAGGCGGAGTGATACCTCTTGGCAGCATCTGGCAGTGACTTTCATTGATTCCGCGCGTGCGAACCGCATCGTCGAAGGGGTGGACACCACTGCACACGCGCATCCCTTCGTCACGAAGTTCACCGAGTTTTGGCGCGATCCGTCACCGGAAAGTTTGCCTGAACTTCTGCACCACGACGTAGTTCTCCAACAGCCGCTGGCCCCACGTGTGACGGGCATCAAGGAGGCGCAGCGGCAATTCGGCCGATTCTGTAGCTGCCTACCGGGGCTGCACGCAGAGGTCGATTGCTGGTCTGGCGCAGACGACCTCGTCTTCATCGAGTTCACGCTCATCGCCCGTCTCGGCCGCGAAACGCTCGCATGGCCCACGGTCAACCGCCTGATCCTGCGCGATGGCAAGGCGACCGAACGAGCTGCGTACTTCGATCCGCTCGTCGTGCTCCCCGCCCTGCTGCGCCATCCGTCCGTGGGTTGGCGGTGGCTGAAGCCTTGAGGTCCTGTCGTAACGGTCGTATGGACATGAACACCCGGGCCGGATCCCCTGTGTGCCGGGGTACTTGGGCCCCCTGCCCCCGTGTCAGGGGTTTACGCCGAGGAACACATAGGCCGCGAACAGGACCAAATGGATTACGCCTTGCAGTCGCGTCGCGCGTCCCGGAACCACGGTCAGCACGTTGACCACGACGGTCAGAATAAGAAGCACCAGTTGGGTGCCGCCGAGGCCTAAGATCAGCGAGCCGTCGAACCACAACGACACCACCGCAAGTGTCGGAATGGTCAACCCGATACTTGCCATCGCCGACCCGTAGGCCAGATTGAGACTGACCTGTATGCGTCCACGCCACGCCGCGCGGCCGGCCGCCAATGTCTCGGGCAACAGGACGAGCATCGCGATAACCACGCCGACAAACGAGTGCGGGAACCCGACTGCGCTCAGCGCATTCTCGATTGGCTTCGACTCGACTTTGGCCAGACCGACAACGGCCACAAGGGCAACTATCAGCATTGCCAGGCTGCTCAGCGCGGAGCGGGTGCTCGGCGGCGGAGCATGCTCTTCCTCGTTGACGACCATGCCCTCCTGGGCGACTGGCAGAAAGAAGTTGCGGTGCCTAATCGTTTGGGTGAACACGAACGCTATGTAAAGGCCAAGCGAGGCAACGGCTGCAAAGATCAACTGACTGGGTGTGTACTGCGGCCCGGGGTGGCTGGTGGTGAAAGTCGGCAACACCAGGCACAGCGTCGCGAGCGTGGCCACAGTCGCCAGCTCGGCACCACTCCCCTCGGCGTTGAAGAGTGTGACGCCGTAGCGCGCAGATCCGATCAACAACGACAACCCGACTATGCCGGTCATTGTGATCATCGCAGCGGCGAACACGGTGTCGCGGGCAAGTGTGGCCGTGGCTTGTCCGCCAGAGGTCATCAGCGTGACGATCAGCGCCACTTCGATGACCGTTACCGCGATAGCCAGCAACAGCGACCCGAACGGCTCGCCGACCCGGTGGGCGACCAGCTCGGCGTGCTGCACTGCCGCCAGCACCGCACCCGCAAGGAGCAGCGCCACTAGCACCGCTGCCACCGATCCAATCTCACGGCCCCAGGTCAAGCCAAGCGCTAGCAGGGCCAGCAGCGGCAGCACCACTGACCATGATTCTTTGAGCCTGCGTCGCATCGAGGTAAGAGTGCGCCTAATAGGGTTTGTCGCAGAGCCGCTGGTGCCGTGAGTCGGGCGAGTCACTGGGCGACGCCGAACGTGCGGTCGTCAACCACGCTGGGGCCAACCACCGGCACGCCAGCTCTCTCAACCGTCCGTGCTCTCACACCGCCGAACCTACCGCCTCCCGTACCGATAGCGTCCTCACGACTACCACGGCAGGCAGCCGCCTCAACCAGTTACCCGGTGCAGCCGCAGTCATGCCGGCGAGCTGCCAGCTCAAAATGGCGGCGGACGAACGTGCATAGCTTCCTGTGAAGCGCCCTCCCCTACTCAGTCGCAGCAAGGAGGTCCGCGCAGAGCCCGCTAGGCTCGAGTGATGCTCCGTGGCGCGGTGAGCGCATTCCAGAGATGGCAGTACCGTGGGGGTCGTCCAGGGTGGTCGGCGCGTATCTCAAATCGGTTGGGCGCCATGGCCATTGCGGCCGGTATGGGACCCAACCGAGCTGCCACCGTCGAAGTACGCGGCCACAAGACCGGGCGGACGGTCTCGTTCCCGGTCGTCGTCGCCGACCACGAGGGCGATCGCTACCTCGTGGCCATGCTTGGCGACAAGACGAACTGGGTCCGCAACCTTCGCGTCAACAACCACGCTGTTCTGCGACGGGGCAAACGGGAGAATGTGTTGCTGGTCGAGGATTTCTCCGGGAACCGCGCCGCGATCTTGCGCCGCTATCTTGAGCTCGCGCCCGGCGCACGCCCGTTCTTTCCGATCGACCGCCGTGCGCCGCTCGCCGAGTTCGAGCGAATCGTTGAGGACTACCCGGTCTTTCGGGTCGTCACTGCATTCTGACGGGGCGCCGGTCTCCACGAGCCCACGAGAGTGAGAAGTCTCCTAGCACTTGACACTATTGACCATAGTATCTAGTGTCAATCACATGGACGCCGCAATCGTTCATGCTGCGATGGCCGAGGCCGAGCAGACCGGTACGCCGGTCGCCCAACTGTCGCTCGACCGGATCGCCAAGCGCGCGGGCATGTCGCGCTCGACGGTTTACCGCCGGGTGCGCAATCGGGAGGCGCTCAACGACGCGGTGCGCGTTGCCGGCGGCGATCCCGGTAGCCGTGTCGGGGTGCGAGACCGCGCGATCGCCGCGGCCGCTGAACTGATTGTCGGTGACGGCGTCGGTGCGCTGACACTCGAAGGAGTAGCACGCCGCGTGGGTTGCGCGGTGACCTCGCTGTACTCCGCGTTCGGCGGTCGCGAAGGCCTACTGGCCGCAGTCTTCGAGGAACACGCGCCATTGCCCGTTGTCGAGCATCTTCTAGAGACGGACCCAAAACGGTTCAGCGACTTCGAGATTGGCGTGCGGGGCATCTACACTGCGGTATTCGACACGGTCGCGGACGACACCGCGGTGCTGGGTGCGCTGTTCGCTGAGATCCTTGCTAAGCCGGATGGCATCGGAATGCAGTTCTTCCGCGACCGGATCCTGCCGAGAATCACCGCAACGATCGGCGGCTGGCTACAGGGCCAGATAGACGCCGGGCATTGC
>LZSH01000397.1 GCA_001665255.1 Mycobacteriaceae bacterium 1482268.1 | reverse complement strand
TGGCCTCGGGCCGGTGCAGACCGAGTACATCCGCACGGAGACCGTGCCGAAGAATGCGCTGACCGCGACGCTGTTCTATCTCGCCGAGCGCAAATTGATCAAGCTGACGCAGGTCAACCACCAGCACTGGCGCATCAACGGGCTCGCCGAAAAAAGTGACTGGGAACAGGTGGACCCGGTCAGCCGCAAGGTCGGTGTCGCGCTGAAGGTGAACCGACCGGGTGACCAGTTCGAGGCAAAGAAGACCCTGAAGTCCGGCGAGAAGCTCAACAAGGCCAAGACCGATATCGCCAAGGCCGTGGAGGCGTGGGCATTCGACGGCGGCCTGATGGTCAAGCGCAGAAAAGAACTGTGGGTGCGGGCGGCCAACGTGATCGCGTTGCTCGTCGCAGTGTGTTGTTTCCTGCTGTGGTTCGGCATCCCGATCACCGCGCTGGGCCTGCCGTTCGCCGCGTTCTTTCTGTTCACCGTGCGGTCGTGGATCGCCGGCGTCGGGACCCGCCGCACCGCTGCCGGACGCGAACTGTGGTCGCAGGCAGGCGGTTTCCACCGCATGCTGGTCACCGATTCGGCGGAGTCGCGGTTCGATTTTGCCGCCCGCAAGGATCTCTACACCGCCTACGTCCCGTTCGCCGTCGCGGCGGGGGCCGCGGCGCTCTGGGCCAAGAAGTATGAGACCTCAATGGCTACGCCTGCGCCCCAACCAGATTGGTACAACTCGTCGTCCTCGACCACGTCGTCGGGCTGGGGGCTGAGCGGCGGCTCCGGCGGGGCGAACTTCGATAGTTTCGAGTCGGCTCTGTCCTCGTCGATAGGCGCCTACACCGCATCGCAGGCCTCGTCGTCATCCGGAGGCGGCAGCAGCAGT
>LZSH01000396.1 GCA_001665255.1 Mycobacteriaceae bacterium 1482268.1 | reverse complement strand
CGGTTGACGCAGTCGGCGCGGCTGATGGACCTGCCCGAACCCGATCTGCCGCGTTGGCGGGTCGCGGTGGCCGCGGCGGTATCTCGCTGGATCGAGCAGGGCGGCGGCGAGGGTGTGATGCGGCTCATCTACAGCCGCGGACGAGAAAGCGGATCAGAACCAACGGCGTTCGCGATGATCGGCGCGGTGCCCGCCAGGGTCGCGGGGGTGCGCGCGAGCGGTCTGGCGGCCGTCACGCTCGATCGCTGGCTGCCCGCCGAGGGCGCCGCCGACATGCCGTGGCTGCTGGCGGGTGCCAAAACGCTGTCCTATGCGGTGAACATGGCGGCGCTGCGGCATGCTGAGCGCCTCGGTGCCGGCGACGTGATCTTCGTCAGCTCGGAGGGTCAGGTGCTGGAGGGGCCGCGGTCGACGGTGGTCATCGCCTCCGAGATCGATGGGCGGCTGGGTCTGCTCACCCCGCCGCCGTGGTATCCGATCTTGCGCGGCACCACGCAGCAGGCGCTCTTCGAGGTGGCCCGCAACAAGGGCTACGACTGCGACTACCGCGCCTTGCGGCCCGCTGATCTTTTTGCTGCACAAGGTGTTTGGCTTGTGTCAAGCATCACGCTTGCCGCCCGGGTGCACACCCTCGACGGCAAGCCGCTGCGCCCTTCACCCATGGCCGCAGAATTCAGCGAGCTCGTCGACGCCGCGATCGTCAGCGATCGCTGAGCGCGTAACGCCCGAAAATCACTTGTCGCACTGGGGAAGCGGGAGTAGCTTCGCCCGTACACAGGGAAGGAGGTGGTCCGTCAAATTGAGTGACTTATGGACATGTGAGGTGGCTGCGAGCTAGCAGCGCCGGGGAGTCACCTGCGCGCGCTGGCGAATTCCCCGCAGCCACCCGGCCCCCGAGCCCCTCGGTTTTGTCCAACCAGGAACAGCGGCTCGGGGGCCGTCTCATTTCCGGGCCCGGGTTGGTGGGCGTAAACCTAGGATCTCGCTATGCGAATCTCCGGCTCTACCGTCCTACTCACTGGCGCCACCGGCGGCATCGGCAACGCTATTGTTAAGGCTCTCGCCGCTCGTGGTGCACAACTCATCGTGACAGGCCGACGCGAGGAGGTGCTCGAGGAGCTGGCAGCTCAGCACGGCGCCCGGGCGTTGCCCGTCGATCTGGCCGTGCCCGACGAGGTCGAGCGCTTGGTCCGCGAGGCCGGCGAGATCGACATCCTGGTCGCCAACGCGGCCCTGCCTGCCTCGGGCACGCTCGACTCGTTCTCGGTCGAGGAAATTGACCACGCTCTGGACGTGAACCTGCGCGCGCCGATCGTCTTGGCGCGGCAGCTGTCGCCTCGCATGGTGGCGAAGGGCCGGGGACATCTCGTCTTCATGTCCTCGCTGATCGGTAAGTTCACGTCGTCCAATGCGTCCGTGTACTGCGCGACCAAGTTCGGCCTCCGCGGATTTTCCGGAGCATTGCGCGCGGATCTTCATGGGACGGGCGTGGGAGTGTCGGTGGTGTTCCCCGGCATCATCCGTGAGGCGGGGATGTTCGCCGACGCGAAGATCGACGTACCGCGAGGTGTGGGCACCAGTTCGCCCGACGAGGTGGCTGCCGGCGTCGTCACGGCGATCGAGAAGAACCGGGGAGAGGTCGATGTGGCTCCGCTGCTTCCCAGGCTTTTGGCCGGCCTGGGTGGAGTGGCCCCGGAGCTTGTGACGGCGGCCTCGAGACGCATTGGGGCCGACGACATGGCGGTGAAGCTGGCCGCCGGTCAGCGCGATAAGCGCTGACCAACGACCGCGTGCGGTCTGGTGCTGCGGGCGCCGGGTGCGCGATGATGCGGCCATGCCTTCGCTGTGGCCGCTCGTTCCGGCCTCCGTGGTGACCGTTGTGCTGATCGGCTGCGCTCCCGTGGCCGAGCAGCCCGCTACCGGCTTGTCGCACTGCAAACCCGATTCGCTCGACACGTTGTACAAGGGTGTCTTCACCTTCGGCGCCGACCAACCCGTCTACCCGCCGTGGTACATGGGCGACAACCCCGGAAACGGTGAGGGATTCGAATCGGCCGTCGCCTACTCCGTCGCCGACAAACTGGGCTACCCGCGCGAGAATGTCCGGTGGGTTCGGGTGCCGTTCAACGCCGCACTGGCGCCGGGATCCAAGGAGTTCGACGCCAGCCTGTCGGAGTTCTCCATCACCGAACAGCGCAAGGCGGCGGTCGACTTTTCCGCGCCCTACTTCGACGTCACGCAGGCAGTCGTCACAGTGAAATCGTCACCTGCAGCCGCGGCCCGCAGCATCGAAGCGCTCAAACCGCTGCGACTCGGCGTGCAAGTCGGCACGACCAGCTATACGGCGGCCACATCCGTCGACGGCGTCCACCCGGTTGCCGTCTACAACACCAATGGCGACGCGAAGTTGGCGCTGGGTAGCGGCCAGATCGACGCTTTGATCGCTGACCTCCCGACGGCGTTCGCCGTTGCCAACGAACTGCGCGACGGCATTATCGTCGGCCAATTACCTTCTGTCCCAGACGATCCCGAGCGATTAGGGATAGTTCTCGGCAAGGACAGTAAGCTCACCCGTTGCGTCTCTTCGGCCGTCGACGCACTGCGTGACGACGGCACGTTGGCTGCGTTGCAGAACACGTGGCTCACCGAGGCGGGGCGGGCGCCTGTTCTGCGCTAGCCCGCGTCTGGGCCAGGCGCCAGCGAAGCGCACGCTTGCATCGCCTGTTGCCACGTCGCGTCGTCAGCGCCGGGCGGTGGCCCTGCGGCGGGCCCTGGCGGGGCCGAAACACCGTGATCGTGAAGACAATTCGCGTACGCACCATGTCCGGCGGTTGCGGGAGCCGGCGTCGTCGACTCGTCGGACGGAGCGTTATTCGACGAGCAGCCCGCGACGATGACGGCCGCGGCGAAGACCGCGGCTATTCCGACCCTGCGCATCAGCCGACAAACCTCGACAGCCGCGCCGACAGGTGCGGCACCAAGCCGCCGTCAGCGTCCACGCGTTCCTCGACGTAACCCAAGTCGCCCCCTTCGACGATGCCGTACAACCGTTTTGCGCCACCGACCAACATCCCAGACTTGCTGCGCGCGAGGGCGTCGGTGACCAATTCCCATGACGACTGATTACGGGGCTGGCCGTAGAACAGCTCCACGTAGCCCGCAGAATGGGCCAGCAGCAGTTCGATCGCCTGAGATTCGGTCGGGTCGTTGGGGTCGTTGACGAACCGCCAGAAGCCCGACTCCCGCAGACCTCGCTGTTCGTACTCGCCGGAGCCGGTCAGCCGCCACGAGCGTGCTTCCCAAATCAGGTAGTCACCGCCGTCGTGGGAAACCACGATCTGTTGACCGAATCGATAGTCGCCGTGGGCCCCCCGGCCCTCGCCCTCGCCGCGCCAGACTCCGACCAGCGGCAGCAGCGCAAGCAACGCGTCGTTGAAATCTGCGCCCTCGCGCAGGTTCGCGGTGTCCGCCGGGGCGGGCAGGTCGGAGAACACCGGGATATTGCGTGCGGCCGTCATCTTGGCCCGTTCGGCCGCCGCGGCAACCGCCCGGTCGCCCGATCCGCCGGCGACGGGGCCCTTGTCAGACGTCACGATTCGTCAGTAATGAGCCGATACAGCGCATAGAGCGCGAACCAGGTGATGACCACGACGGCCGTCACAAGCAGGACTTCGAAGAACAGCACCACGGTCGAGAGTCTAGTCCGCGACCGGATGCCGCCGCGAAATCAGGCGCCTTCGATTGCCCGACTCCTCACCGGCTCGTGCCGAGCCGCCTTCGTCGTCAGGCGACCTTGACGTCGACCTCGTGGATGCCCGCGCCCGACGGTGCGACGCTGGCGTCGCCGTTGCCCGCGGGGGACAGGGCGCGCAGGGTCCACGTGCCGGGTGCGGCGAAGAACCGGAAGTCACCGGTGGCCGAAGCGACAACCTCGGCGGTGAACTCATCCGAGGCGTCCAGCAGACGCACGAACGCACCACCGACGGTCTGACCGGAACCGTCGACAACGCGACCGGTGATCACCGTTTCCTTCTCCAGATCAACGCCGGCCGGCAGCGTTTGTCCTTGTTTCGGTGCAGAGCACATATCAACTTCCCAACTCGATCGGGGCCCCCACCAGGGAGCCGTATTCCGTCCAACTGCCGTCGTAGTTCTTGACGTTTTTGTGTCCCAGCAGCTCCTGCAGCACGAACCAGGTGTGCGACGAGCGCTCACCGATTCGGCAGTAGGCGATGGTCTCCTTCTCACCGTCGAGGCCGGCCTCGGCGTACAACTTGGCCAGGTCCTCATCGGACTTGAAGGTGCCGTCCTCGTTGGCCGCCTTACTCCACGGAACGTTGATGGCGCCGGGGATATGCCCCGGCCGCTGGCTCTGCTCCTGCGGCAGATGCGCGGGAGCCAGGATCTTGCCGGAGAACTCGTCGGGTGAGCGCACGTCGACGAGGTTCTTCTCGCCGATCGCCTTGATGACCTCGTCGCGGAAGGCGCGGATGCTGTTGTCGGGTGCCTTGGCGGTGTAACTGGTCGTCGGGCGGTCGGGTACATCGGTGACCAACGGGCGGCCGTCCAGCTCCCACTTCTTGCGTCCGCCGTCGAGCAGCTTGACGTTCTCGTGGCCGTAAAGCTTGAAGTACCAGTACGCGTATGCGGCAAACCAGTTGTTGTTGCCGCCGTAGAGGATCACGGTGTCGTCGTTGCTGATGCCCTTGTCAGACAACAGCTTCGAGAACTGCTGGGCGTCGACGAAGTCGCGCTTGACCTGATCCTGCAGTTCGGTCTTCCAGTCCAGCCGGACGGCGCCTGCGATATGGCCGCCCTCATAGGCGGAGGTGTCTTCGTCGACCTCGACGAAGACGGTGTTCGGCGCATCGAGATTGCTCTCGGCCCAGTCAGTTGTGACCAGGACGTCGGAGCGTGCCATGGAGGAAATCCTTTCGGTTGCTTGGGTTTTGAGGTCTTACGCGGAAGAGGTGGAGCGACGCAGGCGCGCCACCAGGGGGTAGAGCTGACAGCCGAGGCAGATGGCGAAAGCGGCGTTCAGAAACGCCGCAACCAACGCGAACCCGGTCGCGATCAAGCCCAGTGTGGCCAAACCCGCCGCAAATCCGGCCGTGCCCACGACGGCGAACACGAACCCGACCAACTGAGCGAACTTGAGCGGCGGCACCGGCTCCTTCTCCGAGACAGGGGCGATCCTGGGAGCCACGAGCGCGGCGAAGACCAGGCCGTAGGGGTGCTTACGCGGACCGCCGAGCGCCCCGATCGCAAACACGACGGCCTGCACTCCGAGGATCACCGCTGCCGCGGCGAGGCTGACACTCGACACCAGCAGGGTGATCACCAGAACCGCTGTGGTGACCCATGCGGCGAAGCGGGGTCCGCGCACGTCGACCTGGTCGACCGCGGCACTCGTTCTGGTGGGCGATCTGGTTTCGGATGTCATGGGCATTCACGCTCCTGTTGCGCTGATAGGGCTGGGTGAGAGCAGGCCACATGGGCTGCTCAGAGCGAGCGCGCTTGGACGGCGCGGCTGCGCTCAGCAGCTACAACAACAACAAGAACCCGCGACGCGGCACAGGTCGACTGCGCGGCGCTTGGTGAGATTCACCACTAGGCGGGCTGACACGCCGGACAGCTTACCCAATGACATGGTGATCAGGCCAATAGCGGGTCGAGCGCCGACCGCAGGTCAGCGGCCGTCGGAACGCCTGCGGCCCGGTATCGCTGGCGGCCGTCGGCATCGAAGATGAACGTGGTCGGCAAAGACAACACTGAAAGCCGCCGCGCCGCGTCGGGATTCGCGTCCATGTCGATCTCCACATGGGCCACCGCAGGCAGCTCGTCGCACACCTGGTCCACCACCCGTCGCACGCCGGCGCACGGACCGCACCACGTGGCGCTGAAGTGCACGATGGTTGGTCCGGTGCGCGACAGTCCCAGGTCGGAGGTGTCGACGACCGATGTTCCCGCGATCTCGGTGGTGTCCCTCAGGCCGGCCCGTAACGCCAGCATCCTGTTGATCACGTAGGCCACCCCGAATGCTGCGATGAGCACGGCGACCACTGCGACAAGTGAACTGCTCATGATTGCGTGAACTCATTCAGCGTGACGGTTACTCCCTCGGCGATGCCCTCGACAATAACGTCGGATCCTCGGGCTCCCTCGCTGGTCGGGGCGATGCCGAACGGCAGTTTCAGTCCCGGCAGGGTGGTGGTGAAGGCGGCGAGCACGGCGGATGTCTTGTCGGCGGGGACCTCCTCGTCGGCGGTGCCCGCGCCGGTGAGCACACCCGTGGCGGTGAACACCAGCGTCGTCTGCTCTGGGCCCGCGGTCGAGAGGTCGACGGAGACGCTCACCTTCTTGTCGAAGCCGGCCGCCTTCGGGGTACCGGTGAAGACCAGGCCGGTGTTGCCAGAGATGCCCGATTCGGTGGTGCCGCCGGTGGCGTTGTTGGCTTCCTTGAGCGGCTGTTCCACGAGGAGGTCGGGGATACCCATGAAGCGGCCCAGGTGGGTCGAGTCGACGATGACGCGGCTTTCGACCTTGCCGACGGGCAATTCGGTGTCGGAGCCGATGAGCCAGGAATCCCTCGGCAGGTCCACCGAATACAAGGTGGCTTCATACGACGCCTTGCCGGCAATGGGGTGATTTACGCCATTCGCCCGGATTTCGATCTGGTCATAGTGCCGCTGTCTCGCCTGTGTGACGAATGGGAAGCCGATGATGCCGACCCAGGGGTCGAACGACAGCTTCGCCTCCTCGCGAAGCGCCCTGGCCAGGCGATACTCGGTGTAGATCGCGGCGCCGAAATCGACACCGACGGCCGCGACCGCCACTGCGGCCACGGCGGACACCACCCCGATCACCAGCTTGCGCATCCCGACATTCTGGACCAACGGATTGGCCCCGCCCTGTTCGGCGCGGCTAATCGCCAGGTGTCGGGTTATCGTTATTGCACCGGTAACGACCAGATGTCGGCTAAGAATCTGGGAGGTATCCCGGACAGCGATGTCCGTCAATATCGATCCGGCACGCTGGAGGACCAGTTGGATCTACTTCTATTAACCGCCGATCCGCATCCTGAGACGGTGCTGCCCTCGTTGTCGCTGCTCGCTCACACCGTGCGGACAGCTCCTACCGAGGTGTCCTCGTTGCTGGAGGCCGGCAGCGCCGACGTCGCGATCGTCGATGCCAGGACCGATCTCGCCGCCGCGCGGGGACTGTGCCGTCTCCTCGGCACGACCGGCACGTCGGTTCCCGTCGTGGCCGTGGTCACCGAGGGCGGGCTCGTCGCGGTCAACGTGGAGTGGGGGCTCGACGAGATCCTGTTGCCGTCCACCGGCCCGGCTGAGATCGACGCACGGCTGCGTCTCCTCGTCGGCCGCCGCGGAGGCGCGGCAAGCCAGGAAAATGCGGGCAAGGTCAGTTTGGGGGAGCTGGTCATCGACGAGGGCACCTACACTGCCCGGCTACGCGGCCGGCCGCTCGACCTGACCTACAAGGAATTCGAACTGCTGAAATATCTGGCCCAGCACGCGGGGCGGGTTTTCACCCGGGCTCAGCTGCTGCAGGAGGTGTGGGGGTACGACTTCTTCGGCGGCACACGCACGGTCGACGTCCACGTGCGTCGGCTCCGCGCCAAGCTCGGCCCCGAGTATGAGTCGCTGATCGGCACGGTGCGCAACGTCGGCTACAAGGCAGTGCGCCCGGCCAGGGGACGCGCCCCCGTGCCCGGAGTGGATGCGCCCGACGACTTCGACGACGCGTACGACGCACCGATCGGACTGCCAGACGAGCTGGCTGATCCAATGCGCGCTCAGTGAGCGAACCGTCTGTCGCCTGGCGTCGCGGTCTCGGTGAGGCGGATCAGCGCGCCATCCGCGCCTTGATCGACGCGGCGAAGGAAGAAGACGGCGTCGCCCCTGTCGGAGACCAGGTACTGCGCGAGCTCCCGCACGACCGCACCCGGCACCTACTGGCTCTCCATGACAACGCTGTCGTCGGCTACCTCGATCTGGCTCCCGCCACCGATGACGATCCGGCGATGGCCGAACTGGTCGTCCACCCGCACTGGCGCAGGCGCGGCATCGGCTCGGCGATGGTGCGCGCGGCCCTCGCCGAGGGTGGCAGCAGCACCCGCATCTGGGCCCACGGCGATCTCGAACCGGCGAGGGCGACGGCCGAAGCGCTCGGCCTCAAGCCCGCGCGTGAGCTGTTGCAGATGCGCCGCCCGCTCACCGGAGCAGCGTTGCCTCCGGTCGCCATCCCTTCCGGTGTCCGCATCGAGACCTACCGGGGGTCGCAGGACGACGCCGAATTGCTGCGGGTCAACAACGCCGCATTCGCGTGGCACCCCGAGCAGGGCGGCTGGACGGACGCCGACATCGACGAGCGAAGACGCGAGCCGTGGTTCGACCCGCGCGGATTGTTCCTGGCTATCGACGAGCAGACCGGCCGACTGCTCGGATTCCACTGGACCAAGGTGCACCACGAAGGCCTCGGCGAGGTGTATGTAGTCGGCGTTGACCCGGCCGCGCAGGGCCGCGGCATCGGAGCGACCCTGACGCTCGTCGGGCTGCACCACTTGGCTGACAGGCTTTCGGACGACTCTGACCCGACGGTGATGCTGTACGTGGAGGCCGATAACTCGGCGGCGGTTAACACCTATCGACGCCTGGGTTTCGACGTGTGCAATTCCGACGTCGCCTACGCCGCGAACTAGTACCCAAGTCCCTTCGCTAGCTGGGGAACCCCCGCAAATCAGCTGTACCTGTTCACCGTTCGTTCACCTTCCATCCCTCGGCTGTCCACCGCGGCCGCATACGTTGCCGAGGAGTTGCGAAGTCATCGGAATTCCTCGAAGAAAGCGGGATTAAGTGAAGCTCAACGGCATCGGCAAGGCCTTCGGTACGACCCTCTCCGTCGCGGCGCTCGCCGCGATGACGCTGTCTGCGTGTGGGAGCGACAACAACTCGGGCACCAACACCAGCGCCTCGTCGGGTGCGTCCGGGACCGCGGCGTCATCCGCCGAATGCGGAGGCAAGAACTCACTCACTGCCGAGGGCTCGACCGCGCAGCAGAATGCGATCGCGGAGTTCAACAAGGTCTGGGGCCAGGTCTGCGCGGGCAAGAACCTGTCGTACAACCCCACCGGCTCCGGCGCAGGCGTCGAGCAGTTCCTGGCCAAGCAGGTCGACTTCGCCGGCTCGGACTCGGCGCTGAAGGACGATCAGGTCGCCAAGGGTACGGAGCGCTGCGGCGGCAACCCGGCGTGGAACCTGCCGCTGGTGTTCGGCCCTGTGGCAATGGCCTACAACGTCGAGGGCGTCGACAAGCTCGTTGTCAACGGTGACGTCCTGGCCAAGATCTTCCAGGGTCAGATCAAGAAGTGGAACGACCCGGCCATCGCGTCTCTGAACTCCGGCGCGACGCTGCCCGACGTCGAGATCAAGCCGGTCTACCGCTCGGATTCCTCTGGTACCACCGACAACTTCCAGAAGTACCTCGCGGCCGCCGCTCCGCAGGCGTGGACCAAGGGCGCTGGCAAGGAATTCCAGGGCGGTGCAGGCGAGGGCGCGCAGAAGTCGTCGGGTGTCGTGCAGGCCATCCAGGCCACGCCGGGATCCATCGGCTACGTGGAGAAGGGCTTCGCGCAGCAAGGCGGTCTGAAGTTCGCGCAGATCGACAGCGGAGGCGGAGCCGTCGAGCTCACCGACGAGTCGACCCAGAAGGCCGTCGACACCGCCAAGTTCAAGTCTGAAGGACAGGACCTCATCCTCGACCTGAACGCGCTGTACGCCACGAAGGAAGCCGGTGTCTATCCGTTGATGCTGGCGACCTACGAGATCGTCTGCTCGAAGGGCTACGACCCGGACACCGCCGCAGCCGTGAAGTCGTTCCTGACTGTGGCGGCCAACCAGGGCCAGGCCAACCTGTCCGCGGCGGGCTATGTTCCGCTGCCCGATGCGTTCAAGGAGCGACTGCTGAAGTCCGTCGACGCAATTGCGTAGTTACCTAGCGCGGCGACTCGGACGCGGGTGAGGATGGGGCCGGAAAACATGACCGATAGGCTCGAGGTGACCGAATCTAGCGGACTGCCGAATCCGGCTGACGCGGGTTCGGGTGAGGCACTGGCCGTGCCTCACCCGGACGCGCCGAACATCTCCACCGACCCATCGAAGAACGCCAAAGTCCGTCTGGGAGACCGGATTTTCCGCGGCCTCGCCGAAGGATCCGGCGTCTTCATCGTCGTCATCATCGCGGCGATCGGTGCCTTCCTGCTTTGGCGCGCCATCCCGGCGCTTACCCGCAACGAGGAGAACTTCTTCCTCTACAGCGGGAACTGGGTGACCACCGATACGTCGGCGATGAAGTTCGGCATCCTCGATTTGCTGCAGGTGACCGTATTCGTGTCGGTGTTCGCGTTGCTTCTCGCCATGCCGGTTGCGCTGGGCATCGCGATCTTTTTAACCCAGTACGCGCCGCGTCGGGTGGCGGGACCGCTGGCCTACATGGTCGATCTGCTGGCCGCGGTTCCGTCGATCATCTACGGGGTGTGGGGCCTGTACGTTCTCGCGCCGGTCCTCAAGCCGTTCGCCACCTGGCTGAACCACAACCTGAGTTGGCTCTTCCTGTTCGACACCGGTAACGCTTCGGTGGCCGGTGGCGGAACGATTTTCACCGCGGGCATCGTGCTTGCGGTGATGATCCTGCCGATCATCACCGCGGTCAGCCGCGAGGTGTTCATCCAGACGCCGCGCGGTCAGATCGAGGCGGCGCTGGCGCTGGGCGCGACGCGCTGGGAGGTCGTGAAGACGACGGTGCTGCCGTTCGGGTTGTCGGGCTACATCAGTGGCGCGATGCTCGGGCTCGGCCGCGCGCTCGGCGAGACGATCGCGCTGCTGATCATCTTGCGCGGCACTCAGCGGGCGTTCGGCTGGTCTCTGTTCGACGCCGGCTACACGTTCGCGAGCAAGATCGCCGCCGCCGCTTCGGAGTTCAACGACCAGTACAAGGCGGGGGCCTACATCGCGGCAGGCCTCGTTCTGTTCATCCTGACGTTCGTCGTCAACTCGCTGGCGCGGGCGGCCGTGGCCGGAAGGAGCAAGTCATGACGGCCACGACACTGGACAAGCCGGTCAAGGCACCGGCTTTCCAGAAGCTGAGCCTGCGGCGCAAACTCGTCAACAACGTGGCGACGGTTCTGGTGACGCTGTCCGTCCTGATCGCGGTGGTGCCGCTGCTGTGGGTGCTCTACACCGTCGTCGTGAAGGGCATCACATCGATCACGTCGAGCACGTGGTGGTTCAACTCGCAGGCCGGCATGACCGCGTTCCAGGCTGGCGGTGGTGCGTATCACGCGATCATCGGAACCTTGTTGCAGGGCCTGGTTTGTGCGATCATCTCGATCCCCGTCGGCGTGTTCGTCGGCATCTATCTGGTCGAGTACGGCGGCGGGACCAGGCTCGGCAAGATCACCACGTTCATGGTGGACATCCTCACCGGCGTACCCTCGATCGTCGCCGCCCTGTTCATCTATGCACTGTGGGTCGCGACGCTGGGCTTCCAGCGTTCGGGCTTCGCTGTGTCACTTGCCTTGGTGCTGTTGATGATTCCGGTCATCGTACGGTCGACCGAAGAGATGTTGCGCATCGTGCCGATGGACCTGCGCGAGGCCAGTTATGCACTCGGCGTGCCGAAGTGGCGGACGATCTCGTCGATCGTGATACCGACGGCGCTGTCGGGCATCGTCACCGGCATTCTGCTCGCCCTGGCCCGCGTCATGGGAGAGACAGCGCCGCTGCTGATTCTGGTGGGCTACGCCCAGGCGATCAACTTCGACATGTTCAACGGGTTCATGGGTTCGCTTCCCGGCATGATGTACGACCAGACATCCGCGGGTGCCGGCGCCAACCCGGTTCCAACGGACCGCCTTTGGGGTGCCGCGCTCACCCTCATCGTGCTGATCGCATTGCTCAACGTCGGCGCACGCTTCATCGCCAAGTTCTTCGCCCCCAAGAATTTCTGAGCAGGTTCAGGAGATAGACAGATATGGCCAAACGCCTTGATCTCAAGGACGTCAACATCTATTACGGGTCGTTCCACGCCGTGGCTGATGTCTCGATGTCGGTGGCGCCGCGAAGTGTGACAGCGTTCATCGGGCCGTCCGGCTGCGGCAAGTCCACGGTGCTGCGCACGCTGAATCGGATGCATGAAGTGATTCCCGGTGCGCGCGTCGAGGGCTCGGTGCTGCTCGACGGTGACGACGTCTACGGCGCCGGGGTCGATCCGGTTGGTGTCCGCAAGACCATCGGGATGGTGTTCCAACGGCCAAACCCGTTCCCCACCATGTCGATTCGCGACAACGTCGTGGCGGGCCTGAAACTGCAGGGCGTCCGCAACAAGAAGACACTCGACCAGGTGGCGGAGAAGTCGCTCAAGGGCGCCAACCTGTGGAACGAGGTCAAGGATCGGCTGGACAAGCCGGGCGGTGGCCTGTCCGGCGGCCAGCAGCAGCGGCTGTGCATCGCGCGTGCGATCGCGGTGCAGCCCGACGTGCTGTTGATGGATGAGCCGTGCTCGGCGCTCGACCCGATCTCCACGCTGGCGATCGAAGATCTGATCGCCGAACTCAAGCAGGACTACACGATCGTGATCGTCACGCACAACATGCAGCAGGCCGCCCGCGTCAGCGACCAGACCGCGTTCTTCAACCTCGAAGCCACCGGTAAGCCCGGCAAGCTGATCGAGATCGACGACACCGAAAAGATCTTCTCCAACCCGACCGTGAAGGCCACCGAGGACTACATCTCGGGCCGGTTCGGCTAGACGGGCCGGTTTCGGCTAGAGCCCCGGCTGTCTAGCGCGGGGCCGGAAGTTCCTCTTCCTCAGGCAACTTGCCGGTCGCCTGGAAGATGACGCGGCGGGCCACCTCGACGGCATGGTCGGCGAACCGCTCGTAGAAACGGCTCAGCAGTGTCACGTCGACGGCCGCCGTCACGCCGTGCTTCCATTCCCGGTCCATCAGCACGCTGAAGAGATGGCGATGCAGATCGTCCATCGCATCGTCTTCCTCGCTGATGCGCGCGGCCTTGTCGGGATCCTTGGTCAGCAGCACCTCTTGAGCGCTGTTGCCGAGTTCCACTGCGACCCGGCCCATTTCAGCGAAGTAGCCGTTGACCTCTTCGGGCAGCGCGTGCTGGGGATGACGGCGGCGGGCGATCTTGGCCACGTGCAG
>LZSH01000395.1 GCA_001665255.1 Mycobacteriaceae bacterium 1482268.1 | reverse complement strand
CATGCCCGCAATCGCGCGTTCGCGGTGTCGGCCGCCATGCAGGCCTCCGGGTCGGTGCTGGGGCTGGTGCTCGGCGGCGCGCTGACGGTGGTGTCCTGGCGGCTGGCGTTCCTGATCAACGTGCCGATCGGCATCGTGATCGTCTGGATTGCCGTCACACGGCTGGCCGAGACGACGCACGAGCGACTCAAGCTAGACGTCACCGGCGCTCTGCTGGCCACGGCAGCCTGCACGTCGGCGGTGCTGGTGTTCACGCAGGGTCCGCCGCGCGGCTGGATCGACCCCTGGGTGATCAGCGCCGCCGTCGCCACCGTCGTATTCCTCGCGGCGTTCCTGATCGTCGAGCGCACCGCCGAGCACCAGCCCCAGCACCGACCCGGAGGCCTGCATGGCGGCCGACACCGCGAACGCGCGATTGCGGGCATGCCCGACGGCGTAGGTGGTCGCGATCAACGCCAGCCCGGTCGGCGCCGCGACGGCCGCACCGGTGCCCTGAACCGCGCGGGCGATGATCAGTGTGAGGCCGTCTGTGGCCAGCCCGCATACCAGCGAGGCGATCGTGAAAACGCCGACGCCAGACAGGAACGCCCGCTTGTGGCCGATGGCGTCGCCCACGCGCCCGCCGATCAGCAGCAGGCCGCCGAAAGTCAGCACGTATGCCGTGATGACCCAGCTCTTGCCGGCGTCCGAGAGGTTGAGCTCGTCCTGCAGCCGCGGCAGCGCGACGATGACGATGGTGCCGTCTAGCGTCGACATCAGCTGCATGCCGGTGATCGCGAAGATCGCGATGCCGAGCACATGGGTGGTCAGCGTCGGCTTGCGTTCGGTGCGGCCGGTCGACTCGCTGGAACCACCCGCCGCAGACATGGGTAGCCAGCCTACCCATGCGCGGATTCGGCGTACTCAGTTGCGCTCAGCGCAACCAGACACGCCGAAATCGCGCAGCGTCAGAGCTCTCCCTGGTCGATCGCGTCCTTGACTTCCTGCGCATGCGCCACCTGCTCGGCGGTATAGCCGATGAACAGCGCGACCGCGCCCACGATCACCGCGACCGCGGCAACCCACAAAAGACCGTACGTGTAGCCCTGATCCAGCGCGTGCAGCTGCGCGGAGTTCATGTTCTTCACCGGGCCTGTCGTGCCGCCGAGATACAGCGTCCGCGAAGTGATGACGGCCTGCACGACCGCGAGGACCAGCGGCCCGCCGAGGTTCTGCAACATCAGCGCGATCGCCGATACGGGGCCGATCTGGTCGAAGCCGACGCCTGCGATCGCGGAGATGGTCAACGGTACGACGATCGTGCCGATGCCGACGCCGCCGACCATGATCGGGACGACGAGGTTCGGGAAGTACGGGATACCGGCGTTGAGCGTCGACCCGTAGAGCATGGCGCCCAGCACCAGCACGCCGCCGGCGATCACCAGGACCCGCGGCGGGAAGATCGAGACCAGGTTCGCCGACAGCGCCAACCCGATGCCCATCGCGACGACGAACGGGATGAAGCCGACCCCGGCCCGTAGGGCGCTGTAGCCGAGGATGTCCTGCACGTAGAGGCCGATCAGCACGGTCAGCGAGAAGAGCACGCCGCCAGCGAGGAAGATCGCGGCGAAGGTCAGCAGCCGGTTGCGGTCCTTGAACAGATTGAACGGCACCACGGGGTTCTCGGCCGAGCGCTCGACGATGATGAACGCAATGAGGAAGACGCCTGCGGCGGCCACCGAACCGAGGGTGATCGGCGATAGCCAGCCCTGTTCGGGCCCCATCGAGAAGCCGAACACCGCGGCGGTGCAGCCGAGCGTGGCGAGGATGGCACCGGATGCGTCGAGCTTCATCCGCTCTTTGTGCGTCTCACGGAGGCTGGTGCGCGCCAGGTAGATCATCACGAGGCCGATCGGCACGTTGACGAGGAAGGCCCAGCGCCACGACACCTCTGTCAGGGCGCCGCCGACGACAAGACCCATCACCGAGCCGACGGCGGTCATGGCGCCAAACACCGCCGTGGCGGCGTTACGGGCCGGACCCTTCGGGAACGTCGTGGCGACCAGTGCCAGGCCGGTGGGCGAGGCAATCGCCGAGCCGACGCCCTGCAGCAGCCGGGCGATGACCAACGTCGTCTCGTCCCACGCGATACCGCACAGCACCGAGGCGATGGTGAACAACGCCACGCCGACGATGAACGTGCGCTTGCGCCCGATGGTGTCGCCCAGCCGCCCGCCGAGCAGCATCAGGCCACCGAAGGTCAGCACGTAGGCGGTGATCACCCAGCTGCGGCCGGCGTCGGAAAGGCTCAGCTCGTCCTGGATCTTAGGAAGCGCGACGATCGCGACTGTGCTGTCCATGGTGGCGAGCAGCTGCATGCCGCCGATCGCGACGACCGCTGCGATGAAACGCCGAGAGGGCAACCAGGCCGGGTACCTGCCGGTTTTCGCTACGCCGGATTGCTTTGCCTGCTCGGGAATGGTTCGAGCGGTGCCACCTTCGGCATCACGGCGGATGGCGGCGCGGGCTGCGTCGTTGATAGCCGTCATAGCTGGTTACCTTACAGTAATCTTAAGAATCCTTTAACCGCCGAACGCCGCCACCGGGCCGATCACGATGATCGCGGGCGGTCGAACGCCCTCCGACCGGATCTGCTCAGGCGCGTCGCTCAGCGTTGTCCGCAACGTTCGCTGCGCGGACGTCGTGCCGTGCTGGACCACTAATACCGGGGTATCCGCAGGTCGGCCGCCATCGAGCAACGCCTCGGCGAACTGTTCTATCCGCTCGACGGCCATCAGCAACACGATCGTGCCGGACATCGCGGCCAGCGCATCCCAATTTACTAACGATTCGGGATGCCCGGGCGCGACATGCCCGCTCACCACCACAAATTCGTGGGTGACGGCCCGATGGGTGACCGGGACGCCCGCCAGGGCCGGAACCGCTATGGCACTTGTCACACCCGGCACAACGGTCACCGGAATTCCGGCGTCGGTGCAGGCGATCACCTCTTCGTAGCCACGGGCGAACACGAACGGATCACCGCCCTTGAGTCGGACGACGAACTTGCCTTGCCTGGCCCGCTCGATGAGCACGGCGTTGATGGCGTCCTGGGCCATCGCACGGCCGTAGGGGATCTTCGCGGCGTCGATGACCTCGACGTGCGGCGCGAGTTCTGCCAGCAGTTCCGGCGGCGCCAGCCGATCGGCCACCACCACGTCGGCGTGGGCCAGCAGCCGCCGCCCGCGCACGGTGATCAGCTCCGGATCGCCGGGGCCGCCGCCGACGAGAGCGACCCCACCGTGCACGACACCCGGCGCGTCGCCGGTGATCAGCCCCTGCTGGAACGCTTCGTGGATGGCCGACCTGATCGCGGCCGAACGGCGGTGCTCGCCGCCGGCCAGCACCCCGACCGCGAGGCCTTCGTACTCGAACGTCGCTGGTGTGACCGCGGAGCCCTCGCGGCCGGCGTCGGCACGGACACAGAAGATTCGACGGCGCTCGGCCTCGTCGGCCACCGCCGCGTTGACGTCCGGGTCGTCGGTGGCGGCGATCACATACCACGCGCCTTCGAGGTCACCCTCCTCGAATGGCCGCAGTGTCAACGTGATTCCGGCCATCGCCTCGACGGCGGGGGTGGCCGACCGCGAGATCACGTGGATGTCGGCGCCCGTGGCGACCAGGAGAGGGAGGCGGCGCTGGGCGACGGTTCCACCGCCCACGACCACGACCTTCTTGCCGGCCAATTGCAGTCCGACCAGGTAGGCGTTGTCTGTCGTCACCCGGCGAGCCTAGAGGTTGCGGCCGCCGCGACGAAGCGCGTGATGGCGCGCGGTCTGGCCGCGGGGTGGGTGTGCAGATAGCTCGCGTGCACACCACCGTGCACCGCGCCGTCGCGGACCCCAGCAGCGTCGCGACCCCGATACACCCAGGCCGGTTGATAGCTGTCGGTGAAAGTCACTGCGGTGCGGTGGAATTCGTGACCGACGGCGCGCTCCCCAGCGGCGTACAGCGACGAGTCGGCGATAGCAGCGGCATCACGGTAGGCCAGCGTCAGCCTGTCGGTGAAGCGTGCCGTGCCCGCAAGGACACCGCACATCGGATAGCCGTCGAGTTCGTCCACCAGATAGGTCAGGCCCGCGCATTCGGCGTGCACAGGTGCACCGCCGGCGGCCAGCGCCGCGATCTGGTGGCGGACAGGGTCGTTGGCCGACAGGTCGGTGCCGAACTCCTCGGGGAAACCGCCGGGCAGCACGAGCGCCGCCGTATCGGGCGGCAGCTGGTCGGTCAGCGGATCGAATTCCACGACATCGGCGCCGGCCGCCCTGAGCAGTTCGGGGTGTTCGGCGTAACCGAAGCTGAACGCCTTGCCTGTCGCGAGGGCCACGGTGACGCGGCCTTCTGTCCGGTCGCCGACGGCGCTGTCGGGGTGCCACGGCGCCGCCGAAACCCGTACACCTGCGGCCGCGAGTACACCATCCACGTCGATGTGCGCGCCCGCCAGTGACGTCATGGCATCTACCGCCGCTCGGGCGTGGCGGCCGTGCTCGACGGCTGTGATCAGGCCGAGATGCCGTGAGGGCAATGCCAATTCGTCGAGCCGGGGTATCGCTCCCAGCACCGGGACACCGGCGTGTTCGCAAGCTTGGCGCAGCACGTCGGCGTGACGCGGTGAGCCGACCCGGTTGAGGATCACGCCGGCGATGCGGGTGGTCTCGTCAAACGTCGAGAAGCCGTGCAGCAGCGCGGCCAGGCTGTGACTCTGTCCCTTGGCATCGACGACGAGGATCACCGGCGCGCCGAGCAACGCGGCCACGTGTGCGGTCGATCCCGCGGCGGGGCCGGCCATGGCGCTGTCGATGCGCCCGTCGAACAGTCCCATCACCCCTTCGACAACCGCGATGTCGCAGCCATCGCTGCCGTGCCGGTACAGCGGTCCGATCAGGTCATCGCCGACCATGACCGGGTCCAGGTTGCGGCCGGGCCTGCCTGCCGCGAGCGTGTGATACCCGGGGTCGATGTAGTCGGGGCCCACCTTGAACGGCGCGACCCGATGGCCCGCCTGGCGCAGCGCACCGATGAGACCCGTTGCGACCGTGGTCTTTCCGCTGCCCGACGCCGGGGCGGCGATCACCACAGCGGGAGTCACCATTCGATGCCCTTCTGACCTTTGCGGCCGGCGTCCATCGGGTGCTTGACCTTCGTCATCTCGGTCACCAGATCGGCGGCGTCGAGCAGTGGCTGCGCGGCGTCGCGGCCGGTGATCACGACGTGCTGCGTGCCTGGCCGGGCAGTAAGAACGGCGATCACGTCATCGACGTCGATCCAGCCCCATTTCAGTGGATAGGTGAATTCGTCGAGCACATAGAAGTCGTGGCGCTGCTCGGCGAGCCGTCGGGCGATCTCCGCCCACCCGTCGGCAGCGGCGGCCGCGTGGTCGACATCGGTGCCCGGTTTACGCGACCACGACCAGCCGGACCCCATCTTGTGCCATTCGACTGGCCCGCCGACGCCGCGCTCGTCGTGCAGCCGACCGAGTTCGCGAAAAGCGGCCTCCTCGCCCACTTTCCACTTCGCGCTCTTGACGAATTGGAAGACCGCGATGCTGAAGCCCTGGTTCCATGCCCGCAGCGCCATCCCGAACGCGGCAGTCGACTTGCCCTTGCCCGCGCCGGTATGAACGGCCAGCAGCGGGGCATTGCGGCGGGCTCGAGTGGTCAGTCCGTCGTCGGGAACGGTCTGTGGTCGACCCTGAGGCATGTGCAGTACTCCCTTAAGCGGCGGTGCGGACCACGGCCGTGAGATCGTCAGCCCGTAGCTGTGACAGCCGAACGGAAGGCGCATCCAGGTGGCGCGCCAGCTCCTCGGCCAAACCCAGTCGTACGAAGGATGTTTCGCAATCGACGACAACGGCGGCTGCGCCCTCAGCGACCAGTAGGGCCGCGGCGACGCGCGACCGGCCGAGCGGATCGACACCACCGGTGGCACGCCCGTCGGTCAGAACCACGACGAGGCTGCGCCGCGCGCGATCGCGGACCTTCTCCCGCACGACCAGGTCGCGTGCGGCCAACAATCCTTGCGCCAGAGGGGTTTTCCCGCCCGTATCGAATCGGGCCAGCTTGCGCCCGGCGATGTGCACCGACGACGTCGGCGGCAGCAGCACGGCGGCTTCTTGCGCCCGGAAGGTGATCACGGCCACCTTGTCCCGGCGCTGGTAGGCGTCGCGCAGCAGCGACAGCGCCGCACCGCTGACCGCAGCCATCCGGTCACGAGCCGCCATCGAACCCGAGGCGTCGACCACGAAGATCACCAGGTTCCCTTCGCGGCCTTCGCGAATCGCGCGGCGGACATCACCGGGTTGCAGACGCGGACGGCCGGCCCCTTGCTGGCGGTATGCGGCGGCCAGCAGCGTCGCGAAGACGTGCACGCCGTGACCATCGCCGGGGTTCGTCGTCGACGACACCGTCGTTCCTGTCCGGTTACGCGCCCGCGACCGGCGCCCGGGCGCGCCCTCCCCCACACCGGGCACAACCAACGTCCGCGTCCTGAATACACTGGACGGAGGCGCGCTGGGCCGGACCTTCGACTTCGACGAGTTACCTTGTGTTGCAGAGCTTTCCGGCTCGGATCCCGACAAGCCTCCGCCCCCGGGCGGATCAGGATCAGGATCGGGCTCAGGTTCGCTATCGCCTGCCGACTCGCCCGCTTGGGCCACCGCATCATCGAGCTGCTGCGGGTCGAGCCCCGGGTCGTCGAACGGATCACGCCTGCGCCGGTGCGGCAGCGCCAGCTCGGCGGCCACCCGAATGTCTTTTTCGTCGACGGTCGGCGCCCCTCGCCACGCCGCGTGCGCCACCGCCGTGCGCGCCACCACCAGATCGGCTCGCATTCCGTCGACGTCGAATGCCGCGCACAGCGCTGCGATGCGCCGTAATTCGTGGTCGGGCAGCACGACGTCGTCGACAGCCGAACGGGCCGCGGCGATGCGCGCGGCCAGATCCGCGTCGGCGTCCGCGTAGGCGGCGGCGAAGCCAACCGGGTCTGCCTCGAATGCCATGCGTGCTCGGATGACGTCGGCTCGCACATCGACGTCACGCGAGGCGTGCACGTCGACGGTGAGGCCGAACCGGTCCAGCAGTTGCGGGCGCAGCTCGCCTTCTTCGGGGTTCATGGTCCCGATCAACACGAACCGGGCCTCGTGGCTGTGCGAGACGCCGTCGCGTTCGATGTGCACCCGGCCCATCGCGGCCGCATCGAGCAGTACGTCGACGAGGTGGTCATGCAGAAGGTTGACCTCGTCGACGTACAACACGCCGCCGTGCGCGCGGGCCAGCAGCCCCGGCGAGAAGGCGTGCTCACCGTCGCGCAGCACGCGCTGCAGATCCAGCGAGCCGACCACCCGGTCCTCGGTGGCACCGATGGGCAGTTCGACCAACGCGGAATCCGCATCGACGGCCGAAAGGACTTGCGCCAGCCCACGCACCGCCGTCGACTTGGCCGTGCCCTTCTCGCCACGGATCAGCACCCCGCCGATCTCCGGACGCACCGCGCACAGCACCAGTGCCAGCCGCAGCTGGTCGTGTCCGACGATGGCGCTGAAAGGATAGGTCGGGATCACGTTTGCTCGGTTTCGCTGCGGCCGCGCAACATCGGCACGTGCGGGATCCCGTCGTCGAGAAACTCCTCGCCATCGCGGGCGAAACCGTGATGTTTGTACATGTCTTCCAGGTAGGTCTGGGAGTTGATACGGCACGCGTAGTCTCCCACTTCGGCCAGCGCCGCCTGCAGCAGTCGATTCGCGTGACCGTGGCCGCGCGCGGTGCGCTTGGTACAGACCCGCCCGAGACGGAACCCCTTCTCGCCGCCAGAGTGTTCCTCCATCAACCGCAACGTGGAGATGACGTCACCGTCGGGCCCTTCCAACCAGAAGTGCCGGGTTTCGGCCAGCAAGTCGCGGCCGTCGAGTTCCGGATACGGCGTGGCCTGCTCGACGACGAACACCTCGACCCGCAGCTTGAGCAGCTCGTAGAGGGTGGCGGTGTCAAGGTCCTTGGCCCAGGCGCGGCGCAGCGCAACGCTCATATCGCGGGCGTCATCGAGAAAAAACCGTGGTGGCGGACACGAATCCCAGGTTATCCCGCGGGCGTCGGCGCCGGTCGGGCTGCCCGGCCGCCGCTAAGGTAGCTGACGTGACTGCCTGGGAGCACGACGTCCTGCCCGGCTACTGGCAGCAGACGCTTCCGCTGGGCCCGGATCCGGACGGCGAGGGTGACTTGGTGGCGACTCTGGTGCGGGCCGGTGACGGCCGCAATGCCGGTCACGCGGTGTTGCTGGTGCACGGCTTCACTGACTACTTCTTCCACACCGAGGTCGCCCAGGCTTTCATCGAGCGCGGGTTCGAGTTCTACGCTTTGGACCTGCACAAGTGCGGCCGCTCTTGGCGGGAGGGCCAGACACCGCACTTCACCACCGACCTGGCCCGCTACGACACCGAACTGGAAAGCGCACTCGACATCGTCGTTGCGGGCACCGATGGGGCGAAGGTTCTGGTCTACGGCCATTCGGCCGGCGGGCTCATCGTGTCGCTGTGGCTGGACCGGCTGCGGCGCCGCGGCGCCACCGCGACAAAGCACGTCAACGGACTCGTACTCAACAGCCCGTGGCTGGATCTGCAGGGCCCGGCGATCCTGCGCACGGTCGGCACGGCCGCGATCGGCGCGGTTTCTCGGTTCCGCAAGAAGCTCGTCGCCCGTTCGCCCACCGAAGGCGGCTACGGCACCTCGCTGCACCGCGACTACCACGGCGAGTTCGACTACGACCTGACGTGGAAACCGGTGGGCGGCTTCCCGGTGACCTACGGGTGGATCAACGCGATCAGGCGCGGTCACGCGCGGCTGCACCGCGGGCTCGACGTTGGCGTGCCCAACCTGATCCTGCGCTCCGACCACAGCGTGCGCGAGGTCCCCGACCCAGAACTCATCCAGCGCGGCGACGCCGTGCTCGACGTCACGCAGATCGCGCGATGGGCGGGCTGCATCGGCAATCGGACGACTGTGGTGCCCATCGCCGACGCGAAACACGACGTGTTCCTGTCGCTGGCCGAGCCACGCGCCGCGGCATTCCGCGAACTGGCGAATTGGCTTGACTGGTATGTCGAGTGGGCCTCAGCAGGCACCCCAGCACAATCCGAACAAGGATGACCCGGATGGAACATTTCGATATCGCGATCATCGGCACCGGCTCAGGCAACTCGATCCTGGACGAGCGTTACACCGACAAGCGCGTCGCGATATGCGAGCAGGGCACGTTCGGCGGGACCTGCCTCAATGTGGGCTGCATCCCGACCAAGATGTTCGTCTACGCCGCCGAGATGGCCCAAAACGTCCGCGACACACACCGATTCGGTGTCGACGCGACGCTTGACGGCGTGCGCTGGAACGACATCGTCTCGCGTGTGTTCGGTCGGATCGACCCGATCGCGATGGGCGGCGAGAACTATCGCCGGTCGTCGCCGAACGTCTCGGTGTACGACACCCACGTCCGCTTCACCGAATCCGCGGCCGAGGGCCGCTACGCGTTGCGCACGGAGGCCGGCGAGGAGTTCACCGCGGATCAGGTGGTGATCGCCGCCGGATCGCGCGTGGCGGTGCCGGACGCGATCAAAGACTGCGGCGTCGATTACCACACCAGTGACACCATCATGCGGATCGGTGAGCTGCCCAAGCATCTCGTCATCGTCGGGGGCGGATTCGTCGCCGCCGAGTTCGCCCACACCTTCTCGGCGCTCGGTACCCGGGTCTCTCTCGTCATCCGCGGCAGGACGCTGCTGAAGCATTGCGACGACACCGTATGCGAACGGTTCACCGACATCGCGTCCAAGAAGTGGGAGATCCACTACCACCGCAACGTCGTCGGCGCGAGCCAAGACGACGACGGCATCACCGTCAGGTTGGACGACGGTTCGACGTTGCAGGCCGACGCGCTGCTGGTGGCGACGGGGCGGATCCCCAACGGCGACCAGCTCGACGCGAAGCTGGCCGGTATCGAGGTACGTGACGGCAGCGTCGTGGTCGACGAGTACCAACGCACCACGGCGCGAGGCGTTTTCGCGCTCGGCGATGTCAGCTCGGACTATCAGCTCAAGCATGTCGCCAACCATGAGGCCCGAGTGGTGCGGGAGAACCTGCTGCTCGACTGGGACGACACCGAATCGCTGAAGCGCTCCGATCACCGCTTCGTGCCGTCGGCGGTATTCACCGATCCGCAGATCGCGATGGTCGGGCTCACCGAAAACCAGGCTCGCGCACAGGGATACGACATCCGGTCCAAAGTGCAGGACTACGGCGACGTGGCCTACGGCTGGGCGATGGAGGACACCACGGGCATCGCGAAGATCATCGTCGAAGCCGAAACTGGCAAGATCCTCGGCGCACACATCATGGGCTATCAGGCGTCATCGCTGATTCAGCCCCTCATCCAGGCGATGAGTTTCGGCCTCGCAGGCCAAGACATGGCACGCGGCCAGTACTGGATCCACCCGGCCCTGCCCGAAGTGATCGAGAACGCGCTGCTCGCCCTCTGCGGTGAGCCGCCGTGGCCGCCGGCCAAGCGGCACTAAGTTCAGTCGACCGCCGCGGCCCAGCGCCGCTCGATGCGTCCGTACCGCCAGACCGCGAGCGCGGTCAACCACGCGGCGACGAACAATCCCGCGATCATGAACCCGACGAATTCGAGGTTTGCTGAACCGATCGCGGCCAGTGGCCCGGTGTCGACGCCGAGGCGTTGGGCCAGCAGTCCCGCGAGCACGATGACGCCGACGACGAGTGCCACGATCACCGACAACACCGTCACGGTCAGGTTGTAGTACACCTTGCGCACAGGCTGCAGAAACGCCCACCCGTAGGCCCTCGACATCAGGATGCCGTCGAGCGCGTCGAACAAACTCATCCCCGCGGCGAACAGCACGGGCAATACCAGGATGGCGTACCAGGGCAGGGTGAACGCCGCCGTGCCTGCCGCCAGCACTAGCAGCGCCACCTGAGTGGCGGTGTCGAAGCCGAGGCCCATCAGCAGCCCGACCGGGTACAGATGCCACGGTTTGCTCACCCGGCGCATGGCCCTGGCGAACAGACGCGCGACAAAGCCGCGCTGCTGCAGGTGATGCTCGAGTTCGGCCTCGTCGAGTTCGCCGGTGCGCATCCGGCGGAACACCTTGGCGATGCCGACCGCGGCCAACAGGTTGGACAGCCCGATCAAGATGAGGAAGGTGCCCGCGACCAGCGACCCGACCAGCCCGAGGGTCTGCAACAGCGGCGAATTCTCGTCCTGCACCGGGCCCACCACGGCTCGCACGCCGATCGCCAGCAGGAACGCCAGCCCGAACACCACGCTGGAGTGTCCGAGCGAGAACCAGAACCCGGCCGACAGCGACCGGGTGCCCTCCCCGACCAGCTTGCGGGTGGTGTTGTCGATCACCGCAATGTGGTCGGCGTCGAACGCGTGCCGCACACCCAACAGGTAGGCGGTCACACCGAGCCCGACGCCGAAGACACCCGCGGACCCGAGGGTGATGTGCTGCGGCGCCACGCCGAACACCAGCACGCCCCATCCGAAGAGGTGAAGTGCGAGAACGACGCCTCCCATCGAGGCGATCGACAGCCAATCGGTCCGATCGAATCGCTTGGTATCGGTGGCTTTCGACTCCGTCGCGACACTCACCCACCCGACACTAGGACTCAGCCGGAAATCTGTCTAGCTGAACAGATGTTCATAAGTGGCGTCAGTCCGTAGCCAGCAGCCGGCCTCGATGTAGGGGTGCAGGAAATCGGCGACGTCCGCGCCCACATGGAAGCTGACGTGGTCGCCCACGCAGACGTGATCAACGCCCGAGCCGGCGATGGCGGCCAGCGCGGCGGTGCGCTGACCGGTTGACGTCGGTTAGCCGTGCCGGGCGCCGATGCGGTGCAGGAGCTCATGGACGATCTCGTCCTCGAGCTTGTAGCTGACCTCTCGACCGGCCCGGGTCGAACTGACCCAGCCCTGCTGGCGCAGCACCCGAAGCGCTTGCGACACCGCGTTTTCCGACCGTCCGAGCGCTGCGGCCAGATCTCCGACGCAGATGCCGGGCGCGCGGTGCAGGCACAGCAGGATCTCCAGCCGGTTGGGATCGGACAGCAGATCGAAGCGCACGGTCCATCCCGCGGTGTCGACGTCGGCCAGGGCCGACGACGCACGCTCGACCAGCAGCTGCTTCACGGGCTTGTCCACTGCTCACAATGTAATCCAGCCGCCGCTGGTCAGCGGCTGGATCACCGGGGTCGTCATTTGGTTACGGCTGGCTCTTGGTTGCGGTGACGAGCAGGTATTCGGCGTGATAAGCCGTCTTGCCTGGCTCGGTCGAACGGTTCCAGTCGGTGACAAACGTCAGGAAGTCGTCATCGAGGGCCGCAATCCGGTCGGGCTGTTCGGCGTTGAACTTGTAGGCCGCGATCGTCGGTCCGTAGTTGCGCTTCCAGTATTCCCGGAACTCTTCCGGGGTGGCGCTGTGATCGATGACGATTTCCTGACGACGCATCTCGAGATTCGTCACCCGGTCCGCGAAAAGCTCGCGCACGTGATTCTCGTCGCCCCACAGCGGCGCCGGGCTGGCTCCCGGCGGCGGCGGTGGTGCGTACGGCTTCATCGTCTTGAACAGGTTGCCGATGAAGCCCTGCGGCGTCCAATTGATCAATCCGATCGTTCCGCCGGGCCGGCATACGCGGATCAACTCGTCGGCGGCCGCCTGGTGATGCGGTGCGAACATCACACCGACGGTGGACATCACCACGTCGTAGCTGTCGTCGGCGAACGGCAGCGCTTCGGCGTCGGCCTCCACCCATTCCAGCTCGACACCGCGCGCGGCGGCGATGCGCCGGCCCGCACCGAAGAGTTCCGGTGTGAGGTCGCTCGCGGTGACGGTCGCCCCCGCCTCGGCGGCCGGGATCGCGGCGTTGCCGGATCCGGCGGCGATGTCGAGGACGCGGTCGCCGGCACGAATACCGCAGGCGCGCACGATCTCGGGTCCGAAGCCGGGAATCAGCTCGGCCGCGACGGCGGGATAGTCGCCGGAGGCCCACAGCGCACGGTGTTTGGCCTTGAGTTCACGGTCGGCGTCGACGGTGGTGGTCATCTCAGTGGCTCCTTCTTCAGGTGACTTGACCCTCACAGGGTGAGCCCGCGATGTTGAAGAACGGTGCATCGTTTATGAAATTTCCTGTTCAGCGGGCGTTTCGGGGATGCACCGCTTCAACGCCGAGCGCGCCAGAGTCACAACATCAGGACCAGTCGTCGTCGCCGTTGATCGGGCGTCGCGGCGGGCCGGTGGGTCCGCAGCCAGCGGCGAGCCCTTTCCGGCGGCGAGGAGTGCGTGATGCAGTGTCAAGGCCTCGTCGTCGGCGCCGACCCGATGCAGGAACCGCGTCACGTAGCGAAGGTTGAGCCACTGCTGGCTCCAGTCCCCCACCCGGTCCCAATGGTCGATCACCTCGATGAGAGCTTGTGCCGCCGTGGCGGTTTCGCCGTGGACGGCACGGGTAGATGCGGCCTCCATCAGCGCAATGCCGTGCCACCAGAAGTTCTGCACGGAGGCTGCGAGATCGGCGGCCTCGTCGAACAACGCCAGCGCCCGGTCGGGCTCTGACTTCTTCAGCACCAGGCCGAGGGCATACCGCGCCATCGACCGCGCCGTCGGGTTGGCGGTCGAATCCGACACCGCGACGGCCTCCTCCGCGGCGGCCATCCCGTCTTCCGGGGCACGCAGCGCAGCGTGACAGATCGCCACGTAGAACAGCGTCCACACCAAGCGGATCGGGTCATCCTCGGCGCGGGCGCGCATCATTTCCGCGGCGTAGTACGCGAGCGCCGCCGCCGCATCCCCCTCGTACAGAGCCAAGTCGGCGAGCACATCACCCGGATAGGCGATGCGACCGTTGCCACGGCCGGGGACGCGTCCGTCCGCCAGCTTCGC
Organism: Mycobacteriaceae bacterium 1482268.1; assembly: GCA_001665255.1. GTDB lineage: Bacteria > Actinomycetota > Actinomycetes > Mycobacteriales > Mycobacteriaceae > Mycobacterium. Next base: position 7,951 of record LZSH01000395.1, on the reverse strand, counting down.
CAGCGATCGTGCCCGGTCGAACTCGCCCTTGTTCCACGCACCCCGCGCGGCGAAACCGACGGTGGCGGCATACAGCGGATGGTCCCGGTCAGCAAGGTCGACCACACGCTCCGCCCACCCTGACGACTCGTAACCGATTCGCAGATGGACGAATTCGGACAACGACGTCACCAACCGCAGCGCCGTGTCGATGTCGCGCTGAGCGATGAGATGTTCGAACGCGACCCGCAGGTTGTCGTAGTCAGGCAGCATCCGGTCGACCCACGCCCCCTCCGCGGGCCCGTGCAGGCCGGCGGCTGTCTGCTCGGCGAGTTCAGTGAAGTACGTGGCGTGGCGGGTTACGCAGTCATCGAGAATGCCGTTCTCCCGCAACCGGTCTCGGCCGAAGGCGCGCAGCGTTTCCAGCACGAAGTAGCGAGAGCGTCCGATACCGACGCGCATTTTCACCATCGATTTGTCGAGCAACCCGGTGAGCAGGTCCAGCGTGTCCTCGTCGGTGTCGTGTTCTGCGCCGCATACCCCGTGCGCCGCGTCAAGGTCGAATCCGCCTGCAAACACCGACAATCGCATGAACAATTCCTGCTCGCGCCGGGTCAGCAGGTGATAGGACCAGTCGATCGTGGCGGCCAGGCTCTGCTGTCGCCGGGGCGCGTCGCGGGCGCCGCCGCGTAGCAGCCGCAGCCCGTCGAGCCTGCGCGCCACATCGAGGCTGCTCATCGCACGCATCCGGGCCGCGGCGAGTTCGATCGCCAGCGGCAGACCGTCGAGGCGCCTACAGATCTCGGCGACTGCACCGACGGGTTCGCGGTCGAGGTCGAAGTCGGGTCGTCCCGCCTTCGCCCGGTCGGCGAACAGCTGCGCCGCATCCGCTGCCGGTAGCGAAGGGACACTGACGATACGCTCCCCTTCAACCCCCAACGCTTCCCGACTGGTGGCCAGCACGACGACCTTCGGACAGTTCCGGACGATCAGGTTGACCAGCCGCGCAGCCGCGGGCAGGACGTGTTCGCAATTGTCCACGAGCAGCAGCAGTTCGTGCGTCCGCAGAAACTCGATCACGGTCTCTTCGATGCCAAGCCCTTGTTGTTGCTGCAGCCTCAGCGCCGCGGCGACGGCGTGGCCGACGGCCGAGCCGTCATCGAGCGGCGCGAGTTCGCAGAACACCGCGCCACCCTCGAATCGTCCCTGCAACCGAGTCGCGACCTCGAGCGCAAGCCGGGTCTTGCCCACCCCGCCGACACCGGTCAGGGTCACCAGTGGACCGTCGCCCAGCGCGCGGCACACGTCCTCGATATCGGGTTCGCGCCCAACGAAACTCGTGAGCCGACGGGGCATGGTGGCAAACGGTCTGGTGGTGGCAGGCGAACGCGCAACGGGCGCGACGACCGCTTGTCCGGGATCGCCGTCGAGAATCTGCTGGTGCACCTGGCGCAGCGCAGGGCCCGGGTCGGTGCCCAACTCCTCGACCAGCCGCTTACGCATGACGCGGAACGTGTCGAGCGCGTCGGCCTGTCGGCCGCAACGAAATTGGGCCAGCATGAGTTGACCAGCCAGCCGCTCGTCAAGGGGATGGTCGGCCCACATCGCCGAGAGTTGCGGCAGTAATTCGCCGTGCCGGCCGACGCGCAGAGCTGCATCGTTGCGGTCAAGGGCGGCGGCGAGCCACTCCGCTTCCACCGCGGTTCGGACGTCGTTGATCCACGGGGTGTCGAGCGAGGCGAACGGCATACCCCGCCACATCGCCAAGGCCGTCTCGAAGAGGCTGTCCGCCTCCGTCGGATCTGTTGCGGCCCGGGCCCCGGCCGTCAGTTGCCTGAAGGAGTGCAGGTCGATCAACATCGGATCGGCGGTCAACACGTAGCCGCCGGACTGCCTGGCGATTTCCGCGCCACGGCCGCCAATGGCTGACCGGAGCCGGGATACGTAACCGGCCAGGGAGTTTCGGGCGCGGTGCGGCAGTTCCTCGGACCAGACCCGCTCGATCAGGCGATCGGCGGGTACCAGGCGGTTCACATCGACCAGGAGCACCGCCAGTACACAGCGCTGGCGGGCCGGACCGATGTCGAGCGGCTGCCCGTCGGCGCGGGCCTCGACCTCACCGAGCAACCGGAACTCCACCGCCACGCCTACAGCATGACGAACGCGGCGCCATCTGAACTGCGGATTTCATAAACACCGCGGCCCCCTCGCAGTCGCCCGGTTCCACCCTGACGATCGTCGACCAGAACACCACCGGCGCCGGCAGGAACAGGGTGATCGTCTACGGCGTCTACCCGATGCAGAAGCCGGATGCGGTCGGGTACCTCAACAACCCGAGCGCGGGGTGCGGCGACGGCACCGACGAGGTGTTCGTCCCCGCACGCTTCGTCGACAACGACTGCGGCAGCCGGATCCAGAACACCAACGTCGTCACCGGCAACTTCTGAGCCGAGCGACCGGTCCCCGGAAAGGAGGCCTAGGCCGCCCAGCGTGAACCCGCTGCGAAAATCCCTGCCGCAATTCGCAACTACTGCACGGTCGAGGCTCTGCCAGGCACAGGACTTGAGGCAAAAGCCTCATGTGCCGACCACGGGACCTCCTTGAGCATTGGTCGCGGGCCGAACCCGGCCACGTAACCCTGCAAGGAGCCAGACATGAGAAACAACACCAGAGCGCTGATCGGCGGCGCGGCCGTAATCGGTTGCGCCGCCGGCCTGATCGCCGGGGTCGTACCCGCAACCGCCGCACCGCAGAACAGCCCCGGCGTGGTCCTCAGCGTCAACGATGATCCGGCCAACCGATCGAACTACCTGCTCCGAATCGAAGGCAAGCTCCCGATGAGCGAGGGAGACGCCTACGATCGACTCGCCCACCTCGGGCCCGGCGGCGGAATGGACTACATCGTCTACGCCGACGACCCCGGCGACAACGACCAACCCATCGGGATGCCCCACGGATATCCGGGCGCGCCGGGCCCAGCCGGTGGCCTGGTGATCGCCACGCCGTACGGCCTCTCGTTCATGCGCGAAATCAGCGTGCCCAGAGGCGATCTCGACGAGGATTTCTGCTTCAGCTGGGGGTGTGGCGACGACACCGACGAGGTCTACGTCAAGGTCAGGTTCGTCCAAGGCAACGGCGTACCCGACCTCGGTGCGTATACCAACCCGGTCTCAAGAAAGTTCTGACGCTGTCGAGACCTAGCTGCAGCAGCCATCGCAGATCCTGTCGGTGGAGAACTCTCTGGTGATCTGTTGGCTGATCTGAGTTCTGGACCCACCGTCGGCGTCCACGAACTTGGCGGCCGCGTAGATCTCGTCGTGTTCTTCTGGCATCCAGCCGAATTGGCTGTTGTCCTCGTTCAACGCATAGGTCGAGACGAGGAATTCGCGCTGGTACTCCAGCCCGCCGGGGCCGGCGCGCAGGTAGCCGGCGCCGTCGGTAACCGCATGCGGCACATCGAGATAGACCAGGCTCTCGTCCCCCTCGTGTCCGTGGCCGTCGTCGGCCTGCAGGTAATACACCATGCCGCCGGGCTTCGCGGGATTGTCGTCGAGGTGGACGACGTAGCCGACGGCGTCGGCCTGCGCCATCGGGAAGACGCCACGGACCGTCACCCGGTGGTAGCCGGGCTTTCCGAAATCCGGACACAGGAAAAGGGTGGCACCGCTGGGTTTCGGCGCCGCCGTCGCCGGTGCCGCGGCTGTCAGTGCTGCGGCAGTGACGACGCACGCGCTTCCCAGCGTCATCGCCAGTTTCGAGGTGTTCATGGGAGTTCCTTTCTCAGGGAGGGCTTTTCAGTGGCCGTACGATGACTAGCGGCAGCAACCGGCGCAGATGCCGGCGGTCTCGAAGTTGCGCGTGATCGACTGCGTGACGGCGGACCGCTGGCCGCCGCCGCCATCACGGAAGGTGACCACGGCATAGACCTCGTCGACGTCGTCGTCTGAACCCGGTTGCCGATAGTCCTCGTTGAAATTCGGTCGGGGAACGACCATTTCACGGCGGTACTCGAGGCCGCCGGGACCTGCCTGCAGGTAACCCTCGCTCGTCGGGGCCGTTGTCGGGTAGAAGCCGTAACCGATGTCGTGGTCGTGATCGCCCTCGTCGTCGGCCTTGAGGCTGACCATCAGCCCGCCGGAACGGTCGCCGTCGTTCATGTGGATGAGGTAACCGGCCGCGTCGGGTTGCTGCATGGGATAGGCACCCTTGACGGTGATCCGGTAGCTGCTCGGGTTGCCGACGTCCTGACAGATGTACAGCATGGCGCCGTCGGTCTGCCCAGGCGCGGCCGTGGCAACGCCGGCGGCAAGGCCGGCGACAGTACCCAAAACCACGGCAGCGCCCAGCATGGTCGCCGCGTGCTTGATTGCGTTCATAGGAGTTCCTTGTCTCGATGTCACACGTCCTGGTGCCGCGTGCTTGCGAGATCAGGCTCCGCGAACGGCGGCCGACCGCCATCGGGAGAAATTCCCTATGTTCAGCCCAGGAAGCCGTGTAGGAGCGTGGCTGAACCGGTGACGTGGGCCTGCATCGCGGCACCCGCCCTGTCACAGTCGCCGGCGAGGATCGCCATCACGATCGCCTCGTGCTGCTCATCGGAATGCGCGATGTTGCGGGCCAGCAGCGGGATCTGATCGAGCAGCTGATTGATCCGCATTCGGTTCTCGGCTATCAGTGTCACCAGCGACGGCGATCCGGCGGCCTCCGCGATGGCGAGGTGCAAACGCGAGTCCAACCGCCGGTAGTCGGCGTGCGGTGCATTCCGCACATCGGTCAGCCGCGCCCACAACACCTCCCGTTCGGCGGTGGTCAGGGTTCGGCATGCGGCCATGCGCGCGGCACCCACCTCGAGGACTTCCCGCAGCCGCAGCAGATCGTCGATTTCGTCGGACGAAAGCCGCCGCTGGTCGCCTGTGTGCGTCGGAATCGGCTCCGCCAAGAACGTGCCGCCGTACCGTCCCCGTCGCGACACCAGATACCCGGCGTTGGCCAACGATTTGATCGCTTCCCGCACGGTGTCACGGCTGACGCCGAGCCGGGCCGCGAGTTCCCGTTCGGACGGCAAGGATTCACCCGGCTGCAGAACGCCGAGGCGGATCGTCTGCAGCAGCCGACCGACGGTGTCCTCGAAGGCGTTCCCCGGCCGCACCGAGCGAAGCAATGCCTCACCTGCCAGCGGAACGTCCGCGTCGCCGCGCACGTGAGGAGCGAGATGAGCATCGGTCATGATTACAGCGGGGTGACGTAGGCCGAGCTGATACCGCCGTCGACCAGGAATGTGGAGGCGGTGATGAACGAAGCGTCGTCGCTGGCGAGGAACGCCACCGCTGCGGCCAGTTCCTCCGGTTCGGCGAACCTGCCGAGCGGCACGTGCACCAGTCTGCGGGCGGCCCGCTCGGGATCCTTGGCGAAGAGTTCTTGCAGCAGAGGCGTGTTCACCGGGCCGGGGCACAGCGCGTTGACCCTGATGCCCTGCCGCGCGAACTGCACCCCGAGTTCACGAGACATCGCGAGCACGCCGCCTTTGGAGGCAGTGTAGGAAATCTGCGATGTCGCCGAGCCCATCACCGCAACGAACGACGCGGTGTTGATGATCGAGCCCTTCTGCTGCGGGATCATGTGCCGCAGTGCGGCTTTGCAGCACAGATATACCGATTTCAGGTTGACGTCTTGAACCCGTTGCCACGCATCGAGTTCGGTGTTTTCGATCAGGTTGTCTTCTGGTGGCGAGATTCCCGCGTTGTTGAATGCGATGTCGAGCGAGCCGTATGTGGTTGCCGCAGTGTTGAACAACGTATCGACCGCCACCTGATCGGAGACGTCGACGGGTACGAACAAGCCCTCCAGGTCGTCGGCGACGGCCTTGCCGGTCGCCGGGTCGATGTCGCCGATGACGATGGTGGCGCCCTCCGACCGCATCCGCTTGGCAGTCGCCAACCCGATGCCGCTGGCTCCGCCGGTGATGACGGCCACCTTGCCCGCCAGTCGCTGTGTCAGATCGGTTGTGGTGGTCACTTAGGCTCTCTCCGTTATCGCAAAGAAGACGTTCTTGGTTTCCGTGAAATGCAGGGGCGCGTCGGCGCCGAGCTCGCGGCCGAGGCCCGATTGTTTGAAGCCGCCGAACGGCGTGTTGAAGCGCACCGACGAATGCGAATTCACCGAGAGGTTGCCCGATTCCACTGCGCGCGACACTCGTATCGCCCGCGACAGGTTGTCGGTCCAGATCGAGCCGGACAGGCCATAGTGGGTGTCGTTGGCCAGCGCGACGGCGTCGGCCTCGTCGTCGAAGGGCAGCACCGTGACGACCGGCCCGAAGATCTCCTCGGTGACGGTGCGGTCGGTGCGCTGCGGGGTCAGCACGGTCGGTGGGAACCAGTACCCAGGGCCGTTCGGCGCGCTGCCGCGGAACGCGACCGGCGCATCGTCGGGCACGTAGGCGGCCACCGAATCTCGATGCGTCGCCGACACCAGCGGTCCCATCTCGGTGTCTTTCGAGGTCGGATCGCCGACGACGACGCCCTTCACAGCGGGCTCGAGCAACTCCATGAACCTGTCATAGACACTGCGCTGCACCAGGATTCGGCTGCGTGCGCAGCAATCCTGTCCTGCATTGTCGAACACGCCGTAGGGCGCGGTGGCCGCTGCACGTTCGAGATCACAGTCGTCGAACACGATGTTGGCGCTCTTGCCGCCCAATTCCAGCGTGACCCGTTTGATCTGCTTGGCTGCGCCCGCCATCACGCCGATTCCGACCTCGGTCGAGCCAGTGAACACGATCTTGCGGACGTCGGGGTGGGAGACGAATCGTTCGCCAATCACCGAGCCCTTGCCCGGCAACACCTGAAAGAGGTGCTCCGGTAGGCCGGCCTCCAGCGCCAGCTCACCGAGCCTGATCGTCGTCAGCGGTGTCCACTCCGCCGGTTTCATGAGCACCGCATTGCCCGCCGCCAGCGCGGGCGCGAAACCCCACGACGCGATCGGCATCGGGAAGTTCCACGGCGTGATCACCCCGATGACGCCGAGCGGCTCGTTGAACGTGACATCGAGTCCGCCCGCCACCGGAATCTGCTTGCCGGACAGGCGCTCCGGACTCGCGGCATAGAACTGGAGCACGTCGCGGACGTGTCCGGCCTCCCAGGTGGCATTGCCGATGGGATGGCCGGAGTTGGCGACCTCGAGCGCGGCGAGTTCGTCGACGTGAGCATCGACCACCGACGCGAACGCCCGGAGTGCGGCGGCCCGATCGGCCGGCGCCAGAGCGGCCCACGCCCGCTGCGCGACGACCGCGCGTGCCACCGCCTCGTCGACGCCGGCCTCATCGACCCGCTCGACGGTGCGCAACTCCTGCTCCGTCGCCGGGTTGATCAGCGTGGAGACGCCTGGGCTCACACCTTCACCTTGCCTGTCGCATACCGGGCGGCGGCCGCCACCACCGCGACGAACAATCGAATATCGTCGAGGCGTTCCTCGGGATGCCACTGCACCGCGAGAACAAAGTCCCCCGAGGGGATTTCGACCGCCTCGACCACTCCGTCGTCAGACTGCGCACTGACCACCAGGTCTCCCGCGAGCCGGTCGATCGCCTGGTGGTGGTAGCACTGAACCTCCGAGGTGTCACCGATCAGCGAGGCCAATCTGGTGCCGGCCACCGTGCGCACCACTGACGTGGTGAACACCGCGTTGCCCTGCTGATGGTGGGTGTGTCCGAGGACATCGGGCAGATGCTGGTGCAGCGTGCCACCCAGCGCCACGTTGAGCACCTGCGCGCCGCGGCAGATACCGAGCAGCGGTATGCCGCGCCGGATTGCGCCGGCCGCCAGCGCGATCTCCCAGCCGTCGCGCTCCCGGTTCGCCTCCACCGGCTCATCGGTGGCCGGATGGCGCTGCTGTCCGTAGGCGGCTGGGTCCACGTCGCGTCCCCCGGTGAGGATCAGCCCGTCCAGCCCATCGAGCACCCGTTCGACGGCATCGA
>LZSH01000394.1 GCA_001665255.1 Mycobacteriaceae bacterium 1482268.1 | reverse complement strand
GCCCGCCAGCATCGGGATTCGCACCCGCGACGTGATGTGCGGATCGGCGAGCGTCGCCTCGTCGAGACCCGTCGGCTCCGGGCCGAACATCAACACGTCACCCGGCTCGTAGGCGATCTCTGCGAACGACGCCGTCGCGTGCGCGGTGAACGCGTGCACGCGCGTCGGCCGGATCGCCTCCCACGCGGCTGCCAGATCCGGATGCACTGTCACCGAAGCCAGGTCGTGGTAGTCCAACCCCGCCCGACGCAGCTTCGGTTCGGACAGCTCGAAGCCGAGTGGCTCGACGAGATGCAGCTCGCACCCTGTCCCCGCCACCATGCGGATCGCGTTGCCGGTATTGGGCGCGATGCGGGGGGAGAAGAACATCACCCGGAACATGACACGTCGTCTTTCTCGTGAGTGCGTTGTGCACCCCGGTTGTCAGGTCACGCGCCCCCGCCGGGGCTGTCGTCGCTTGCGACAATGGTCGCATGGTCGAACAGAGCGTCTGGATGCAGAAGGTGGCTGCCAACCCCGGGCACTCGCACTGGTACATCGAGCGCTTTCGAGCCATGGCCCGCGCCGGGGACGACCTCGCCGGCGAGGCGCGCTTCGTCGACGCGATGGCGCCACGCCACGCCCGCATTCTCGACGCCGGCTGCGGCCCTGGACGGCTGGGCGGGTATCTCGCCGCAGCAGGTCACCACGTCGTCGGCGTTGACGTCGATCCGGTGCTCATCGAGGCGGCCAAGGAGGACCATCCCGGTCCGCTGTGGCTTGTCGGTGACCTTGCCGAACTCGACCTGCCCGCGCGTGGCATCGCCGAGCCCTTCGACGTCGTCGTGTCCGCGGGAAACGTCATGACCTTTCTCGCTCCGAGCACCCGAGTGCAGGTGTTGTGCCGGATGCGTGCCCATCTCAGGGCCGACGGTCGAGCCGCGATTGGGTTCGGCGCCGGCCGTGAATATGACTTCGCGCAGTTCCTCGACGACGCTCTGGCCGCTGGATTCGTCCATGAACTGTTGCTGTCCACCTGGGATCTGCGACCGTTCACCGACGACTGCGACTTTCTCGTCGCTGTCCTTCGGCCGGCGTGATTCTGCCCGTCTGACACCCGCCATAATTGCCCCTTCGAAGTTTGCTGTGGCACCGACTAAGGGGATTCTGGCAGCCCGCGTGAACCTTGGCTGTTCAGTAAGAATTATGGAACCTGCCGCAGGCTGCTGGCATACTCGATCAATTGCCAGGCGACGAACGCCAGCCTTATTCGGGGCAAAATCAGCAGGAAGCGTTATGAACCTCGCTCAAATTGGAAAAGTCCGGCAGGCAGCCGGTCGTGCGATGGGGCAGCCATGACCGCGTTCACCCAGCAAGAGCTGGTGGATGGGCTGGTCGCCGATGACGACGCGCGGGAACCGCGATCACAGCGTCCCTCCCGATGGTCGCTGAAGAATTGGCCGGTCCGCTCTAAGGTTTTCGCCATCGTTTTGGTGCCGCTGATTCTGGCCGGCGCCTTCGGCGGCTTGCGCGTCTACTCGAACGCGGTCGAAGCCCGTGATCTGCAACGCGCCGCCGACCGCGCCGAAATGGTGCCCGCGATCGTTAGCTACATGAACGCCCTCAACGGCGCGATGCTGGTCGTGCCTGCCGGCGGCGACACCCAGGCAACGATGAGCACGTTCGACGCCAGCCGCGCGGAACTGCAACGTCGGCTCAACGACACAGCCGACGTGCCGCCCGATGTCGAAACTGCCGTCACCAGCATGCTCCATGGCGGCCAGGCGCTGATGGACAAGGTCACCTCCAACAGCATCGGGTTGGTCGACCGGGTCACGCTGTACGCGCCGATCCTGCTCACCTCCGAGGACGCGATCACCGGTTCGGTTCGCGTCGACGACGAACGCATTCGCACCCAGGCCCAGGGCCTCACCCGCGCAGTGGGCGCCCGCGGTCAGATGATGATGGAGCAGCTCCTGGTCAACTCGGGCGGCGAGCTGCCGGAGCCCGAGCAGCGTGCACGCATGATGACGCTCGCAGGCACCGAGCCGTCGACCCTGTTCGGCATGAGCCAGGTGCTCGGCATCGGGTCTGAGGAAGCCAAGCAGCTGCAGGGCGAATACGTCCGCCGCACCGCGCTCATCTCTGACCCGACCGTTCCGCTGGTCAACAACCCGGACATGACGGCGTCGTTGCAGGCGACCGATCAAATCGCCACCCGCATGATCGACAGCACCGTGCCCGCGGTCACCGGGGCGGTGCAGGCCGACGCCGACGCGGCGCGCACGGCGGCGATCCGCAACTCCGCGATTGTGCTCGGCGCCATCCTGCTTGCGCTGCTGCTGGTCATCCTCGTGGCGCGCTCGCTGGTCCGGCCGCTGCGCACGCTGCGCGACAGCGCCCTTCGGGTCGCGCACGAAGACCTGGCCCGCGAGGTCGAACGGGTGCGCGCCGGCAAGGAACCCGGACCCGTCGAGCGGATTCCGGTATACACGACCGAGGAAGTCGGCCAGGTCGCCCACGCAGTCGATGAACTGCACGAGCAGGCCGTCTATCTGGCCGGCGAGCAGAGCCGGCTTCAGCTACAAGTCGGCGATATGTTCGAGACTCTGTCGCGGCGCAGCCGCTCCCTGGTCGACCAGCAGCTCTCGCTCATCGACCAGCTCGAGCGCAACGAAGAGGACCCCGAGCGGCTGGAGAGCCTGTTCCGGCTCGATCATCTGGCCGCTCGGATGCGCCGCAACGGCGCCAACCTGCTGGTGCTCGCCGGCGCGAAGGTGCCGCGCGAGCAGGCCGATGCGGTGCCCGTGTCGGACCTCATCAACGCCGCCGCGTCCGAGGTCGAGGACTACACCCGCGTCGTGACCGCCACCGTGCCCGACAGCGAGATCGTCGGGTCGGTCGCGGGCGACCTCGTGCACCTGCTCGCCGAACTACTCGACAACGCGCTGCGCTATTCGCCGCCGATCTCCCAGGTGCGCGTCTCGGGCGTGCACACCGGCAACGGTGGACTGGTCATCGAGGTCAGCGACATCGGCCTCGGCATGACCGAATCCGACCTGCGGGTCGCCAACACCCGCCTGCAGTCCGGTGGCGAGGTGACACCGTACACAGCACGGCACATGGGTCTGTTCGTGGTCGGCCGCCTTGCGCAACAGCACGGGCTGGTGGTCCGGTTGCGCAGCACCATTGCGGGAGAACCGAATTCGGGAACCACCGCCGGTGTGTACGTGCCGTCCGAGTTGATCGTGCGCGGCGGTATGCGCGAGCGGTTCGACACCGGCGCGCTGGCCGTTGTCGACGAAGCGCACGCCGACGTCGCGGAGCCGCCCGCCCTCGACGAGACCGATGACTACGACTACGGCGACGCCGACGATTACGGCGACTACGAGGAGTACGGCGACGAGGTGGGGGTCGACCAACTCAACGGGCACACCGAAGTGCCGGTGACCCTGCTGCCCCAACGCAGTCCCGGCGCCAGCGGCATCTCAGGCTCGCGGGTGGAAGAGCAATCACGACCCGAGCCCGAGCCGGAGTATGAGGAAGAACCCGTCGCAGAAGAACCGAGGCAGGCGCCAGCCAACACCTCGGCGTTCTTCGCATCTCGCGGCCAGGCCGGTAATGGGATCCCAGAATTCGAACCCGAACCCGAGCCGAAGCCCGAACTGCCGCCGTTGGAGGCGGGGTCGTCGTCGACGTCGGGGGCGGGCGACGCGATCTACCAGAAGATGCTGTCGGAGTGGCTGATCGATCCGACCGAGCTGGCCAACAGCAGGGATCTGAACTGGGAGTCTGTCTGGGACCATGGTTGGTCGGCCGCCGAGGCTGCCGAGGAGGCGCCAGTTCAGGCGCATACCGAGCAGGGGCTGCCTGTCCGTGAGCCGGGCGCCCGCCTGGTGCCCGGGGCGGCTGCTGTCGCGGCGGGCAGCAGCGCCAATGGCGGCTACGCCAACGGCGGGGCACACCGCGTTCGTGATGATGATGACGAGGTAAAGTCGGCGGCCGAATTCAGTACCGGCTCGCATGCGCTACCGGTCCGTGACCCTGAGGCTGTCCGCGCCAGCATGAGCAGCCATTTCAGCGGCGTGCACGCCGCCAGGTCGCACGCCAAGGAGACCAAAGGAACAGATAACGAATGACCTTTCCGCCACGTCCGACGCACCGCGAGTCGCTCGACTGGCTGGTCTCGAAATTCGCCCGCGAGGTGCCCGGTGTCACGCACGCGGTCCTGGTGTCCGCGGACGGTCTTCTGATGGCAGCCAGTGAACACATGCCCATCGAACGCGCCGACCAACTCGCTGCGGTGGCGTCCGGCCTGGCGAGCCTGTCGACGGGTGCGTCGCAGCTCTTCAACGGCGGCTATGTGCTGCAGTCCGTCGTCGAGATGGAGAACGGTTATCTGCTGCTGATGCGCGTAGGTGACGGATCCAACCTGGCGACGTTGGCGACGACGGGGTGTGACATCGGTCAGATCGGCTACGAGATGACGATGCTCGTCGAGCGCGTCGGCAGCGTCATCCAGTCGTCACGACGAGCCGCTCAGCACTCGTGAGTGGGTTATGGACGAACTCGAGCCTTCCGCCTCCGACGATCAGCCGAGCCTGGTACGGCCCTACACGCTGACGGCCGGACGGACGGACTCGCGCATCAACCTGCCGCTCGAAGCTCCGATCGAGTCCGTCCTGTCCGATAAGCCGCAGCGGTGGCCGGGAAACGATGTGCGAGCACAGATTTGCGCGATGTGCCTCGAAAGCCCGTCGGTCGCCGAGATTGCCGCGCGACTATCATTACCGATCGGCGTCGCGCGAGTGCTGATCAGCGACTTGGTGTCGGCGGGTCATCTGCGGGTGCGTACCACCTTGAGCGACCAGTCGAGCATCGACGAACGACGTGAACTGATAGGAAGGACCCTCCGTGGCTTACGCGCACTCTGAGGGTCATAAGGCGTCGACCAAGATCGTCATCTCCGGCGGTTTCGGCGCAGGCAAGACCACGTTCGTCGGCGCGGTCTCCGAGATCATGCCGTTGCGCACCGAAGCGCTGGTCACCAATGCCTCAGCCGGCCTTGACGGGTTGGAGGCCACGCCCGACAAGCGGACCACGACGGTCGCGATGGACTTCGGCCGCATCACGCTCGATGAAGACCTGGTGCTTTATCTCTTCGGCACCCCGGGGCAGCGGCGGTTCTGGTTCATGTGGGACGACCTGGTTCGCGGCGCGATCGGCGCCATCATCCTCGTGGACATCCGCCGCCTTCAGGACAGCTTCGCGGCGGTGGACTTCTTCGAGGCCCGCAAAATGCCCTTCCTTATCGCGATCAACGAATTCGACGATGCGCCTAGACATCCCCCGCATGAGGTGCGTAAGGCGCTGGCCTTGCCCGACGCCATTCCCATCGTCACCGTCGATGCGCGAGACCGACAATCGTCGACCGAAGCGCTCATCGCCGTCACGGAGTACGCATTGAACATGCTTCCGTCGGTGTCCGGCTGATCGCGTGGCGCAGGCCGAAACCGTCTGGTCAGAACGGGAATTCGTTGACCACGACTTCCGCGACGACGACCTCAGTCGGCTACGGACAGAGCGTGTGGTGTTCACCGACTGCGACTTCAGCGGTGTCGACATGGGTGAGTCAGAACATGTCGGATCCGCCTTCCGGAACTGCACCTTCCGTCGGACGACGCTGTGGCACAGTACCTTTCGCCATTGCAGCATGCTGGGCTCGGTGTTCGTCGAGTGCCGTCTGCGGCCGGTGACGTTCGTCGAGGTGGACTTCACCCTGGCGGTCCTCGGCGACTGCGACCTGCGCGGCGTGGACCTGTCGGACTGCAGGCTCAGCGAAACCGGGCTGGTGAAGGCGGATCTGCGCAAGGCGGTGTTGCGCGGTGCCGACCTACGCGGTGCCCGCACGCAGGACACCCGGATGGACGAGGCCGATCTACGCGGCGCCCGGGTCGACCCCACGCTGTGGACCACTGCGTCGGTGCGGGGGGCGCGGATCGATATCGGCCAGGCGCTGGCCTTCGCCGCCGCCCACGGGCTCGACGTGCACGGCGAGTGACGGACTTATCGGGTCAGCCTGGCGCCTGGGTGCAGAAGTTGGCGCGCGCGGCACGTACGACGACGGCCGCCTGATCGGGGCTGGCACCGTACAGGTTCGCGGTCCCGTCGATAGCGCCTTGGGCGCCCGAACCGGTATAGAGCAGCCGGCACGCGCCGCGGCCCGCCATCAGCAGCGTGTCATCGTCGACGGGCCAAGCGCCGCGGACCGCCCCGAGGTAGTTGTTGTCCTCAGAGGTCAGGGGAATCGGCCATGCAGAGGCGGGCGCGGCGGTGGCCGCCAGCAACGCTCCCGCAGCAGCGGCACCGGCGATCAAGCGAACACTTCGTCTGCGTGTCGACATAGCTTTCCAACTTTCCTGTGGCGTACCCCATGGCGATGGGCTGTGGCTTCGTGTATCGAGCCTAGCGCCGGGTCAGCAGTGCTCCGTCCGCCAATTTCGCGGTCCGCGACCGGGCGATCAGGAGTTTGCCGTGCATAAATAGCGGTGATCCCGCTCTCAGCGCGACATTGCGTCAGCAATGACCTAGCCGGCTTTGAGCCGGATCCGCCAGCGCACGAAGCTCAAGTAGCCGATGCAGATACAGCCGAGCATGGCCATGTTGAACCACCACGTGCCGGGCTCGTGTTTCCAGTGCGAGTCCTGCGGTGTGAGTGGTCCCGGTACGAGCCTGATGAGGTCGATCGTCGATGCAGTGAGCGCGAATCCCCACCGCGCGGGAGTGAACCAGGACAATTGGTCGAGCACGATGCGGCCGGTCACGGGGATCATGCCGCCCTGGAAGACCAGCTGCGACATGATCGCGACCACCAACAGCGGCATGATCTGCTCGTTCGATTTGGCCATTGCCGACAGGGCCAAGCCGACCATCGCGGCGGCCACACAGCAGGCCGCGACGTCGACGAACAGCTCGAGGGTCCGGTTGGGGATCACCGCGCCGCTGGTCACGGCGCCTGGACCCCATTTCTTGCCCCACACGTTGATGGCGACGACTATCGCCGACTGGACCACCGCGAACGCGGCGAAGACGATGACCTTCGCCAATAGGTACGCCGTCGTCGACAACCCGACGGCCTGCTCCCGCAGGAAGATGGCGCGCTCGCCGATCAGCGCCCGAATCGTCAAGGCGGTGCCCATGAAGATGGCGCCGACATTGAGTAGCACCAGGATCTGGCCGGGTTCGTTGGGCGCCTCACCGCCCTTGATCGCCGGCACCGGAACACCGAAGCCGACATCGCCGGGCACCGACAGCGACAGCACGCCCATGATGAACGGCAAGAACGCCAGGAAGATGAAGTAGCCGCGGTCGGAGACGATCAGCCTCATCTGCCGGCGCGCGATCGTCGAGAACTGTCTTCGCAAACTCGTCCGGGTGGGATTGCCCAAGTCGGCGGGTGACTGCGCGGCCGGCGGCGGGGGTGGCGGCCCGTGCTGGGTGAGAAACCGCTGGTGCGCGGCGTCGGGATCACGCGCGACGGTGCTGAAGATGTCGGCCCAGTTCGTGGTGCCCATTGACGCGCCGATCTGGCTCGGCGGCCCGTAGAACGCGGTCTTGCCGCCGGGTGCCAGCAGCAGAACCTGATCGCACACGTCGAGGTAGGAGAGCGAGTGGGTGACGACCAGCACCACACGGCCCGCGTCGGCGAGCTGGCGCAGCATCGTCATGACTTGGCGGTCCAGCGCCGGGTCGAGACCAGACGTCGGCTCGTCGAGCAGCAGCAGCGACGGACCGGTCAGCAGCTCCATCGCGACCGAAGCGCGCTTGCGCTGACCGCCGGACAACTTGTCGACGCGGGTCTCCCGGTGTTGCGTCATCTCGAGTTCCTCGAGCACCTGAGCAACGACCCTGGCGCGGTCTTCCTTCGTGGTGTCAGGCGGCAGCCGCAGCTCGGCGGCGTACATCAGCGCCTGGTTCACGGTCAGCTGACCGTGCACCACATCGTCCTGGGGCACCATGCCGATTCGGGAACGCAGCGACGCGTACTCGGCGTGGATGTCGTGGCCTTCGAAGGCCACCGTGCCGGTGGTCGGGTGGGTGTAACCCGCGACCAACCGGGCGAAGGTGGACTTGCCCGCACCCGACGGTCCGATGACGGCGGTCAGTGTGCCGGGCCGCGCCGATATCGAGATGTTGTTCAGCAGCGTCTTGTTGCCCTCGATGGTCCACGTGACACCGTGCACGTCCAGGCCGCCGGTACCCGTCGCCGCGCTGGTCTCGGTGCGCCGCACGAGCGTGCCGCCGCGGAACACCAGGTCGATGTTGCCGATCGTGACGGTGTCACCCTCGTGCAGGACGGCGCTGTCGACGCGCGAGCCGTTGACGAACGTGCCGTTGATGCTGCGGTTGTCGCGGATCTCGGCACTGCCGTTTGCATTCGGCACCAGGGTCGCGTGGTGGCGTGATGCCAGCACGTCGGGGATGACGATGTCGTTGTCGGTGTTGCGACCGATCTTGATCGACCCCGGCGGCGCTTCGGCCGGCCGGCTCGGCCGCAGAATCTTCAGCATGCTCGTCGCGAGGTTGCCCTCGCTGGAGCGCGGCGCGGCCGCGGGCCCGATGGCCGTCACCGACTCCAGCGCTGGCTGCGACAGCGACGGCTGGGCGACCTGGTGCGTTGCCGATGCCGCGGGCGAGCGGGTGGGCTGCGACGGCGCCCCGGTATAACCGGGCTGCGGCGCGCTCGGATAACGCGGCTGCTGGGTCGACGGGTAGCCCTGCTGCGGTCCTGATGGGTAGGGATGCGGGCGTGAGACCGGCGGCTGCTGTGTCGGCGGCCCCTGCGGCGTGGGCCAGGTTCCCCCCGGACGGGCGATCGGGATCGCCGACGTCGGCGGCCGGCCCGCAGCCTCCTGCCTGCCCACCTCGAACACCAGCTCAGGGCCGTCGGGATTGCCGATGTTGACGTGCTGGCCGTCGTGCAGATCGACGGTCGGCACCCGGCGCCCGTTGACGAACATGCCGTTGAGGCTGCCGTTGTCGATTGCGATCCACCGGCCTTGATCGAACCTCAGCACTAGGTGTGCGCGGGAGATCAACGGGTGGGCGATGCGGACGTCGGCACGCAGATCGCGACCGATGACGACATCGTTTCCTGCGGCGAAGGTACGTGCTGACCCCTCGTACCGAACGGTCAGCGCGGGCGTGGCGGGTCGGCTCATCGCGACCAACTCTATAGGTATCGCTGCGATATACGACGACGGTTAAAGGAGCTAGCCGGTCATCCCGGCGATCCGGTAACCACGCAGTGCGTGTGGCTGTAGATGGTCGGCATGCACTGGTTGCAATGGGTACATACCGACCGGACCGCGTGGGCGTCGCCGTCGTCCTTGATCCGGTTGATCAGATCCGGTTCGGCGAGCAGCGCGCGGCCCATCGCCACGAAGTCGAAGCCTTCGGCCATCGCCAGGTCCATCGTCTCGCGATTGGTGATGCCGCCGAGCAGGATGAGCGGTAGCTTGAGCTCGGCGCGGAACTGCTTGGCCTCGCGCAGCAGGTACGCCTCGCGGTAGGGGTATTCACGGAGGAACTTCTTGCCGGTCATCCGGATGCCCCACCGAATGGGCGGTTTGAAGGCCCCCGCGAACTCCTTGACTGGGGCGTCGCCGCGGAACAAGTACATCGGGTTGACCAATGAGCTGCCCGCGGTGAGCTCGATCGCGTCCAGGCAGCCGTCCTCCTCGAGCCATTTGGCGGTCTGCAGCGACTCCTCGAGCGAGATGCCGCCGCGCACCCCGTCGGACATGTTGAGCTTGGCCGTGACCGCGATCGGGTTGCCTTCCTTCTCCACGGCCTGCCGCACCGCCCGCACCACGCCGCGGGCTACCTTCGATCGGTTCTCCAGTGAGCCGCCGAATTCGTCGGTGCGCCGGTTGAGTAGCGGGCTGAGGAACGAACTCGCGAGATAGTTGTGGCCCAAGTGGATTTCGACGGCGTCGAACCCGGATTCGATCGCGTAGCGCGCCGCGTTGGCGTGCGCCTCGGTGACGTCGCGGATGTCGTCGATCGTGGCCTTCTTCGCGAACCGCATGGACAGCGGGTTGAAGAACCGCACGGGTGCCAGCGCCTTGGCCTTGTTGGTCCGCGCATTCGCGACGGGTCCGGCGTGGCCGATCTGGGCACTGATGGCCGCGCCCTCGGCGTGGATGGTCTCGGTCAACCGTTGCAGCCCGGGCACCGCTTCGGGGCGCATCCAGATCTGCCAGCCGTCGGTGCGTCCACCGGGGGAGACAGCGCAGTAGGCAACCGTGGTCATGCCGACCCCGCCCGCGGCGGGCAGTCGGTGGTAGTTGATGAGATCGTCGGTGACGAGGGCGTTCGGCGTGGACGCCTCGAAGGTGGCCGCCTTGATGATGCGGTTGCGCAGCGTTACCGGGCCGAGCTTCGCCGGGGTGAACACATTTGGCGGGCTGTCCATACAAAAAGCCTCCCACAGCGCGTGTCAGACTGGCAGCCGTGGGTGCGATCACTTTGGACGGTAAGGCCACACGCGACGAAATCTTCGTCGACCTCAAGGAACGGGTAGCGAAGCTGACCGCCGCTGGGCGCACACCGGGTCTTGGCACGGTGCTGGTGGGCGACGACCCGGGCTCGCAGGCCTACGTCCGCGGGAAGCATTCCGACTGCGCGAAGGTGGGGATCAACTCGATCCGGCGTGACCTGCCCGCCGACATCAGTCAGGCGACACTCGACGAGACCATCGACGAGCTGAACGCCAACCCGGAGTGCACCGGTTACATCGTGCAGCTGCCGTTGCCCAAGCATCTCAACGAGAACGCGGCGCTTGAGCGCCTCGATCCGGGTAAGGACGCCGACGGCCTGCATCCGATGAACCTGGGCCGCTTGGTGCTCAACGAGCCGGCGCCGCTGCCGTGCACCCCGCGCGGCATCGTGCACCTGCTGCGGCGCTACGAGGTGGAGATCGCCGGTGCCAACGTGGTGGTGATCGGCAGGGGAGTGACGGTCGGCAGACCGCTCGGGCTGTTGCTCACCCGTCGCTCGGAGAACGCCACGGTGACGTTGTGCCACACAGCAACTCGACACCTCCCGCAGCTGACGCGCGAAGCGGACATCATCATCGCCGCGGCCGGCGTGCCGCACATGGTGACGGCCGAGATGGTGCGGCCCGGTGCGGCCGTGGTGGATGTCGGTGTCAGCCGCGACGAGAACGGCAAGTTGGTTGGCGACGTGGCGCCCGATGTCTGGGAGGTGGCGGGCCACGTCTCGCCCAACCCCGGCGGTGTCGGGCCATTGACGCGGGCGTTCCTGCTGACCAATGTCGTCGAATTGGCTGAACGCGCCCAGTGACCCCGAAGGAGTTCGCCCGCAAGGTGTTTCGCGGCCAGTGGCCGATCCTGCTGGTGGGCGTCTTCTTCGTCGCGGCGTTCGTTCTGGTGGTCGCCGGCTACTGGCGCCGCGGTGCGCTGGTGATCGGCATTGGCGTCGCCGTCGCCGCGGCGCTGCGCATCGCGTTGACCGACGAACGGGCCGGCCTGCTCGCGGTGCGCAGCAAGGGCATCGACTTCGTCACCACGGCGACGGTCAGTGCCACCGTGCTCTACATCGCCTGGACGATCGACCCCTTGGGCACCAGCTAGCCCCCTATTGCGCCCAAACTCACATTTGGGCGAAAAAGTGCGAGTAAAACGCGCCATTTCGTCGATCTCGGTGCGATCGCGCACACAGGTCAACTCATTTTCAGTGCGGCCGCGACGATCGGCTTGGCCCACTGCGGCGTCGCGGACAGGTCCGGTGGCCCGACGATCTCGCCGTGGGCGAGGTGCAACACCAGTTTGGGCTCCGGGGTTTCGCCTGCGGCGGGATCGGCGTGTCCGGAGTTGTCGTAGACCCGCAATTCGGTCAGCGTTGGCAGTAGTGAGATGAGGTTCTGCCTGCTGTGCCGCCAGCGACGCCGGATGGTGGCCTCCGGAATGTCATGTCCGCCTTGGCTCACCCGGTGCGCCACCCGCGCGATGTGCTCCTCTGCGCTCGCCAGCCCGACGTACATGATGCGGACCTCGATGCCCTGAGATGCCGCTTCGTCGAGCAGTCGCGTCATTGTCGAGCCGCCCAGCGTCGTCTCGAATGCGAAGTCGAGTCGCTCGCGAATCGCTTTCTCCAACAACCGCTTTCCTTGCCGCCATGCTGCGGCGTTCGCCTTGATCTGGTCGAGGGCGGGATTCGCCGCGATCAACGCCTGCGCGGCTTCGTCGGGGTTGAAGTAGTTGGCGCCGGCCGCGCGCAACATCGCACCGCCGATGCTGCTCTTGCCTGCGCCGTTGACGCCGGCCAGCACGTAGATCCGTGGCTGCGCTTTACGGGCCATCCGCGGGGATCAGCGGCGTGAGGCCCGCGCGGCCTTCACCGCGGCGCGGCCCATCTCCTTCGGCGTGGCGTCGAAGGCGGCGGCCATGGCCGACTTCGAGGTGGGTGTCTGCATGCTCGCCAGGAGGTCGTCGAACTCGTCGGTCAACTCGTCGAGCACAGGCGCGGCGGACTTCGTCAGCGCCTCGAACTCGGCATACGACAGCAGCACCGCCTTGGGGGTGTTGTGCTTGGTGATCGCCACTGCGCCGCCCAGCGCGGCCTGCTCGAAGATCGCGCCGAACTCGTTTTTGAACCTGGTGGCAGCCACCGTCGGCACGTCGACCAACTCGCCGTCGCGGTTGCGGAATGTCAGTGCAGCCATACGGGTATTCTAATCGCTTTCGACCAAATCACACGATATGGACAAAATAGTCAGAACGTGCCAGTTTTTGCTCACCAGGAAAAGTTGCCCACAGTGCAAGTTTTGATACGGTGTGTCTGTGGCCGGCCTTCGGGAACGTAAGAAGCTCGACACTCGACGGGCGCTCAGCGACGCGGCGTTGAAGCTGGCCTTCGAGGGCGGTCTCGAAGGTGTGACGCGCGAGGCGATCGCCGAGCTTGCGGGTGTGTCGCCGCGCACCTTCAACAACTACTTCACCGGAAAGTACGAAGCTCTGGCCTACCGCCAGACAGAACGGTTGCGCCGCAGTATCGACGTCCTGCGGACGCGTCCGGCCGACGAACCACTGTGGATGTCGATCACCGCCGCGGTGCTCGCGCCGCTCGAGGAGGACTTCAGCGACGCCGACAGCGAGGAGAACAAGATTCCGAGCCGCACGGAACTCGCGGAGATCCGAAAACTTCTGATGCGACCCGAGATTCGTGACGCCACGAACAAGGAACTGTTCGACGAGTGGCTCGAGGTGATCGCCGAACGCACGGGGACCGACCCCGAACGGGACCTGTACCCGCGGCTTGTGACCGCCGTCGTACGCGCCGTCGGAGACGCTGCCACCGAGACCTACGTCAGGGCGGATCCGCCGGTGGCGATCACGACGCTGATCCGGGCCGGGTTCACAGAGGTGGCCGCCGGTCTTCCCGAGCCGGCCGCATCGGAAAGGGGTGGTCATGACCGCTCGAACCGCTGACGTCGTCATCTCGGGAGCCGGACCCAACGGCCTGATGCTGGCGTGTGAGCTGGCGCTGGCGGGTGTGCGGCCCGTCGTCGTGGACAAGTTGCCCGCCGCCAGCGACGAGCCGAAGGCCAACGGGCTTGTCGGACAAGTGATCCGGCAGCTCGACATGCGTGGCCTCTACCATCTGTTCGGCGGCGACGAGGGCCCGCCGAAGCCCGCCTACGGTTGGACGTTCGCCGGTATCGGCCTGAGTTTCCTCGACCTCGAGGACAACCCGATGTATGCGCTGCTGTTGCCGCAGCCACGGCTGGTTCGACTGCTGGAGAAGCGGGCCCGCGATCTGGGTGTGGACATCCGGTGGGGCCACGAGTTGACGGACTTGCGTGCGAACGACGACGCCGTGGCGCTGACCGTCGCGACCGCCGATGGCGGCTACCACATCGAGGCAAGCTACCTGGTTGGGGCCGACGGCGGGCGTAGCACCGTGCGCAAGAGCGTCGGCATCGGGTTCTCCGGGTATACGTCGCCAATCGTGAGCCGGCTCGCGCATGTGCACCTGCCCGAAGACCACCTGGTGCCCGGCCGCGGCTACGAGATTCCCGGTTTCGGTCTATTGTCGTTCGGCTACAACAGGTTTCAGGCTGGATCCATCATCGTCTTCCCGCTCGAACCGGACCGGCCCATGCTCGGCACGGTTGAATACGGCTGGACTCCCGGGAGCGCCGACGGGCCAATGACCCTCGATGAGTTGCGTGACAGCGCCCGCCGCATCATCGGAGTGGACCTAGCTCTCGAGGCGCCGACGAAGCAGGGACCGCATGCGCTGCGTCGCCTCGATGCCATCAACACCCGGCAGGCCGACCGGTACCGCGACGGGCGGGTGTTGCTGCTCGGCGATGCTGCACACGTGCATTCGCCGATGGGCGGGCCTGGGTTGAACCTCGGTATGCAGGACGCGGTGAACCTCGGCTGGAAGCTCGCGGCCGAGGTGGCCGGCCGGGCACCCGACGGCCTGCTCGACACCTATGAGACCGAACGCTTTCCGGTCGGACAGCGGGTGATGATGCACTCGCAGGCGCAGCTCGCGCTCGCCGCCCCGGGCCCCGAGGTGGAGGCGCTGCGCGAGCTGTTCGGGGAGCTGGCGCGCCAGCCGGGAGTGACGAGTCACCTCGCGGGTCTGCTGGCCGGCTCGGACGTCCGCTACGACGTCGGCGACGATCATCCGTGGTCCGGACTGATGGTGCCCGACGTCAGCCTCGACGACGGCCGTCGCGTCGCCGACTTGCTCCACGACGCGCGACCGGTGTTGCTCGACTTCTCCGGCGGCATGGCTGCGGCGGCCGCCGCGGCGTGGACCGACGCCGTGGAGATGGTGAGGGGCAGGATGAGCGATAGGCCCGCGGCCATGCTCATTCGGCCCGACGGTTATGTCGCGTGGGCCGCAGACCAATTCGAAGCCGACGACGCCGTGCGGTTGCGTACCGCGTTGGCTCGCTGGTTCGGCGCTTAGCCTGCGCCGAGATCGACGAAAAGGCGCGCCGCACTCGCACTTTTGCGCCCAAATGTCGGTTTGGGCGTTCAGGGGGTGGTGAGCGTCGCGCGGATGCTTACCGTGATGTAGGGCAGCGCCAGGCCGTTGGTGTTGGCCAGCGCGGGATGGGTTGCCAAAAGCTCGCGCACCCGTTCGAGCGTCTGCGTGCGGACATCGGCCGGTGAGGTGATGCAGTAGCTGCGGGAGGCGACGAGGTCGATGAGCGCCTGCGGGGTCAGGTAACTCGTCCACTCGACGCGATGATGCTCGACATCGGAGAACACGTCGGGAAGCGTGGTGTTCTCGTTGAACTGCGCATCCTCATGCCCGATGATCCGGCCCAGGTCTTTGACCCAACCGAGCCGCTCGTCGCGGGCGTTCCACACCAGGCCGAGCCGACCGCCAGGCCGCAGTACACGGGCGATCTCCTTGACGGCCAGCTCGCCGTCGAACCAATGCCACGCCTGTGCCACCAGCACCGCGTCGACGCTGTCGTCGGGCAGCGGGATGTCCTCAGCGGTACCGAGCAGGGCAGGTGTGTCGGGCAGCGAATTGGTCAGCAGCTCAAGCATTTCCGGAATCGGATCAACCGCGACGACATCCAGGCCGCGCTCGACGAGGCGGGTGGTCAGCTTGCCGGTGCCCGCACCCAGGTCGAGCACGTCTCTGGCGCGCGGCGGCAACAGCCAGTCGATTGCTTCGGGGGGATACGACGGTCTGCCGCGCTCGTATGCCGCGGCTTCCGCGCCGAACGACAGGGATCGCTGCTGCGACTGTTGGGTCACTTCGAGGCCAGCTCCAATGTCTCGCGGATCAGGACGCCGACCGCCTCCGTCTCGACGAGAAACCCGTCGTGGCCGTAGATCGAATCGACAACCTTCAACTCCGCACAACCCGGAAGCAGCTCGGCTAATTCCTCCTGGAGCCGCAGCGGGTAAAGCCGGTCGGAAGTGATGCCGCCGACCACCACCGGCACGGGGCAGTTCGTCAGCGCCGCCCGGATGCCGCCGCGGCCACGACCGACGTCGTGGCTGGACAGCGACTCGGTCAGCGCGACGTAGGTGCCCGCGTCGAATCGGTTCACCAGCTTGTGGCCCTGATATTCCAGATAGCTCTGCACCGCGTAGCGGCCGCCGGCCACCGGATCCTCGTCGCCCTGGCCGTCGTTGCGGAAGCGCTCGTCGAGTTCGACCTCGCCGCGGTAGGTCAGGTGTGCGAACCTGCGCGCGATCTCCATCCCGATGTCGGGCGAGCGGCCGGTGTCGTAGTAGTCGCCGCCCTGCCAGTTCGGGTCGGACTTGATCGCGGCCACCTGGCTGCACTGGGTGCCGATCTGGTCGGCGGTCGCCCGCGCCCCGACTGCGAGCACCAACGCCGCGCGCACATTGTCCGGATAGGCGATCATCCACTCCAGCGCACGCGCGCCACCCATCGACCCGCCGACCACGGCGGCGACATCGGTGATGCCCAGCGCCGCGAGCGCGGCGACATCGGCGGCCACCTGGTCGCGAATGGTCACCCGCGGAAACCTCGAGCCCCAAGGCTTTCCGTCGCGGGCAAGCGAACTGGGCCCGGTCGATCCGCGGCAGCCGCCCAACACGTTGGTGGCAACCGCGCACCACCGGTCGGTGTCGATCGGCGCGCCCGGGCCCGCGACGCCGTCCCACCAACCCGCGGTCGGGTGCCCGGGGCCGGCCGGTCCGGTGATGTGCGAGTCGCCGGTCAGCGCATGCAACACCACCACGACGTTGTCGCGGTTGGGCGACAGTGCCCCCCATCGCTGCACGGCGATCGACACGTCGTCGATGACGGCGCCGCTCTCCAGCGTCAGCGCTCCGATGTCGACGATCGCGACCTCGCCTTCGGCAGGCAGCGTGTCGGTGTGCACGTCAAAGATTGTCACTTCTGCGTCCTCACGGCCGTCTCCTAAAACGCTGAGACCGCAGCCGGGTCGGTGCTACTTGCGGCATGGAACGGCTTGGCGGCTGCGAAACCCTGCTCGAGGTCGGCGATGATGTCGTCGATCCCCTCGATGCCGACCGCCAGCCGGACCAGGCCGGGCGTCACGCCCGTCGCGAGCTGCTCCTCGGGGGTCAGCTGCGAGTGGGTGGTCGACGCCGGGTGGATGACCAGCGATCGCACGTCGCCGATGTTGGCGACGTGACTGTGCAGCGTCAACGCGTTGACGAACGCCTTGCCCGCATCGATGCCGCCCGCCAGCTCGAAGGCCAGCACCGCGCCGGTGCCCTTGGGGGCCAGTTTCTTGCCCAGCTCGTGCCACGGCGAGCTGGGCAGCCCCGCGTAGTTCACCGAGATCACGTCGGGATGCCGGTCGAGGAACTCGGCGACGCGCTGTGCGTTGGCGACGTGACGCTCGACGCGCAGGCTCAGCGTCTCGAGCCCCTGGGCGACGAGGAAGGCGTTGAACGGCGACGCGGCAGAGCCCATGTCGCGCAGCAATTGGACGCGCGCCTTGAGGGCGTACGCCGGCGGCCCCAGCTCGGCGAAGACGACGCCGTGGTAGCTGGGATCTGGGCTGGTAAACCCAGGGAAGCGTCCATTCGTCCAGTCGAAGGTGCCGCCGTCGACGATCACTCCGGCGATCGCGGCGCCATGGCCACCGAGGTATTTGGTGGCCGAATGCACGACGATGTCCGCGCCGTGGCTCAGCGGCTGGATCAGGTATGGCGTCGCGACGGTGTTGTCGACGATCAGCGGCACCCCGGCCTCGTGCGCGACGGCCGCGACGTTGGGGATGTCGAGGATGTCGTTCTGCGGATTGGAGATGGTCTCGCCGAAGAACGCCTTCGTGTTGGGCTGCACGGCGGCGCGCCACGACTCCAGGTCGTCGGGGTTCTCCACAAAGCTGACCTCGATGCCCAGCTTGGGCAGCGTGTAGTGGAACAGGTTGTAGGTGCCGCCGTAGAGACGCGGGCTCGAGACGATGTGGTCGCCGGTGTTCGCGAGGTTGAGGATTGCGAACGTCTCGGCCGCCTGACCCGACGCCACGAACAGCGCCGCAACGCCGCCCTCGAGTGCGGCGATGCGCTGCTCGACGACGTCCTGCGTCGGGTTCATGATCCGGGTGTAGATGTTGCCGGGCTCGGCAAGGCCGAACAGCGCGGCGGCGTGCTCGGTGCTGTTGAACGTGTACGACGTCGTCTGGTAGATCGGCAGGGCCCGCGCGTTGGTGGCGGCGTCGGGAGTCTGCCCGGCGTGGATCTGCTTGGTCTCGAACGACCAGTTAGCCTTCGGGTCTTCTGGCGTGCTCATGCGAAACGGACCTCCGTCTGTTGTCTGGGGGTCCGTTTCCGGCGGACCCGCGCTTGCCTTGTAGCCGCTTGGTGCTACTCAACCTGGTCATCACCCGGGGCACCCCACCGCGGTTGGAGGGTTGCCGGCCAGCAAGCCGGGGCTTGACGCTGGCGCTCATGACCGACCGAAATGGTATCGCACGGCAGGTCATGGGTGCCACCAGGTTGATCACAGCCTGATTCTGCTGGTGGTCGGAGCCTCATGGCATGGGGCGAATGTCCCCATATCTGGGCACGCGTAGGTTCATAACCGACGCGATACTGATAGCCGACACCGACGCCGGGAGAGACCACATGAGCACGCGAAGACGATCGCGAGTGAGGATCGCAGTGAGGAACGAGCAAGGACCGGAGCGAGCGGGAGTCGAGGAATGAGTAACGAGAAGCCGACGATCATCTACACGCTGACCGATGAGGCGCCGCTGCTGGCGACCTACGGCTTTCTGCCGATCATCAGAACCTTCACCGAGCCGGCTGGAATCACCATCGAGACCAGCGACATCTCGGTGGCGGCGCGCATCCTCGCGGAGTTCTCCGACCGCCTGACCGAAGAGCAGCGCGTGCCCGACAACCTCGGCCGCCTGGGTGAGCTCACCCAGGACCCGGCGACCAACATCATCAAGCTGCCGAACATCAGCGCCTCGGTGCCGCAGCTGCTGGCGGCCATCAAGGAGCTCAAGTCCAAGGGGTACGACCTGCCGGACTATCCGGGCGAGCCGAAGAACGACGAGGAATCCGAAATCAAGGAGCGCTACGCGAAGGTCCTCGGTAGCGCGGTGAACCCCGTTCTGCGCGAGGGCAATTCGGACCGGCGCGCGCCCAAGGCGGTGAAGGAGTACGCGCGCAAGCATCCGCACAGCATGGGTGAGTGGTCGCAGGCGTCACGCACCCACGTCGCGACGATGAAAAAGGGCGACTTCTACCACGGCGAGAAGTCGATGACGCTCGACAAGGCTCGCAAGGTCAAGATGGTGCTGGAGACGAAGAGCGGCGAGACCATCGTGCTCAAGCCAGAGGTGGCGCTCGACGACGGCGACATCATCGACTCGATGTTCATGAGCAAGAAGGCGATGTGCGAGTTCTTCGAAGAGCAGATCGAGGACGCCTACAAGACCGGCGTGATGTTCTCGCTACACGTCAAGGCGACGATGATGAAGGTGTCGCACCCGATCGTCTTCGGCCACGCCGTCAAGGTGTTTTACAAAGACGCGTTCGCCAAGCACCAGAAGGTGCTCGACGAGTTGGGCGTGAACGTCAACAACGGCATGAGCGACCTCTACGACAAGATCGAGTCGCTGCCCGCCTCGCAACGCGAGGAGATCATCCAGGACATCCACGCCGTCCACGAACACCGTCCCGAGTTGGCGATGGTCGACTCGGCGCGCGGCATCACGAACTTCCATTCGCCCAGCGACGTGATCGTCGACGCGTCGATGCCGGCGATGATCCGCCTCGGCGGCAAGATGTACGGCGCCGACGGACGCACCAAGGACACCAAGGCGGTGAATCCGGAGTCGACGTTCTCGCGGATCTACCAGGAGATGGTCAACTTCTGCAAGACCCACGGGCAGTTCGATCCGACGACGATGGGCACCGTTCCGAACGTCGGCCTTATGGCACAGAAGGCCGAGGAGTACGGCAGCCACGACAAGACGTTCGAGATCCCCGAGGACGGCGTCGCCAACATCGTCGACATCGACACCGACGAGGTGCTGCTGACGCAGAACGTCGAGACCGGCGACATCTGGCGCATGCCCGTCGTCAAGGACGCCGCGATTCGAGATTGGGTGAAGCTGGCCGTCACGCGGGCGCGGGCCTCGGGCATGACTGCGCTGTTCTGGCTCGACACCGAACGGCCGCACGAGGTCGAACTGCGCAAAAAGGTCAAGGAGTATCTAAAGGACCACGACACCGAGGGCCTTCACATCCAGATCATGCCGCAGGTATGGGCGATGCGGTACACGCTGGAACGGCTGATCCGCGGCCAGGACACCATCGCGGTCACGGGAAATATCCTGCGCGACTACCTGACCGACCTGTTCCCGATACTGGAGCTGGGCACCAGCGCCAAGATGCTGTCGATCGTGCCGCTGATGGCCGGCGGCGGCATGTATGAGACGGGCGCGGGCGGTTCGGCGCCCAAGCACGTGAACCAGTTGGTCGAGGAGAACCATCTGCGTTGGGATTCGCTCGGCGAATACCTTGCTCTCGGTGCGTGTTTCGAGGACCTGGGCCGCAAGACCGACAACAAGCGGGCCACCCTGCTGGGCACGACGCTCGATGCCGCGATCGGAAAACTGTTGGAGAACAACAAGGGTCCGTCACGTAAGACCGGCGAGTTGGACAACCGCGGCAGCCAGTTCTATCTGGCGTTGTACTGGGCGCAGGAGCTTGCCGGCCAGACTGAGGATAAGGAGTTGGCCGACCACTTCGCGGGCCTGGCCAAGTCGCTCGGCGAGAACGAAGAGACGATTGTGTCCGAACTTGCTGAGGTGCAAGGGGATTCGGTTGATATCGGCGGCTACTACTACCCGGATCGCGAGAAGACGACCGCGGTGATGCGGCCGAGCAAGACGCTCAACGAGACGCTGGAGTCCGCGCGCGACTAGCGCCTAACCCGCCTTCGGGTGGGCGTACTGGTCGACGAAGTCGGTGATGACGTCGGCGATGCGCTGCGGCGCCTCGTACATCGGCACGTGCCCGACCCCGTCGAGCGTGGTCACCTTCGTGTTCTTGGGCAGGTGATTGGTGAATTGGCGGGTGAAGCGCGGCGTCGGCAGCACGCGATCCTTTTCGCAGACCACCAGGTGGGTTGGCGTGCGCGTCTTGGCCAATTCGAGCAGGCCCGGCAGCGTCAACGATTTCACCAGCATCTGGTAGTACGCCGAGCAGTGCCCGGCGTCGTCGATGAGTTCGAGGATGTCGTCGTCACTGAGTACGTCGGGCGTCGCGCTGACGGCCGGATAGGCGAGCTGTCGCGCGAAGGGGAACTTGGCCGCGCGTCTCCCGAGACGCCGGCACACGGCGAAGACGGGCGCTGCGGCGAGGAACTTGGCGACGATTTCGAACTTCGCGGGTGTGAAGTGGTTCCACCCGCCCGCGGGTGCGATTCCGGTCAGCGTGCGGGCGCGGCCGCGGCACGTTCCTGCTGGATACCGCCACGCTGGCCGATGACGTAGAGCGCCGACTGGACGCGCTGGGCTGGGGAACGGCTCATATCGTCGGGAACTCACTCGGCGGCTGGGTGTCCTTCGAACTGGAGCGCCGCGGCCGCCGCCGTTGTGGCCGAGCATCGTCGGTGCGAATACCTCGTAGCGACCGGTGTCAGCTATCAGCGGCGCGACACCTTTCCACACGTTCTGGGACAGGATGAATGGATGCAGCAACAGCATCGGTTCGCCGGAGCCGAGATGGATCGGGTCACGAGGGGCCATGGTGCCGACAGTAAAGGTGATACCGGCGGTACCGCAAGCTCGTCGGCGACTGTCGGACACTGCCCCACTCCGCCGAACGTTCCTTACCAGTCGACAAAGCGCCGTAATTTCGACCGGTACGGAACGTTCGCGGGGCACGGGTCGAGCGGGCTGACGGCGAATGAAAAGATTTACCCATCATGAGCAAGCCAGCCGAGCGCGTCGTCTTCTCCGGCGTGCAACCCACCTCTGACTCCTTGCACCTCGGAAATGCGCTGGGGGCGGTTGCGCAGTGGGCGGCGCTTCAGGACGAGTTCGATGCCTACTTCTGCGTCGTCGACCTGCACTCCATCACCCTCCCGCAGGATCCGGCCACGTTGCGCCGCCGCACCCTGGCGACCGCCGCGCAGTACCTGGCGATGGGCGTCGACCCGTTCCGGGCCACCATCTTCGTACAGAGTCATGTGCCCGCGCACACCGAACTGGCTTGGGTGCTGGGCTGTTTCACCGGCTTCGGCCAGGCATCGCGGATGACGCAGTTCAAGGACAAGTCGCAGAAGGAGGGCAGCGACGCCACGACCGTCGGCCTGTTCACCTATCCCGTGTTGATGGCCGCGGACGTGTTGCTCTACGACACCGACGTCGTGCCCGTCGGGGAGGATCAGCGCCAGCACCTCGAGCTCGCCCGCGACGTCGCCCAGCGGTTCAATGCCCGGTTTCCCGACACCTTCGTCATCCCCGAGCCGATGATTCCCAGGGCTACCGCAAAGATCTACGACCTGGCCGACCCTACGGCGAAGATGAGCAAGTCGGCGTCCACCGACGCCGGGCTGATCGCCCTGCTCGACGATCCGAAGATCACTGCGAAGAAGATCCGGTCCGCGGTCACCGACAGCGAACGCGAGATCCGGTACGACCCCGAAGCCAAGCCCGGCGTATCGAACCTGCTGACAATTCAGGCCGCAGTCACGGGCGCCGACGTCGACAAGCTGGTGGACGGCTACGCCGGCCGCGGTTACGGCGACCTGAAGAAGGACACCGCCGAAGCGGTGGTGGAGTTCGTCACCCCGATCAAGACGAGGGTCGATGAGTTGCTCTCCGACACCACCGAACTCGAGGGGATCCTCGCCGCCGGCGCCACCCGCGCCAACGAGGTGTCTGCGAAGACATTGAAGCGGGTATATGAGCGGCTAGGGTTTCTACAGCAACCGCATTAGCGTTCTCGGGAGGTCGGCATGGCCGAACCGGGCGAACCTGGAATTTTGGACCGTTTTCGCGCGCGGTACAGGTGGTTCGACCATGTGATGCGGGCCCAGTCGCGCTATCAGGACAGCAAGGGTGACTTCTACGCCGCGGGAATCACCTACTTCACAATTTTCGCGCTGTTCCCGATGCTGATGGTCGCCTTCGCGATCACGGGCTTCGTACTCGCCAGCCAGCCGGATCTGTTGGCCGACATCACCGATCGCATCAAATCCAGCGTATCCGGCGACCTCGGGCAGCAGTTGGTGAAGCTGATGGACTCTGCGATCGAATCGCGCACGTCTGTCGGCATCATCGGGCTGGCGACGGCCGCGTGGGCGGGTCTGGCTTGGATGGCGAACCTCCGCGAGGCCCTGAGCCAGATGTGGGGCCTGCTGCGTCAGGACTCCGACGGCTTCATCCGCACCAAGATCTCCGACCTCATCGCGATCGTCGGCCTGTTCGGCGCGATCGCCCTCACGATTGCCCTGTCGGCGATGAGCAGTTCCGGACTCATGCGCCGTATCGTCAAATGGCTTGGCCTGGAAGACCTTCCGGGGGTCAGTATCGGCTTGCGCCTCGCCTCGATCGCCGTCTCGCTGCTGATCTCGTGGCTGTTGTTCACGTGGATGATCGCGCGGTTGCCTCGGGAGTCGATCAGCTTCCGCAGCGCGGCCAGGGCAGGGCTGCTGGTCGCGGTCGCGTTCGAGATCTTCAAGCTGGTGGCGTCGATCTATCTGAGGTCGGTCGTGACGGGCCCCGCCGGAGCGACGTTCGGTCCGGTCCTGGGCTTGATGGTGTTCGCCTACATCACCGCCAGGATGATCCTGTTCGCCACCGCGTGGGCGGCCACGGCAAAGGAAAACCTCGAGGCCGCTCCCATCGAGCCGCCCGGTGGTGCGGTGATCAACCCGCGTGTGCAGGTGCGCGAGGGCATCGGACCCGTCGGCGCGTTGACCGCGGCGGCAGTGGGAGCCCTTGGCGCACTGGGCTTTTCACATCTGGCCCGGCGCCGCTGATGGACTAGTGCTGCGGCCTGCGGTTCACGGAGCGAGCGGCCATGATCAGGCTGAACACGATGACCGCGCCGACGAACGCGACGCCGACGCGTACCGGCATCGCGTCCGCGGCCGGCAATGCGGTGGCTGCCTTCACCGAGGTGGCGTCGCTGGCGTCCTTCGGGGCGACCACCAGCGACGGATCCGGTTCGACGAGCGTGCCCACCTTCGTGCCCGGCGCGGTCGCAAAGCCGTAGTCCAGTAGGTGTGCGGCCTGCTCCCACGGCGCTATCGGCAGCCGCGTGCCGTGCAGCAGCACCGCCACCAGCCTGCGCCCGTCGCGGTTGGCGGCGCCGACGAAGGTCTGGCCCGCGTCGTCGGTGTAACCCGTTTTGCCGCCCATCGCGCCGGGATAGTTCGCGAGCAACTTGTTGTCGTTCTCGATCGGGTAGCCAGCGTCGCCGCGACCCGGGAAATCGAAGTCGCGCGTCGCGACGATCTCGGCGAAAGTCGGGTTCTGCCAGGCGTAGCGGTAGAACAGGCCGATGTCGTAGGCCGATGTGCTCATGCCGGGTCCGTCGAGACCCGACGGTGTGGCGACCCGGGTATCGCGGCCGCCGAGCTTGGCCGCCAGATCGTTGAGCTTGGTCAGCGTGGCGTCCATCCCGCCCATCTGCATGGCAAGCGCGTGTGCGGCGTCGTTGCCGGAGTGCATGAGCAGCCCGTGCAGGATGTCGCCGACGGAGTAGTGGCCGCCCTCGCCGATGCCGACCTTGGTGCCCTCGGCTGCCGCATCGTCGGCGGTGCCCGCGACCACCTTGTGGATCGGTAAGTCGCGCAGTGCCTGAATGGCGACCAGCACCTTGATGA
This sequence comes from Mycobacteriaceae bacterium 1482268.1, assembly GCA_001665255.1. GTDB lineage: Bacteria > Actinomycetota > Actinomycetes > Mycobacteriales > Mycobacteriaceae > Mycobacterium. The sequence continues at coordinate 5,805 of LZSH01000394.1, read as the reverse complement.
TGCTGGCCGGCCGGTGCCTGCCGTGCGGATCCTTCGCGGCGATGACGTCGCCGGTGTCGAGGTCGGCGACCAGCCAGGCTTCCGCGGAGACGTCGTTGGGCACCGGCGGAGTGCCCGGCGCGGTGATGATGCCGCAGCCGCCGAGCGCATCGCCGCCCACGGGGTCGGACGGCACCGCCAGCGGCTGGGGCGGGTCACCGGCTGTCGGCTCCTCCGACGAGTCGACGGCGGGCGGGGTGTTGACCTGATACGGGCAGGCTGCGGGCGCGGCGACGGGCTCGGCGTTCGCCAATGCCGGGCCCGTCATCAGAAAAAGCGCCGCTACCAGGGCGCCAGCGCGCCCAGCCGCAGATGTGGAGGTCACCATCGTGACCGCAGACTATGCGATGCCCCACGGGTTTGCGGGGAGCCACGCTGTGACTGCAGTGGCTCAAGTTGCAGTTGTGATCGCGGCGCCGGCGCTGTCGCGCGGTCGCTTGGCGAAATCCGAGTTTTGGAGGGAAAGTGCGCGAGGACGTCTGCAAAAGTCGGATTTCGGCGCGGCCTGACGCGATTGCGGCGCCGGCGCTACAGCTGCTGGCTGGCCTCGGCCAACACCCGGTGCAGGATGTCGTAGATCGCGTCGAACTCCTTCTGCCCGCTGATCAGCGGGGGAGCCAGCTGCACGACCGGGTCGCCGCGGTCGTCGGCGCGGCAGTACAGCCCCGCCTCGAACAGCGCGGGGGTCAGGAAGCCGCGCAGGAGCCGTTCTGATTCCTCGTCGCTGAAGGTCTCCTTGGTGGCCTTGTCCTTCACGAGTTCGATGCCGTAGAAGAAGCCCTCGCCGCGCACATCGCCGACTATCGGCAGGTCGTACAGCTTCTCCAGCGTCGCGCGGAACGCGGGCGCGTTTTCCTTGACGTGATCGTTGATGCCCTCGCGCTCAAAGATGTCGAGGTTGGCCATGGCGACCGCCGCTGACACCGGGTGGCCGCCGAACGTGTAGCCGTGCGCGAACGTGGTCTTGCCGTCGTTGAACGGCTCAAAGAGCTTGTCGCTGGCGATCATTGCGCCGATCGGCGAGTAGCCCGACGTCAGACCCTTGGCGCAGGTGATCATGTCGGGTACGTAGCCGAAGTCGTCGCAGGCGAACATCGAGCCGATGCGGCCGTACGCGCAGATCACCTCGTCGGACACCAGCAGCACGTCGTAGGAGTCGCAGATCTCGCGGACCCGCTCGAAATACCCCGGCGGCGGCGGGAAACAGCCACCCGCGTTCTGCACCGGTTCCAGAAACACCGCCGCGACGGTGTCGGGCCCCTCGAACTCGATCGCCTCGGCGATGCGGTCGGCGCAGTAGGCGCCGAACGCCTTGACGTCGGTGTGGTAGGGCTCGGGGGCGCGGTAGAAGTTGGTGTTCGGCACGCGGAAGCCGCCGGGCGTCAGCGGCTCGAACGGAGCCTTGAAGGCCGGAAGGCCGGTGATCGCCAGCGCGCCCTGCGGCGTGCCGTGGTAGGCGATCGAACGCGAGACCACCTTGTGCTTACCCGGCTTGCCGGTGAGCTTGAAGTAGTTCTTCGCCAGCTTCCATGCGGTCTCGACAGCTTCTCCGCCGCCGGTTGTGAAGAAGACGCGGTTCAGATCACCTGGAGCGTAATTCGCTATGCGCTCGGACAATTCGATGGCAGGCGGTGTCGCATAGGACCACAACGGGAAGAAGGACAGCGTCTCGGCTTGCTTGGCAGCCGCCTCGGCGAGCTCCTTGCGGCCGTGGCCGACCTGCACGACGAACAGGCCGCTCAACCCGTCGATGTAGCTCTTGCCCCTGTCATCCCAGATCGTGACGCCCTCGCCGCGGGTAATGATCGGCGGCGCGATGCCGTTGCCGTGTCGCGCGAAGTGACCCCACAGATGCCGGTTCGCTTTGTCGGCAAGATCGTTTGAAATCTCCGGCGCGATACCGGTTGTCGTCATCGTGTACCCCAATTATATTGCTGCTTAACGAGTTTCAGATATACGAGCGTTTCGGTGGATAGCACTCCGGGCAGCGCGCGGATCTGCGTGTTGAGCAGATCGAGCAGATCGTCGTCGTCCTCGCAGACCACTTCGATGATGGCGTCGAAGGAGCCCGCGGTCAGCACCACGTACTCGACCGCGTCGATCGCGGCCAACTTGTCAGCCACCAGCGTCGTGTCCCCGGTGCAGCGGATCCCGATCATCGCCTGCCGCGCGAATCCGAGCTGCATCGGATCGGTGACGGCGACGATCTGCATCACGCCCGCATCGACCATGCGCTGGACCCGCTGGCGCACCGCCGCCTCGGAGAGCCCCACCGCCTTGCCGATACCGGCATACGACCGACGACCGTCCTGTTGCAGCTTCTCGATAATCGCTTTGGACAGATCGTCGAGTTGCACCGCCGCTCCCGGACGCGTTTGAAGGCGCTGGAAGACGGGCTGCACGGCATCAGCACCCGGGTTAGCCATGCTTGAGATTGTGCACGGAATCCGTCGTTACAAGCAACCAAGGCTATGAAATCACGCGCTTAGCCATCCGGTGACGGCGGGAATGCGTAGCCCCACGGGGACGCCGTCGGCTAGCGTTTGGGCCATGACTCTGACGGCATCGGCCCACTCCGACATCAAAGCCGGCAGCTGGATCAACGGTGCGCCGGTGATCACCGGCGGCGCGAGCCATCAGGTCATCAACCCGGCCAACGGCGACGTCGTGGCCGAACTCGCGTTGGCCACCCCGGCCGACGTCGACACCGCGGTGGCCGCGGCGCGGAAGGCACAGCCGGGCTGGGGGAGCGTCACGCCCGTGGAGCGCGCGACGGTGCTGGCCAAGCTCGCGGCGCTGATGGCCGAGCACGCCGATGAACTGGTCGCCGAGGAGGTGAGCCAGACCGGCAAGCCGGCGCGGCTGGCCCGTGAGTTCGATGTGCCGGGCAGCATCGATAACGTCGACTTCTTCGCGGGCGCGGCGCGTCACCTCGAGGGCAAGGCCACCGCGGAGTACTCCGGAGACCACACCTCCAGCATCCGGCGCGAAGCCGTCGGCGTCGTCGCCACCATCACGCCGTGGAATTACCCGCTGCAGATGGCGGTGTGGAAGGTGTTGCCGGCGTTGGCCGCGGGGTGCAGCGTCGTCATCAAGCCGGCCGAGCTGACGCCGTTGACGACGCTGACGCTGGCGCGGCTGGCCACCGAGGCGGGGCTGCCTGACGGGGTGTTCAACGTGGTGACCGGGGCGGGCGGCGACGTCGGCACCGCATTGGCCGGCCACCCCGGCGTCGACGTCGTCACGTTCACCGGGTCGACGCCGGTGGGCCGCAAGGTGATGGCCGCAGCCGCCGTGCATGGCCACCGCACGCAGCTCGAGCTCGGCGGCAAGGCGCCGTTCGTCGTGTTCGACGACGCCGACCTCGACGCCGCGATCCAGGGCGCGGTCGCCGGTGCGCTGATCAACACCGGTCAGGATTGCACCGCGGCCACTCGGGCGATCGTCGCGCGTGACCTTTACGACGACTTCGTCGCGGGCGTCGCCGAGGTGATGAGCAGGGTGGTGGTCGGCGATCCGAACGACGATGACACCGACCTAGGGCCGCTGATCTCAATGGCGCACCGCGCCAAGGTTTCCGGCATGGTGGAGCGGGCGCCCGGGCAGGGTGGCCGCATCGTCACCGGCGGCAGCGCACCCGACGGCGCCGGCTCCTTCTACCTGCCGACCGTGATCGCCGACGTCGCCGAGGATTCCGAGGTGTACCGCGACGAGATCTTCGGTCCGGTGCTGACGGTGCGGTCGTTCTCTGACGACGACGATGCGCTGCGACAGGCCAACGACACGGCTTACGGCCTTGCCGCGTCGGCGTGGACCCGCGACGTCTACCGCGCGCAGCGCGCGTCGCGCGAGATCCGGTCAGGATGCGTATGGATCAACGATCACATCCCGATCATCAGCGAGATGCCGCACGGCGGTGTCGGCGCTTCGGGCTTCGGCAAGGACATGTCGGACTACTCCTTCGAGGAGTACCTCACGATCAAGCACGTGATGAGCGACATCACCGGTGTCGCCGAGAAGGATTGGCACCGCATCATCTTCAGCAAGCGGTAGGGCCGGCACCCGGGGGCGGGGGACCAGCCATCCTGAGTTAGGTCAGAAAGCGAAACGGGTATTCGGCCCGAACCCGTCAAGATCAACAGGAGCGCCCATGACCGCCGAGCCGGGATTGAAAAAGTCTCTGAATCAGCGTCAGCTCAGGATGATCGCGATCGGCGGGGTGATCGGCGCCGGCCTGTTCGTCGGCTCCGGGGTGGTGATGGGCGACACCGGACCCGGCGTATTCATCACCTACGCGCTGTCGGGGCTGTTGATCATCATGGTGATGCGCATGCTCGCCGAGATGGCGGTCGCCAACCCGTCGACGGGGTCCTTCGCCGACTACTCCCGCGATGCGTTGGGGCACTGGGCCGGCTTCTCCGTCGGCTGGCTGTACTGGTACTTCTGGGTGATCGTCGTCGGCTTCGAGGCGATCGCGGGCGCGAAGATCATCCAGTACTGGCTCGACATCCCATTGTGGTTGTGCGCGTTGATCTTTATGGTCCTGATGACCGCGACCAACCTGTTCTCGGTGAAGTCCTACGGCGAGTTCGAGTTCTGGTTCGCCGGCATCAAGGTGGCGGCGATCCTGGTGTTCATCGCGATCGGCACCTGCTTCGTGCTCGGGCTGTGGCCGAACAAGTCGACCGACTTCTCCAATCTGTGGACCCATGGCGGGTTCATGCCGTTGGGGGCCGGCGTCATCACCGTCGGCATCGTCACCGTGATCTTCTCGATGGTCGGCCCTGAGATCGCGACGATCGCCGCCGCCGAGTCGTCGGATCCCGAAAAGGCGGTCGCGAAGGCCGCCACATCGGTGATTTGGCGCATTCTGATCTTCTACGTCCTGTCGGTTTTCCTGCTCGTCACGATCGTGCCGTGGAACAGCGAGGACCTGGCCGCCTCGCCGTTCGTCGCCGCATTCACCGAAATGGGGATTCCCTACGCCGACGACATCATGAACGCCGTCGTGCTGACGGCGGTGCTCAGCTGCTTGAACTCGGGGATGTACACGGCATCGCGGATGCTGTTCGTGCTCGCCGCGCGCAACGAGGCGCCCGAACTGCTGGTGCGGTTGTCGCGCCGCGGCGTCCCCGTCAATGCGATCCTGTTCTCGTCGATCGTCGGCTTCGCGTGCGTGATCGCCGCCGCCTTCGCCGAGGACACGATATTCGCGTTCCTGCTCAACTCGAGCGGTGCGATCATTCTGTTCGTCTACATCCTGATCGCGATCTCGCAGATCATCTTGCGCTACCGCAACTCTGACGCCGAACTGCGGCTGAAGATGTGGCTGTTCCCGGTGTTGTCGATCCTGACCACGATCGGGATGCTGGCGATCCTGGTGCAGATGTTCCTCGACGACGAACTCCGTTCGCAGCTGTTGCTCAGCCTGTTGTCGTGGGCCGTGGTGTTGGGGCTGTTCTTCCTCAACAAGCGGTTCAACAAGCGCCATCACGTCGACGCGGACGCCGCGGAGGCCAAGGCCCGCGCGATGCTCAGCTGACGCGGATCAGCTTCTTGTTGACGAACTCGTCGATGCCGTAGCGGCCGAGTTCGCGGCCGAAGCCGGACCGCTTCACGCCACCGAAGGGCAGCTCGACGCCTTCTGCGCCAACAGCATTGACGAACACCATCCCGGCCTCGATCCGGTCGGCGACGCGGCGGGCCTGTTCGTCGTCCGTGGTGAAGACGTAGGAGCCGAGACCGAACGGCGTGTCGTTGGCCAAC
>LZSH01000393.1 GCA_001665255.1 Mycobacteriaceae bacterium 1482268.1 | reverse complement strand
CAGCACTGATTTCGTCGAACGAAAAACCTATCGGCTCAACCACCAAAAACCTTTCGTACGACCGCCTTTGCGCGACGGGTCACCCGCAGATAGTTGTCGAGGAATTCGCCTCCGTCGCCGGTGTCCCAGCCCGCGGCCACCGCGACCGCGTTCAATTGCCGCCCAGGACCTGGCAATTGGTCAGTTGGCTTGCCGCGCACCAACACCAGCGCGTTGCGCGCCCGAGTCACCATCAGCCACGCGTCGCGCAGTAGTTCGACGTCGCCCTCGGCGATCAATTCTGCCGAACCGATCGCGTCCAGCGTCTGCAGCGTCGACGTCCCCCGCAGCCCCGGAATCTTGTGCGCATGCCGCAGCTGCAGCAGTTGCACGGTCCACTCGATATCGGCCAGCCCGCCGCGGCCAAGTTTGGTGTGCGTGTTGGGATCCGCGCCGCGCGGCAGACGCTCCGAGTCGACCCGGGCCTTGATCCTGCGGATCTCCTGCACCGCTTCGGCCGACACGCCGCCCTCCGGATACCGCGTCTTGTCGGCCATCAACAGGAACCTCTCGCCGAGGTCCTCATCGCCCGCGACCTTGTGCGCGCGCAGCAGCGCCTGAATCTCCCACGGCTGCGCCCATTTCTCGTAATACGACGCGTAGGACGCCAGCGTCCGCACCAGCGAGCCGTTGCGCCCCTCGGGCCGCAGACCCGCGTCGACCTCCAGCGGCGGATCGGCACTGGGCGTCCCTAACAACGTGCGCACCTGTTCTGCCACCGTGATCGACCAACGCACGGACGCGGATTCGTCCACACCCGGCGCGGGTTCGCACACGAACATGACGTCGGCGTCGGAACCATAGCCCAATTCGCCCCCACCGAGCCTGCCCATGCCGATCACCGCGATCTTGGCCTGCGGCTGGCCATCCGGGGGCGTGTTCGCGCGAATCACCGCCTCCAACGCCGCCTGCAGCACCGCCACCCACACCGACGTCAGCGCCTTGCAGACATCGGTCACTTCCAGCATCCCGAGCAGATCCGCCGAGGCGACGCGAGCCAGTTCCCGACGACGCAACGTGCGCGCGGCCGCGATCGCACGTACGGGATCCGGGTGCCGTCCCGCCGAAGCGACCAACGCACGCGCTACGCCGTCAGGCTCGACCTCGAGTAGTTTCGGCCCCGAAGGGCCGTCCGCGTACTGCCCGATCACCTCTGGTGCGCGCATCAACAGATCCGGCACGTAGGCCGACGTCCCCAGCACCCGCATCAGCCGCTTCGCCACCGCCCCTTCGTCGCGCAGCGTCGACAGGTACCAGCGGTGTTCGGACAGCTCGTCGCTGATGCGCCGATACGCCAACAATCCCGCGTCGGGGTCGGGCGTATCCGACAGCCAGTCAAGCAACGTCGGCAGCAGCACCTGTTGCACGCGGCCGCGACGCCCGGTGTGCCCGGTCAGCGCAGCGAGATGGGTGAGCGCGCTCTGCGGTCCCTCGTAACCCAGTGCGGCAAGCTGACGTTCGGCGGCCGCAGGGGTCAGCATCGCCGGATGGCCCGCCGACTCCAGCAGAGGCTGGTAGAAGAGCTTGGCGTGCAGCCGCGAGACCCGGTGGCTCTGCCGCTTGAGCTCTTCTCGCAACACACCCAGTGCGTCGCGTTGACCGTCAGGCCTCATGTGCGCTGCTCGCGCCAGCCAACGCATCGCCTCGTCGTCGTCCTCGTCGGGCAACATGTGCGTGCGTTTGAGCCGTTGCAACTGCAGCCGATGTTCGAGCAGACGCAAGAATTCGTACGACGCAGTGAGATTGGCGGCGTCGTCGCGGCCGATGTACCCGCCGGCCCCCAGCGCCGCCAGGGCATCGACCGTCGACGCCACATGCAGCGACGGATCGTTGCGGCCATGGACCAATTGCAGTAGCTGCACAGCGAACTCGACGTCACGCAGCCCGCCGGTGCCGAGCTTGAGCTCCCGGGTCCGCTCCCCTGCAGGCACCAGCGACTCGACGCGACGGCGCATCGCCTGCACCTCGGGCACGAAGTCTTCGCGTTCCGACGCCGTCCACACCATCGGCATCAGCGCCGCGATGTACTGCGAACCCAGCTCCGCATCACCGGCTGCGGGCCGCGCCTTCATCAGCGCCTGGAACTCCCAGGTCTTGGCCCAGCGCTCGTAATAGGCGACGTGCGAGTCGAGCGTGCGCACCAGCTGACCGTGTTTTCCCTCCGGCCGCAGTGCCGCGTCGACCTCGAAGAAGGCCTCCGACGCAAACCGCATCATTTCGCCGGCCAACCGCGTGGTGAGGGCATCGGCCTTCTCGACGACGAAGATGACGTCGACATCGCTGACGTAGTTCAGTTCGCGGGCACCGCACTTGCCCATCGCAATCACGCCCAGGCGCGGCGCCTCACCGTCCTCACCGCACACCGATCGCGTCGCGATCTCCAGCGCAGCGGCCAATGCGGCGTCAGCCAGATCCGCCAGATGCTCACCCACCTCGGCGAACGCCAGCACCGGCTCGTTCTCGACAAGCGACGCGAGGTCCAGGCCTGCCAGCACGAGCAGCCTGTCGCGGTACAGAGTCCGCATGACCGGCAACGCATTGTTTGTGCCGCTTGCCGATTCGGCGGCCTCGGTCAGCATCCGTCGCAGTTCGTCAGCCGATGGCAACGTCACCTTGCCGGCCAGCAGATGCCACGAATGCGGGTTCGCGACGAGGTGGTCCCCCAGCGCCAGCGACGAACCGAGCACACCGAAGAGCCGCCCGCGAAGGGCCTTGTCCTCGAGCGTCGCCCGGTTGAGTTCGTCCCACTCGTTGCCCGCGGCCTCGGCCAGCCGCACCATCGTGCGCAGCGCCACGTCCGCGTCGGGCGCGCGCGACAACGACCAGAGCAGCTCCACGTGCGCCTCGGTGTTCCAGCCGAGCCGATCCAGATCAGCGGCGGCCGACGGTTCGACCAGACCTAGCCGCCCAGTGCTGGGCAGCTTCGGTCGCTGCGTCACAGGTTTGGCCACACCAAACGGTATCGCAGCCCGTCAGAGCGACAGGTAGGTCTTCAATTCGAACGGCGTGACATGGCTGCGGTAGTTCTCCCACTCCGCGCGCTTGTTACGCAGGAAGAAGTCGAAGACGTGCTCTCCCAACGCTTCTGCGACCAGTTCAGAGTTCTCCATCTCCGCCAGCGCGACGCCGAGACTGCCCGGCAACTCCTTGTAGCCCATGGCGCGGCGCTCCTCACGTGTGAGGCTCCACACGTTGTCCTCGGCCTGGGGGCCCAGCACGTATTCCTTCTCCACACCGCGCAGACCCGCCGCAAGCAACACGGCGAACGTCAGGTACGGGTTGCACGCCGAGTCGGGGCTGCGCACCTCGATGCGGCGCGACGACGCCTTGCGCGGCGTGTACATCGGCACCCGGACCAACGCCGAGCGGTTGGCGAAGCCCCATGACGCGGCCGTCGGCGCCTCACCGCCGTGGACAAGCCTCTTGTAGGAGTTCACCCACTGGTTCGTCACCGCGCTGATCTCGGTGGCGTGCTCCAAAATGCCTGCGATGAACGACTTTGCGGTCTTCGACAGCTGCAGCGGGTCGTCGGCGCTGTAGAAGGCGTTGTTCTCGCCCTCGAACAGACTCATGTGGGTGTGCATCGCCGAGCCCGGGTATTCGGCGAACGGCTTGGGCATGAACGACGCCCTGACGCCGTCGCCGAGCGCGACCTCTTTGACGACGTAGCGGAACGTCATCACGTTGTCGGCCATGGACAGCGCGTCGGCGTAGCGCAGGTCGATCTCCTGCTGGCCGGGCGCGCCTTCGTGGTGGCTGAACTCCACGGAGATGCCCATGGACTCCAGCGCGTCGATGGCATGCCGACGGAAGTTGGGCGCCGAATCGTGCACGGCCTGGTCGAAGTAGCCGCCGTTGTCGGCCGGCACCGGTGCGGTCCCGTCGTCGGGCCCCGGCTGAAGCAGGAAGAACTCGATCTCGGGATGCACGTAGCAGGAGAACCCCAGGTCGCTGGCCTTGGCCAATTGGCGACGCAGCACATGGCGCGAGTCGGCCCACGACGGAGAGCCGTCGGGCATGGTGATGTCGCAGAACATCCGCGCGGAGTGGTGCTCGCCCGCGCTGGTGGTCCACGGCAGCACCTGGAAGGTGGACGGGTCGGGCCGCGCGACGGTGTCGGATTCCGACACGCGGGCGAAGCCTTCGATCGACGAGCCGTCGAAGCCGATGCCCTCCTCAAAAGCCCCCTCGAGCTCGGCGGGAGCGATCGCGACCGACTTCAGGTATCCGAGCACATCGGTGAACCACAGCCGGACGAACCGGATGTCGCGTTCCTCCAGCGTGCGCAGGACAAATTCCTTTTGCCGATCCATGACCGAAGCGTAGGCACCGGCTGTTAATTCTGTGTTACAAGGATCGTCGGGGCCGGACAGCGGCCTAACACCGCAAGTCGGCCGGCGGCTGCGCGCCGTCGACGAGAAACGCGACCACCGCCGTGTCGACGCAGGCGTCTCCGTTGAAGACGACGGTGTGCTGGGTGCCGTCGAAGGTGATCAGGTTGGCACCCATCTGCTTGGCCAGATCGACTCCGGCCGCATACGGCGTGGCGGGGTCGTGCGTGGTGGACACGACGACGACCTTGCCGGGGCCCGGTGACACTGCGGCGCGCGGAGTTGCCGTGGCGGGGACCGGCCACATCGCGCAGATGTCCCTCGGAGCTGACCCGGTGAACGAGCCGTAGCTCAAGAACGGCGCCGCTAACCGCGCGCGTTGGTCAGCGGCGGCCCAGATGGCGGGGTCTGTCGGGAACTGGGAGTTCACGCAGCGAATGGAATAGAACGCGTCCTGCGAATTCCGGTAGT
>LZSH01000392.1 GCA_001665255.1 Mycobacteriaceae bacterium 1482268.1 | reverse complement strand
GCCCGCGTTCAAGGCAATCCATCCGGCGTGGCGGCCCATCACCTCGACGAGCATCACCCGCTGATGCGACTCGGCGGTGCTGTGCAGCCGATCGATGGCCTCACTGGCGACGCCGAGCGCCGTGTCGTGGCCGAACGTCACGTCGGTGCAGTCGATGTCGTTGTCAATGGTCTTGGGCACACCGACGACGGGCACGTTCTCCTCGGAGAGCCAATGCGCCGCGGTCAGCGTGCCCTCCCCCCCGATCGGGATGAGCACGTCGATGCCGTTGTCGTCCAGGGTCTGCTTGATCTGGTCGAGGCCGGCCTTGAGCTTGTCCGGGTGTACCCGCGCGGTGCCGAGCATCGTGCCGCCCTTCGCGAGCAGCCGATCATTGCGGTCGTCGTTACGCAGTTGGACGCGACGGTCTTCGAGCAGACCGCGCCAGCCGTCGAGGAACCCCACGACCGACGAGCCGTACCGCACATCGCAGGTGCGGACTACCGCCCGTATCACCGCGTTCAGGCCAGGACAGTCGCCGCCTCCGGTCAAGACTCCGATCCGCATGCGTCCATCTTGCCTGCAAATCGCCTACTTCACACGGCCGTCGGCAGTGCCCCCCGAGCAGCCTCGTAGGCTGCTCCGACCCGGTAGAGGCGATCGTCGGCCAGCGCGGGCGCCATGATCTGCAGTCCGACCGGCAGGTTGTCGTCGGCAGACAGCCCGGAAGGGACCGACATGCCGCAGTGCCCGGCCAGGTTCAGCGGCAGCGTGCAGAGGTCGAACAGGTACATCGCCAGCGGGTCGTCGACCTTCTCGCCCAGCGGGAACGCCGTCGTCGGTGTCGCCGGCGACACCAGCACGTCCACCTTTTTGTAGGCCTCGTCGAGATCGCGGGCGATCAACGTACGCACCCTCTGCGCCCGGTTGTAGTACGCGTCGTAATAACCGGCCGACAACGCATACGTGCCAATCATGATGCGGCGCTTGACTTCTGGGCCGAAGCCGGCGTCGCGCGTCATCGCCATGACCTCCTCGGCGCTGTGCGTGCCGTCGTCGCCGACGCGCACGCCGTACCGCATGCCGTCGAACCGGGCCAGGTTGGACGACACCTCCGACGGCAGGATCAGGTAGTAGGCCGGCAGCGAGAAGTCGAAGTGCGGGCAGTCGACCTCGGACACCTCTGCGCCGAGCTCGGTCAGCTTGTCGACCGCGGCGTTGAAGGAAGACAGCACACCCTCCTGGTAGCCGTCGCCGCGCAGCTGTCGCACCACACCGACCTTCACGCCGCGCAGGTCACCGTCAGCCCCCGCCCGGGCCGCGCCGACGATGTCGGGCACGTCGATGTCGATCGATGTCGAGTCCTTCGGGTCGTGGCCCGCGATCACGTGATGCAGCAGCGCGGTGTCGAGCACCGTGCGCGCGCACGGTCCGCCCTGGTCCAGCGACGACGCACACGCAATCAGGCCATAGCGTGACACCGTGCCGTAGGTGGGTTTCACTCCGACGGTCGCGGT
>LZSH01000391.1 GCA_001665255.1 Mycobacteriaceae bacterium 1482268.1 | reverse complement strand
ACCTCGGCACGATCGGCAGCGAGTAGTCGGTCACGGGGTACATGATCACTCACCGCAGCGCACGAAGAAGGGGCACCCCGATGGAGTGCCCCTTGCTGCGTCGGAGGAATTACCTGACGTCGACATACACCGTCTTGTTGGTCACGGTGGTGCCGAAATCATCTCCGGGATTGCCGGAGTCCGTCCGCGAATAGGTTTGGCCGGGCCGCACGGCCACGACGGTGGCCTGCTCGAGCGGGGTCCCGCCGACACGGTTGACGATGACGTTGTAGCCATCGGCCTTGAGTTCGTTGATGGTGTCCTGCGCGTTGCCCGGGCCGGTCGGCGCGGCGACGACGGGCGCGGCCAGGGCCAGGGCCCCCGCGGTCAATCCGCCTGCGACGAGGGTGGCTAATCTGATCTTCTTCATCTTTGGCGCCTTCTTCTCTTCTGTTGTGTGCGATTCGGGCACCGGGCCCGTCCGCTGGTACGCCGACCGGTGCAACTTTTTGGTCGGCATGATCAAAGGAACCAACAGGTCAGGCGCTTTAGTTCCGGTGGCAGAAATTGATCGCCGGTTGGCAGGATTCGATTCTTCGGGCACCCAAAGATGCGGGGAGAGGCGGCTTTTCGCGTCGTTTGGCGAACGTCGAACAGCTACGATTTATTCCCGGTCGGCTCAGGCCTGCCACCCTGACCATCGTGTGACGGCCACCGCGATCACCGGCCCGTCGAGCGCGATGCGTTGGTACTGCGGGTATTTGCGCCGCAGCCCAAAGTACGCGTTGGCCATTTCCTCACCGCTGTAGTGGATTTGGGCGGTGCCGTCGGCGCGTACCCACCACAGCTGCGACCAGTCGTCGTCGTAATGGTCGACGATCAGGCTGACGGCGGGGTTGGCTTCGATGTTCGCCATCCGGCGCAGCCGGCGAGTGGACTTCCGTTTCGCGTCGACCGCGGTGTAGATGACGTTCTTGTCGACCGCGAAGACGACGGGGACTATGTGCGGGACACCGTCGGCGTCCGCGGTCGCGAGTTGCGCGACCGGCGAAGAGGCGAACCTCTCCCTCGCGTCGAACTCCGCCATGCTGGCCTTCTTCAGTTGCGGTACCGCCGGAATAGTCAATAGTAAAGATTGTGAACGCGCGGTTCATTATCGACGAAAAGCGGGTGGATGGCCGGTAGTCGAACGGAGACGCCGCTGCGGGGCCGTCCCGGCCGTCCCCGCAGCGAGGAGTCCCGCGCCGCGGTGTTGCGCGCCACCTCGGAGCTGCTGCACGAGGTCGGGCTGCGGGCGATGACCACTGAGGAGATCGCGAGTCGCAGCGGAGCGAGCAAGGCCACGATCTACAAGTGGTGGCCCAACAAGTACGCAGTGGCCATCGACGCTTTCCTGACCGAGATGATGGCCGAGTCGCATGACCCCGATACCGGATCCGCGCGCGAGGACCTGGCCACCGTGATGCGCGGGGTGCTGCGCTTCTACACCGGGCCGAGCGGTCGCGTCTTCGCCCAACTCATCGGCGAGGCGCAGGCCGATCCGTCGGTCCTTCAAGACCTGCGATCGAACCTCGTCGACTCGCGTCGCGAATTGTTCCGCACGATCTGGGACCGGGGCGTCGACCGCGGCGAGTTGCGCGGCGACCTCGATCCCGAGGCGGCGATCGACCTGGTGATCGGTCCCGCGTTGTACCGGCTGATGATCGGCCACGCGCCGCTCACCGACCGGGCGGCCGACGCCTTGGTGGATGCCGCGATCCGCGGGCTCGCCGGGAGTGTCTGACGTCACTGTCGGCTTGCGGCATCATTCCGTCCATTCCGTCGGTTGAAACTAAACGTTCAGTTTTGATTTTGGAGAGGACGGGTCTGATGAGACTGCGTCACATATCAGCATTGCTTGCAGCCGGCGCCGCTTCGGTCGCCATCGTCGCCGCACCCGCGGCCGCCGCCGCCCCGACCTGCACCTACCTTGGCAGCCAGACCACGCAGTGCGAGTCACCGGGCAACGTGCAGATCACCAGCGACCAACCGGTCACCTACCCATTCCCATACCCGTTCTTGGGCGACGGGCTGCTGTTCCACCACGGCGGCAACCACCGCTAGGAGTGGTTGATCACCTTGGCCGACGCTGCTGCGGCGCGACGCTGATCGGCGACCTCGTCGCCGGCGTGCGCGTCACACCGATCTCGGGTTCCTTGGTTGCCCTCGGGCGCACCGTCGGGTGCACCACGGCGGGCCCCTCGTTCACCGGAGCCGGCTCCGGCGGTGGCGGAGGTGGGGGTGGAGGCGGGGGCGCCTCACTCGTCGCCGTCGCCAGCGGTGTGGTGGTGACGGCGGTCGTGCTCGGCACGGGAGCCCGTTGCTGGTGCTCGGCCGACGGACCCCGAAACATCAGCAGCACAAGCGAAACCACGATCGCCGAGAGTGCGGCGCCGCTGACGATCAGCAGTGTCCGAGCCCGCGGCGAGCGGTACCACGGCGCCGGAGCCACCGGGGTGAATACGGCGCCCCACGTGTTCTCGTCGAACGCGTCGAACCGGTCGTACCCCTGCGCTTGGGACCCCAGCAGATAGTCCAAATTCGGCTCCGACGCGTACACGCTGTCGTCGTCGACGACGTCGCTCCCGTCGGTTTCTTCCCACAGGTGCTCGACGTCCTGCGAGGCCCCCTTCTCCGCCACAATCTGATGCTAACGCCACTACCTGGGGAAACGCGCGGTCAACGCCGATAAAGAACGACTCGCGGTAGGGTTCGAACGCCGCCGTCGGCGCGTCACCATTGGTCTACCTGCCCATCGGAAGGTTCGCCCATGCATCCGTATTTCACGAAGTCACGCCTCCTTGGCGTCACCGCGCTGACCGCCTCTGCTCTGCTCATCGGCGGGCTGACGGCATGCGCGCCGCCGGAGAAGAAGAGCGAGGGCGAACAAACACAGTCGGGTGTGAGTGCGAGCGAGGCGACATCGGCCAAGGACTTCGGCGGCATGGACGGCCTCGTCGAAGCGGCGAAGAAGGAGGGGCAGCTGAACGTCATCGCGTTGCCGCCCGATTGGGCCAACTACGCCGCGATCATCAAGGCGTTCACCGACAAGTACGGCATCAAGGTCAATTCCGCGCAGCCCGACGCTGCCAGCCAGGACGAGATCAACGCCGCCAAACAACAGAAGGGCAAGAGCACCGCGCCCGACGTTTTCGATCTGGGCCAGGCCGTCGCACTGGCCAATCCGTCGATGTTCGCGCCGTACAAGGTCGCGACGTTCAATCAGATCCCCGCGGCGTACTCCGATCCCGACGGCAAGTGGGTCAACGACTACGGCGGCTACATGTCGATCGGCTTCGACTCCGCCAAGGTGCCCCCCGTGGCCGACGTCAACGACCTGCTCAAGCCGGACTACAGCGGCAAGGTCGCACTCAACGGCGACCCCACCCAGGCCGGCGCCGCGTTCTCCGGCGTCCTGATGGTCGCCCTGTCGCAGGGCGGTTCCGTCGACGACATCGCCCCCGGCGTGGAATTCTTCCGAAACCTCAAGGCGGCGGGGAACTTCCTGCCCGTCGATCCGACGCCGGCGACCATCGAGTCCGGCCAGACGCCGGTCGTCATCGACTGGAACTACCTCAACGCCGCACGGACGGCGAAGCTGCCCAGCTGGCAGGTCTTCGTGCCGCCGAATGCGTTGGTGGCCGGCTACTACTACCAGGCGATCAACAAGGACGCGCCGCATCCGGCCGCCGCACGGCTGTGGCAGGAATTCCTGTACAGCGACGAGGGCCAGAACCTCTACGCCGCCGGCGGGGTGCGCCCCGTGCGCGCCGACCAGATGCTGCAGGCGGGCACCATCGACAAGGAAGCGGTGGACAAGATTCCGGTCGTCGACGGCCCGGTCAGCGTGCCGACGCCGGCGCAGACGGAGAAAGCGACGAAGTACCTCGCGGACAACTGGGCCAAAGCAGTCGGCTGACATGCCGTCACGGATGCGACGGGTTCGAGACTCCCTGCCGCTACTGCCGTTCTTCGCGCTGGTGACGATCTTTCTGATCATCCCGACCGTGACGGTGATCGTCAGCGCATTCTTCGTCGACGGCTCCTTCTCGCTTGACCGGGTAGCGGCGCTGTTTTCCGACACCGCATTGTCAGCTTTGGGGAAAAGCGTGCTGCTGTCGGCGAGTACCGCGATCATCGGCGCGGCGCTCGGCGCGGTGCTGGCGTGGCTGATCGTCAGCAGCCCACCGACGTCTGTGCTCCGCAGGGCGGTCATTTCGCTGTGCAGCGTGCTGGCTCAATTCGGCGGGGTCGCACTGGCTTTCGCGTTCCTTGCGACCATCGGGCTCAATGGTGTGCTGACACTGTGGGTGCAGCAGCACCTCGGGTGGAACCTCGCGGGCTCCGGATGGCTGTACAGCCTGACGGGGTTGATCCTCGTCTACAGCTACTTCCAGATCCCGCTGATGGTGATCATGTTCGTGCCCGCACTCGAGGGCCTGCGCGAGCACTGGCGCGAAGCGGCGGTGAGCCTCGGCGCGTCGACGTTCCAGTACTGGCGTGAGGTGGCGGTGCCGCTGCTGACGCCCGCCTTCCTCGGATCGTTACTGCTGTTGTTCGCCAACGCTTTTGCCGCATACGCCACCGCAGCGGCCTTGGTCAGCCAGGGCAGCCCGATCGTTCCTCTACTGATTCGGGCGGCGCTGACAAGTGAAGTGGTGCTGGGTCAATCGGGCTTCGCGTATGCGCTTGCGCTGGAGATGATCGTCATCGTCGCAGCGGTGATGGTCGCATACAACGCGCTGGTGCGCCGGGCGGCGAGGTGGCTGCAATGACGCGAAGGACGCTGGGCGGCTGGCTGTTCCGCATCGTGGCGTGGATGGCTTTCGGCCTGTTCTTCCTGTTTCCGTTGTACGCGATGGCCGACTTCTCGACCCGCAACCTGATCACGGCTGGCCGCACGTGGCAGGCGTGGCAGAACCTGGTGGCCGATGATGCGCTGTACCAGGCCATCGTAATCTCGTTGCTGCTGGCCGTTTTCACCGTGGTCCTGATGCTGGTCGTCCTCGTTCCGACGATGATCTGGGTGAGGCTTCGGGCGCCGTGGGCCAAGGGCATCGTCGAATTCCTCTGCCTGCTTCCGCTGACGATCCCGGCGCTGGTGATCGTGGTGGGCCTGCGCAACGTCTACCTGTGGGTGACGTACTTCCTCGGCGAGTCGGCGCTGACGCTGACGTTCGTCTACGTTGTCCTCGTGCTGCCGTTCGCGTTTCGCGCTTTGGATGCAGCGCTGTCGGCGATCGACCTGAAGACGCTGTCGGAGGCGGCCCGTTCGCTCGGTGCGGGCTGGCTGACGACGATCACCCGTGTCGTGGTGCCCAACATCTGGTCGGGCATCCTGTCGGCGGCATTCATCTCGATCGCAGTGGTGTTGGGGGAGTACACGATTGCGTCGTTGTCCGGCTTTGAGACGTTGCAGGTACAGATCGTGTTGATCGGCAAGACCGACGGGCCGACGTCGGTGGCGGCGTCGCTGGCGACGCTGGTGTTCGGCTTCGTGCTGCTGCTCGTTCTCGCTGTGGTGACCCGGGGGAGGCACCGGACCGGCGTGGCGCCGGCCAACCCTGGAGTTCCGACATGACCAACGGGGTCTCCGTCGAGCTGAACGAGCTGACCCGGGTCTATGGCTCGGTGAGGGCGCTCGACGGGTTCACCCTGCGCGTCGAGCCCGGCGAACTCGTCGCGCTGCTCGGGCCGTCGGGCTGCGGCAAGACGACGGCGTTGCGCATCCTGGCGGGGCTGGACGAGGCGACCTCGGGGTCTGTGTCCGTGGACGGCAAGGATCTGACCATGGTGCCGGCGAACAAGCGCGATATGGGCATGGTGTTTCAGGCCTACAGCCTCTTCCCGCATCTGACCGTGCTCGACAATGTCGCGTTCGGCCTCAAGATGCGCGGAAAGGGCAAGGGGCAGAGACTTTCTCGTGCCGAGGAGATGCTCGAGCTGGTCGGGCTGACGGCACACCGGCACAAGTACGCCAGCGAGTTGTCCGGCGGCCAGCAACAGCGGGTCGCGCTGGCGCGGGCACTGGCGATTGAGCCCCGCGTGCTGCTGCTCGACGAACCGTTGTCGGCGCTCGATGCGAAGGTGCGCGTGCAATTGCGTGACGAGATCCGCCGCGTTCAGCTCGAGGTCGGAACGACGACCTTGTTCGTCACGCACGACCAGGAGGAGGCCCTTGCTGTCGCCGACCGGGTGGGGGTGATGAGCCACGGCAGGCTCGAGCAGCTTGCGGCGCCCAACGAGCTCTACGCCAACCCGGCGACTCCGTTCGTCGCGGAGTTCGTCGGGCTGAACAGCAAAGTGCCAGTAGAGGTTTCGGGCGGCCGCGCGCAGCTGCTCGGCACGTCGGTGCCCGCCCTACCCGGCTCGATCGCGTCGGGCGCCGGCCTGGCGATGGTGCGCCCCGAGTCGATGACGGTTACCGCCGATCCGGCGGGCAGAGCCTCGGTGACGTCGGTGGCGTTCCTCGGGCCGATCTCGCGGGTGTCCTGCGCGCTTGCCGACGGCACCGTCGTCGTCGCGCAGATGTCCAGCTCCGCGGCGCGCGCCTTCGCACCCGGCGAGCGGGTGACCGTCGGCGTCGAACAGGCGGGCGTGCTGGTGATCGCGTGCTAGCGCCGAAATCGACGAAATGGCGTGTTTCTCTCGCACTTTCGCGCCCAAATGTCGGTTTGGGCGTAGTTAGACCGGCTTGATCGGGTCGATGCCGAGGTCGCGGTAGGTGACCAGCGCGACGAACGGAACGTTGCGTTCGGCGAACAGCTTTGCGGCCACATCGCCGCGGTCGACCATCGGGATCACGCCGGTGACGACGACGCCGAGCGGGGCGATCCGGTCGAACGCCAGCGCCGTCGAACCGCCGGTGCTGATGACGTCGTCGACCAGCAGAACCCGGCTGCCCGGCTGCAGCCGCGTGCCCTCCACCCACTGCTCGCGTCCGCGTTGCTTCTGCTCCTTGCGCACCGAGAACCACGCCTTGCCGGTGACCATGGCGACGCCGTGGGCCAGCGGGTCGGCGCCCATCGTGAGCCCGCCGACCGCGTCGAACTCGATGCCGTTGGCGGCCGCCAGCTCGGCGACAGCGCGACTCACCACCGTGAGCCGCTCCCCGTTGTCGACGGCGTACTTGCCGTCGATGTAGTCGTGGCTGAGCTGCCCGCTGGCAAGCTTGAAGGGTTCGTCGCGGCGTTCGTGGCCGCGGGTGCGAATCAGCTCGAACGCGGCCTGCCAGAGCTCGGAGCGTGCGTTTGTCACCCGGCGATCCTAGCGCGGTCAGCCAATTCGACTGTGGCCGAGCGCAAATCGTCATACGAGTCGATCGGCGCGGCGTAAGTCACCCGCGTGTAAGCGGTGCCGTGGGGGGTCTGCACCGTCAGGTCGAGGCCGTAACGGTCGGCACCGGTGCAGCTCGCTGCGGTGGCCTCGGGATGGCCGCCGATGGTCCTTGCCATCGCGCACAACGACTGGGCATGGTCGGCGTTGAGGTGGGCGATCGCCCCGGCCGCGCGCGGTGCGACCGGATCGGGTTGCGCGGCCGCATAGGCCTCACCCGTCGTCAGGTCCATCCGGCCGTAGCCGCCGTACCAGCGCACCCGTTCCACCCTCAGCACCCAGAGTGCGAAGTCGGTGAAGTCGATGTATTTCGCGGCGCCGGGCACCGCGATGAGATGTGCCTCGCGCGCCGCGGCCAGCTCATCGCCCGCCGGTCGTTCGGCCACACCGGCCAGCGTGACCCGGCCCCACGCCTGCGGATCGGGATCCGCACTTGGCGCCACGATCGACATGCTGGCCCGCTGATCGGCGGCTAGGTTGCGGCCGTGTTCGGCCAGGCTCGACACACACAGCACGGGCGCGCCGTCGAGCAGCCCGTAGGTGACGAACGAGGCCCACGGCTCTCCGGTCGCGGTGAGCGTCGCCAGCGTGCCTGCGTTGGTGGACGCGGCGATGGTGCGCGCGCCTTCGGCCGCCGACGGCCTATCGCGGGATGCCACGTCGGCACGATACGCCAACGACTGAGATGCGCGCCGTTTCACGGTTTGCCAGCAATCAAGGATTCCACCGACGGGTGGTGCGAAATATGCGAGAATCGCCCCACGGCAAACGCCTGGTCAGCAACGGTTTCGTCCGGGACAAGGGGTGCACATGGGGGTGTCTGCTCTGCGTGTTGCGGCCTGTGCCGGCGTGGTCGTTGGCGCCCTCATGCTCGGCTATGGCACTGCGGCCGTCGCGTTCGCGGAGCCGGACGGCACCAGCCCGGGCGTCAGCGACGAGCAGGACAGCAAAGTCGGTGCGACCGAAACTGTCGGCCAGAACAGCCTGAACGGTGCCGGCGCGGGCGAAGAACAACAAAACAGTGGCGGTGGCACCGAGCCGGGGACGGCCTTCATCGAACGCGCCGGCGACTCGGTGGGCACCACCGGCGGCACCGACGGGGCGGAGGGCACGAACACCAGTGTCGGCAGCGACCACGTCGACAACACCGTCGTGCGCGTCGACCCCGAACGGCAGGAGAAGCCGTCGGCGTCGACCTATCACTTCCCCTACTACCTCCTTCAGATCCGGCGCGACGGCGGTAAATGGTGGAATGCCAACCGGATCATCGCGCGGTTCCAGGACGTGGTTCCGTTACTGGCCGCGCCGAGTCCGCCGGAACCCGAGCCCGTGCCAGGCCCCGCGTTCCGCGGCGGTGCACCCGAGCCCGAGCCGGTCCTCGATGCGTCGGGCGGTGTTGTCGGCGGAGGCGGCAGCGATTATCAGGCCAGCGGGTCGGGCGGTGCGCCGGTGCTGTCGGCGCCGATCGTCGTCATGCCCGTACCGCCACCGGCCGCCGCGCGCTTCCCGGCGTTCCCGCCCACCGCACCCACCGCGCCGGGCATCGGCTCGGCCGTCGCGCGTGGCCCCCAACCCGCTGCGACCGCCCAAGGCGGCCGGGCTGCCGCACCGCAGGAACAGACCCTCCCGGCGGAGAACGCGGTCAGGGCGATGACGGGGCAGGGGCCGAAGCCCGGCTACACCGATTACCTGCGCGGCCCGAGCCTGACAAATTTGGCCGGGGCGGCACTTCCGGGCATCGCCGGAATTCTGCTGATGACCCTCGGCGGGGGCGTCATCGGTTACCGGCAGGCAGAGGCGGGGCGAATGATCCGCACCAGTGTCGCCGCTCGCTACCTGCCATAGCCGGAGTCTGCGTGGAGCGTCAGCCACCCAGCGCGGCGATGAGATCCTTGATCCGCGCCGCCTCGTCGTCGAGTACCGACTCCTCGGCTTCGACGGCTTCGATCAACTCCTTGCGCAAGCCGACGCCGTTGGCCGCTTCCTTGGTGGACAGCTTCGCGCGGCCGCGCGCGGTGTAGAGGCGCTGGCCCAGGGTGGCCCCGGGGCCGTTGGCCGCGGTCGCCATCAAGTCGTCGTAGCGGCTGCGGACACCGCTCAGCGCGATGATCACCGAGGGCGTCGCCCGGCTGCGGCCGGCGGCGTCGGCGAGCGAATTCTGAAGTTTGCGAAGGCCGGCCAGAATCACCCCCGCCCGCTCGGCGAACTCCGGATCGCTCGGATCGGGGAGCGCGTCGATCGCGGCGGCGTACATGTGCATGGCCGCATCGGACAGACCAACGATTACTGGGGCTTCGCCGTCATTCGGCTCTGACACGGCCACTCGATTCGTCGAAGAATTTCACCGGAGACCGATGCCACCGATTAGGGGCAATGGCCGCGCAGACAGTATCCCGGTTTGACGAGTGTTTCAACCGTTCCGTCACCCCGTCACAGGCGGCTTCTTTGCTCGAGTTTGCTCGACGCCATCGCGACACACGCAGCCGATTCATTTGCGTCTCGGTTGGGTAGGTTTGAAGGTCGATGGACGCTCCGAGGCAAGTGCGAACCGGCCGTGACGGCGCCGAGGATTCGGTCGACCACGACCCCACCGAAGGCAGCCATGTCGAAGACGGCGTCGTGGAGCATCCGAACGCCGGCGACTTCGGTCATGCCGTCGTGCTGCCCGAGGACCGGACCTGGTTCAAGCGCGCCGTGTTCTACGAGGTTTTGGTGCGAGCGTTCTACGACGGCAGCGCCGACGGGTCGGGCGATCTGCGTGGGTTGATCGAAAAGCTCGATTACCTGAAATGGCTTGGCGTGGACTGTCTCTGGCTGCCGCCGTTCTACGACTCGCCGCTGCGCGACGGTGGCTACGACATCCGCGACTTCTACAAGGTGTTGCCGGAATTCGGTACGGTCGACGATTTCGTTGCGCTGCTGGACGAGGCTCACCGCCGCGGGATCCGCGTCATCACCGATCTGGTGATGAACCACACGTCGGATTCGCACGAATGGTTCCAGGAGTCGCGCCGCAACCCGGACGGACCGTACGGCGACTACTACGTGTGGAGCGACACCAGTAGTAAATATGCCGACGCCAGAATCATTTTCGTCGACACCGAAGAGTCGAACTGGACCTTCGACCCGGTGCGCAAGCAGTTCTACTGGCACCGGTTCTTCTCGCATCAGCCCGATCTCAACTACGACAACCCGGCCGTCCAGGAAGCGATGATCGACGTGCTGCGGTTCTGGCTCGATCTGGGCATCGACGGCTTCCGGCTCGACGCGGTGCCGTATCTGTTCGAACGCGAAGACACCAACTGCGAGAATTTGCCGGAGACGCATGCGTTCCTGAAGCACTGCCGCAAGGTGATCGACGACGAATACCCCGGGCGGGTGCTGTTGGCCGAAGCCAACCAGTGGCCGGCCGACGTGGTCGAGTATTTCGGCGACCCCGACACCGGCGGCGACGAATGCCACATGGCGTTCCACTTCCCGCTGATGCCGCGCATCTTCATGGCGGTCCGCCGCGAGTCGCGGTTCCCGATCTCAGAGATCCTTGCGCAGACGCCACCGATCCCCGAGCTGGCGCAGTGGGGGATCTTCTTGCGCAATCACGACGAGCTGACCCTGGAGATGGTCACCGACGAAGAGCGCGACTACATGTACGCGGAGTACGCCAAGGACCCGCGCATGAAGGCCAACGTCGGTATCCGTCGCCGGCTGGCGCCGCTGCTGGAGAACGATCGCAATCAGATCGAATTGTTCACCGCGATGCTGTTGTCGCTGCCGGGCTCTCCGGTGCTCTACTACGGCGACGAGATCGGCATGGGCGACATCATCTGGCTGGGTGACCGCGACGGGGTGCGCACCCCGATGCAGTGGACGCCCGACCGCAACGCCGGATTCTCCAAGGCCAACCCCGGACAGCTGTATCTGCCGCCGAACCAGGACCCGATCTACGGCTATCAGTCGGTGAACGTCGAAGCGCAGCGCGACAGTTCGTCGTCGCTGCTGAACTGGACCCGCACCATGCTGGCGGTGCGGCGTCGCCACCCCGCGTTCGCCATCGGGACGTTCCGCGAACTCGGCGGGTCCAACCCGTCGGTGCTGGCGTATGTGCGTGAACTCGACCGTGACGGCGAGCAGGACATCGCGCTGTGCGTGAACAACCTCTCGCGCTTTCCGCAGCCGATCGAGCTGAATTTGCAGCACTGGAACGGGTACACACCGGTCGAGATGACCGGCTACGTTGAGTTTCCGCCGATCGGCCAGTTGCCCTACCTGCTGACCCTGCCGGGCCACGGCTTCTACTGGTTCGAACTCAAGGCCTCCCAGGAGAATTCATGAGCCGGCCGGAAAACCTGCCCTGGGCGCGGTGGCTCACCGAGCAGCGCTGGTATGCGGGCCGCACTCGCACGATCTCCTCGGTCGCGCCCGCCCATCTCGTCGCGCTGCGCGACGACCTCGACCTGGTGCTGCTCGATGCGGCCTACACCGACGGCTCGACCGACCGCTACCAAGTCCTCGTGCGGTGGGGCTCGGGACCAATAGAGGAGTACGCGGACATCGCCACGATCGGGGCCGACGAGGACCGCACCGCCTACGACGCCCTCTACGACCCGACCGCCGCGTCGTTCCTGCTGTCGCTGATCGATGCTTCGGCGTCCGTCGGCGATCTGCGGTTCAGCAAGGAACCCGACATCACGCTGCCGCTGGACTCTTCCCCGCGCGTCTCGAGTGCCGAGCAGAGCAACACCAGCATCGTGTTCGAGGAGCAGGCGGTCTTCAAGGTCTTCCGTCGCATCACGGCGGGCACCAACCCCGACATCGAGCTGAACCGCGTGCTGGCACGCGCAGGTAACCCGCACGTGGCGCGTCTGCTCGGTTCGTACGAGACGGCGTGGGGCGACGAACCGAGCGCGCTGGGCATGGTCACCGCGTTCGCGGCCAATTCCGCCGAGGGTTGGGACATGGCCACTGCCAGCACCCGCGACCTGTTCGCCGAGGGTGATCTGTACGCCGACGAGGTGGGTGGCGACTTCGCGGGCGAGTCGTACCGCCTCGGGGAGGCCGTCGCCTCGGTGCACGCCACCCTCGCCGAGGAACTCGGCACGGCGACGACGTCATTCCCGATCGACGGAGTGCTGGCGCGGCTGTCCGGCGCGGCCGCGGCCGTCCCTGAGCTGGCGCAGTACGTGCCGCTGATCGAGGAGCGCTACCGAAAGCTGGCAGAGGAGACGATCACCGTGCAGCGGGTGCACGGCGATCTGCATCTCGGTCAGGTGCTGCGCACTCCGGAGCGGTGGCTGCTGATCGACTTCGAAGGCGAACCGGGGCAGCCGCTCGACGAACGCAGGCGGCCCGATTCGACTGCCCGCGACGTGGCAGGCATCCTGCGCTCGTTCGAATACGCCGCCTACCAACGGTTGATGGAACAGGCCGAGGACGGCGACCGCTACCGGCAGCTCGCCGCGCGGGCGCGCGAGTGGGTGGCGCGCAACGCGGGCTCGTTCTGCGAGGGCTACGCCGTGGTGGCAGGGGCCGACCCCCGCGACTCCGGTGCTCTACTGGCGGCCTACGAGCTTGACAAGGCGGTGTACGAGGCGGCATACGAGGCCCGGCACCGGCCCACATGGCTGCCCATCCCGCTGCGCTCTATCGCGCGAATCGTCGGCTGAGGTTGACGACCGCGTAAAATTTGCCAAAAGGCTCCACGGCGGCGCAGCGAGGTGGACCATCCCCTCATGGCTGACGTGGAGATTTGTGTGATCGGGGCTGGCTTCGCCGGTCTTACCGCCGCGTTGCGGCTGAAGCAGGCGGGTCATTCGGTCGCCCTGCTGGAGGCCCGAGACCGGGTGGGCGGCCGGACGTTCACCGAGCAGCGAGCCGACGGGACGTGGATCGACCGGGGCGGCGCGTGGGTAGGCGTGGGTCAGGACCGGATCAAGGCGTTGATGAGTGAATTCGGCGTGTCCGGCTACAAGCAGTACGTCGACGGCGAGCAGATGATGGTCGTCAACGGTAAGCAGTCGCGGTACCGGGGCACAGTGCCGCTGACGCTGAACCCTTGGGCGACAGTCAATCTCGGCGCCGCGATGTTCGAACTGGGCCAGATGTGCAAGGCGATTCCACTCGAAGAGCCGTGGAACGCCAAGAAGGCCGTCAAGTGGGACAGCATGACCGTGGCGCAGTGGCTGGACCGCCATGTGCGCTCGGTGGTGGCCCGCGACCTGCTGGAGACGGCCATCGGTGGCGCCTATACCAGTGCCACGTCTGAGGTTTCGCTGCTGTTCGCACTTCATCAGATGGCTTCCGGTGGCGGGCCGCAGTTCGTGTTCGGCGGGGAGGGTGGTTCGCAGGACTCGCGCATCGTCGGCGGAATGGGCGCGGTCTACGGGCGGATGGCGGAGGAGATAGGCGACTCGCTGCACCTGAGCCAACCGGTGCGGCGCATCGACCAGGACGACGACAGTGTGACGGTGCACGCCGCCGGTATGACCGTGACGGCGCACCGCGCCGTCGTCGCTGTCCCGATCGCGATCGCCAGCCAAATCCATTATGAGCCAATGCTTCCCGTCGACCGGTCGTTCCTGCACCAGCGCATGCCCAGCGGAGCCATCTTCAAGATCAACATCGTCTACGACGAGCCGTTCTGGCGGGCCGACGGGCTGACGGGGCAGTCGGCGGCGCCGGGCAGCGCGGCTACGGTGACCATCGACGCATGTACCGACGCCGGCACGCCCGGGGTCCTGTGCGTGATCATCGAAGGGCCGACGGCACGCGACATGTGCCGGCTCGACGCATCGGTGCGTCGGCGGCTGGTTCTCGACGAGCTCGGCACACGATTCGGCGGCAAGGCCCGTTCGCCGGTCGACTACATCGAGCAGAACTGGACGACCGAACCCTATTCGGGCGGCGGCATGCTCAGCCATGCGCCGCCGGGGGTGCTCACCGAGTTCGGCCCCGCGTTGCGCGAGCCGTGCGGCCGTATCCACTGGGCCGGGACGGAAAGCTCGGCCATCATGTGCGGCTGGGTGGACGGCGCCGTGCGCTCCGGGGAGCGCGCCGCGGCCGAAGTCATGCAGAGCGAACGGGTGGCCATCGCATGAGGGCGAACCGCATAAGGGGATCTGCATAACGGGTACCTGCAGGTATGGCCAAGTATGCGGTGAACAAGGCGGCTGTGACCAAGGCGCGCGAGCGGATCGACGCCCGGCAGTACGTGCTCGACAGCGACTGGGGAGTCGTGCAGCCGGGCGCGGAAGCGCAGAACACGTTCTTGGAGAACCACTCCTGGGACGACTACGCCCAGTGGCACCTCGGCCTCACCGAGGGCGCCTCGGACCACACCAAGGCGCGGTATGCGTTCGTCTACGGCGATCTCCGCCGGGTCCACCGCACGGCTCTGATCGCCTGCGTGTACCGCGCATCCGAGTGGCGGCACAAGGACATCGAGTTGGCCGCTCATGACCTGTTGCAGTACCTCGACGCCAAGACCGGCCTGAGGCCGACGTCGAGCTAGGGTCGGAGCACGAAATCCAGGAAGCGCTCCTGTATTTCCACGGGAGTGTCGCCAGGGGTCGAGCCGTGCAGTACAGCCATCCCCGCCCCGAAGAACACGGCGGATCGGACGCCGGCGTCGTCGGCGTCGAATCCGGCGTCGATGAACGCCTGGTACACGGCCCGCAGCACCCGACCGTCGCTCTTGCGCACGTTGGCTGCCACGGCCTCGTCGGTCAGCGCCCACATGCGCATGGCCCGCTCCAGCGCCCATTGCTGCGGCCTGACCACCGCTTGCATCATGTGATGCAGCCGCTCGCGGGGCGCGACATCCGATGAGTTCTCGAACTGTTGACGCTCCTGGTCCTTCAGGCTTCCCCAGGCCTCCAGCAGCGCGGTCCGGTAGGCAGGCAGGTCGGCGAAATGCCAGTAGAAGCTGCCCTTGGTGACCCCGAGCCGATGGCACAGCGTGCCGATGCGCAGCGAGTTCGGGCCGCCCTCGGCGAGCAGTGCGAAGCCGGCTTGGATCCAGTCGTCGACCGTGAGCCTGCGTCCAGCGGCTCTGGCCGGGGTCATGGACGCAGAGCTTACGGCTATCAGCAACTTGACAGACGTGAATTTAGCGCCGGCAGAAATTTCCGGCTGAAAGGGTGCTGTTGCAACCGTGGCCGTCGGTAGTCACCGCCGCTCTTCGGCTTCTACTTCCAGCCCGCCCGGCCGGCGGCACCCCTCGGTGCCGAGTACACGACCACGGCTGCTACAGCTGGTCAACCGTACCATACTGCGTGGTATGGGACGCGATTTGGGCTCGTCCTGATTAGGTTCTGCCGCTTGGTGTTTCTGCGCGTGAAGAGGCCATCGTGGCCACTCGTACGGGGCTGTTGACAGCTCAGTTCCCCTTCGTCGGAATTGGAGACGCCAGCAACGATTTCGCGGCGACTGCGGTTTAGCTCCTCTGCTGCCGGGGCAACATGGGGGCATGGCACGCGACGTCTCCGATGACAACCCCCTGACGCCCGAAGAGGCCCTGGACTCCGACGAGATCCGCAACAACGACGGCGACGAGGTGGTGGATCCGCCCGAGCGGTGGGTCGACGCGGGTGAGGACGAGACGCTCGACGAGCGCCTCGCGGAAGAGGAACCCGACGTTACGCCCGATGACATCGACCTTCGCGACGCTGACGACCCCGCCAACGCCGAGATCGTCTCGCAGCCCGACGACGTACTGGATCGCCTCGACCCCGAGCAGCGTGGCCGCGAGGCGGGCCAGATCGATGGAACGCCGGAGGACGGCGAATCGTTCTACGACGTCGTCGAATAGGGCAATAAGCGCCGCGTCAGGTGTGCGCCTGCAGCACCATCACCGAGCGCGCGTCCACGGTGACCGTCGCCGCGGCGTCGTAAGCCTTGGATTCCTCGTTGACGTCGTCGGCGGTGTAGATCACCGGGACCCACGACGGGCCGAACTCCTTCTTCGGCAGTGTGAAATCGATCGGCTCGTGATGGGCGTTGAAGAACAGCACGAACGAATCGTCGGTGACGCGTTGGCCGCGCACGTCGAGGTCGGGGATTCCAAAACCGTTGAGATACACGCCGAGTGACTTCGCGAAGCCCGATTCCCAGTCCTGGTCGGTCATTTCGGATCCGTCGGGCGCGAGCCACGCGATGTCGGGAAGTTTCGGGCCGGGGCGCTGCCGGACGGGCCGCCCGCTGAAGAAGCGTCGCCGTCGGAACACCGGGTGCGCTGCGCGCAGCGCGGACACCGACTTGGTGAACTCGATGAGCCCCGCATCAGCTGTCGCCCAGTCGATCCAGGACAGCTCGTTGTCCTGGCAGTAGACGTTGTTGTTGCCCTGCTGGGTACGGCCGAGTTCATCGCCATGGGCGATCATCGGAACACCCTGCGACAGAAGCAGCGTCGCCAGGAAGTTGCGCTGTTGGCGCGCACGCAGAGCGTTGATCTCGGCGTCGTCGGTCGGGCCTTCGACGCCGCAGTTCCACGACCGGTTGTGGCTTTCCCCGTCCTGGTTGTCCTCGCCGTTGGCGTCGTTGTGTTTTTCGTTGTAGGACACCAGATCACGCAGCGTGAATCCATCGTGGGCGACGACGAAGTTGATCGAGGCGACCGGCCTGCGCCCGGTGTGTTCGTAGAGGTCGGCCGATCCGGTGAGCCGGGAGGCGAACTCGTCGAGCGTCGCCGGTTCGCCGCGCCAGTAGTCGCGAACGGTGTCGCGGTACTGGCCGTTCCACTCGGTCCATTGCGGCGGGAAGCCACCGACCTGATAGCCGCCGGGCCCGACATCCCACGGCTCGGCGATCAGCTTCACCTGGCTCACCGTCGGATCCTGTTGCACGAGTTCGAAGAACGTCGCGAGCTTGTCGACGTCGTAGAACTCACGGGCCAGCGTCGAGGCGAGATCGAAGCGGAACCCGTCGACGTGCATCTCGGTGACCCAGTAGCGCAGGGAGTCCATGATCAGCTGCAGCGAGTGCGGATGCCCGACGTTGAGACTGTTCCCGGTGCCCGTGTAGTCCATGTAGTAGCGCTTGTCGTCGTCGACGAGCCGGTAGTAGGCAGCGTTGTCGATGCCTCGCATGGACAGCGTCGGCCCCAAGTGGTTGCCCTCTGCGGTGTGGTTGTAGACGACGTCGAGGATCACCTCGATGTCGGCCTCGTGCAGCGCGCGGACCATCGCCTTGAACTCCTGCACCTGCCCGCCCGGCGTGGTGTTGCTGCTGTATTTGGGGTCGGGAGCAAAGAAGCCGATGGTGTTGTAGCCCCAGTAGTTGGACAGGCCTTTGTCGATCAGCGTCGAGTCGTTGGCGAAGTGATGCACCGGCATGAGTTCGATCGCAGTCACCCCGAGCGAGGTCAGGTGCTCGATCATCGCCGGGTGCGCGATCGCGGCATACGTGCCGCGGATGGCCTCCGGAATGTCGGGATGGGTTTGGGTCAGGCCCTTCACGTGCGCCTCGTAGATCACCGAATCGGCGTACTCGTGGCCGGGCGGGCGGTCCACGCCCCAGTCGAAGTAGGGGTTGATGACCACCGACTTCGGCATGCTCGCCGCCGAGTCGTCGTCGTTGCGGCTGTCGGGATCGCCGAAGTTGTAGCCGAACAGCGACTGGTTCCAGTCGAAGGTGCCGTCGATCGCCTTCGAGTACGGGCACAGCACCAGCTTGTTGGGATTGCACCGTTGGCCGGCCGACGGGTCGTACGGGCCGTGCACCCGGTAGCCGTACCGCTGCCCGGGCTGGATGTTCGGGATGAAGCCGTGCCAGACGAACCCGTCGACCTCCGGCAGCGTCACCCGGGTCTCGGCACCGTCATCGTCGAACAGGCACAGCTCGACCTTTTCCGCGGCCTCGCTGAACATCGCGAAGTTGGTGCCGGACCCGTCGAACGTGGCGCCCAACGGGTAGGCCTTACCGGGCCAGATCTCCGGAGAATCGGCCTGCGGGGTGGCAGCTTGGGTCAACGAACACACTCCAGGGATTGATGGGGATCTACGAGACCATACGGGGGTGCCCAGTGGGGAATCATTGCAACCAAAGTCAACGATCTTGATCGACGGGCGGGTGATCGCCTGCCGCACCGGCGCCGAGATCGACAAAATGGCGGCTTTTACTCGCACTTCCCGCCCATGTGTTGGTTTGGGCGTCCAGGTGCGGGGCGTCAGGCAGCCGAGGCTGTCACCTCGATGCCGTGGGCGCGCATGTCGTCGACGGCCGCGGCGCTGGACTCCTTCGCGACGCCGGCGGTCAGGTCGAGCAGCACCCGGGT
>LZSH01000390.1 GCA_001665255.1 Mycobacteriaceae bacterium 1482268.1 | reverse complement strand
GTAGTCCGGGATAGCCAGCGCATCGCGCTCGGGGCCGCTGGCCGCGTACACGATGCAGTCGGGCTTCAACGCGATCAGCGCGTCGGCGTCGTTCGTTGTGGCCAGACCGATGGGCTCGCCGTTGGCGAGTTCACCGGCGTCCTTGCCGACCTTCTCTTCGGAATGCACCCATACCCCGACGAGGTCGAGATCCGGACGCTGATGAATGGCGCGGATGGCGATCGAACCGATGCCGCCGGTCGACCACACCACGACCCGATGCTGACCTTCTGCCATTGTCGTTCCTCCTCAGGCTGAGCCTGGTACGACCTAACTTTTGCTCCGAAATTAACAGTGAGCACTATTAAGGTCAATAAGAATTGAGTTATAGTCCGCCGTGGTGTTCACGATGCGCTTCGATATGCGCGCGCCCGCGTGGGGCGCGCCGACGAACGAGTTGTACGCCACCGCAATTGACATGTGCGCGTGGGCGGAGACCCGGGGCGCGATCGTGGCCGTGCTGTCCGAACACCACGGCG
>LZSH01000389.1 GCA_001665255.1 Mycobacteriaceae bacterium 1482268.1 | reverse complement strand
GCGTGCCGGGCTCGCCGATGGATTGCGCGGCGACGATACCGACGGCCTCGCCGATGTCGACCAGCTTGCCCGTCGCCATCGAACGGCCGTAGCACATCGCGCACACGCCGGTACCGGTCGTGCAGGTCAGCACCGAGCGAACCTTGACCTCGGTGATGCCCGCCGCGAGCAGCGCCTCGATGGCCGGGTCACCGAGATCGTGACCCCGCTCGACGATGACGTTGCCCTTCTCGTCGACGGCGTCGGCGGCCAACGTCCGCGCGTACGCCGACGTCTCGATGTGCGGATCGCGGATGTGCGAACCATCGCCGGTCAGCTCGGCCAGCGTGACGGTGATGCCACGCTCGGTCTCGCAGTCAGCCTCGCGGACGATGACGTCCTGGCTCACGTCCACCAGACGACGGGTCAGGTAACCCGAGTCGGCGGTACGAAGAGCGGTGTCCGCCAGACCCTTTCGGGCGCCGTGGGTGTTGATGAAGTACTCCAACACCGTCAGGCCCTCGCGGAACGACGACTTGATGGGCCGCGGGATGAACTCACCCTTCGGGTTGGTCACCAGACCCTTCATGCCGGCCAGCGTGCGCGTCTGGGTGAAGTTACCCGTCGCGCCCGAGTCGACGATCGTGATGATCGGGTTGTCCTGCGGGTAGTGCTCCCGCAGAGCCTCGCCGACCTCTTCGGTCGCCTGCTGCCAGATCTTGACCAGCTCGCCGTTGCGCTCGTCGTGGTTCAAAGCACCGCGCTGGTACTTCTTTTCGATCCCGTCGGCTTCCTTCTCGTAGCGGTCGAGGATCTCCTGCTTGTTCGGCGGCACCAGCACGTCGGCCATCGACACGGTGACACCGCTGCGGGTGGCCCAGTAGAAACCGGCGTCCTTGAGCTTGTCCACCGTCTGCGCGACCACGATCATCGGATAGCGCTCGGCCAGGTCATTGATGATCGACGCCTGAACCTTCTTGTGCATCTGCTGGTTGATGAACGGGTACTTGGTCGGCAGCAGCTCGTTGAACAGCACACGGCCCAAAGTGGTTTCGGCCGTCCACGCATCACCGGGCGTCCAGCCGGCGTCGCCGAACAGCTCGGCCTCCACCTCGGCAGGCGGACGCAGCTGCGTCAACCGCACCTTGATCTTGGCCCGCACCGACAGCGCACCGCGGTCGAGCGCCATGATCGCCTCGGCGGGCGACGCGAAGACACCCGTCTCCGGCTGATCCTTGGCGGCCGGCTGGTATTCGCCCTTGTCCCCCGGAACTTCGGTGGTCAGGTAGAACAGCCCGGTCACCATGTCCAGACGCGGCATGGCCAGCGGGCGGCCCGACGCGGGCGACAGGATGTTGTTCGAAGACAGCATCAGGATGCGTGCCTCGGCCTGCGCCTCGGCGCTCAGCGGCAAGTGCACCGCCATCTGGTCACCGTCGAAGTCGGCGTTGAAGGCCTCACACACCAGCGGGTGCAGCTGAATAGCCTTGCCCTCGACCAGTTGCGGCTCGAAAGCCTGGATGCCCAGCCGGTGCAGCGTCGGTGCGCGGTTCAGCAGCACCGGGTGCTCGCCGATGACCTCTTCGAGGACGTCCCACACCTGCGGCCGCTGACGCTCCACCATTCGCTTGGCGCTCTTGATGTTCTGCGCATGGTTCAGGTCGACCAGACGCTTCATCACGAACGGCTTGAACAGCTCCAGTGCCATCAGCTTCGGCAGACCGCACTGGTGCAGCTTGAGCTGCGGACCGACCACGATGACCGAACGGCCCGAGTAATCGACGCGCTTACCGAGCAGGTTCTGACGGAACCGGCCCTGCTTGCCCTTGAGCAGGTCGCTCAAAGACTTCAACGGACGGTTGCCCGGTCCGGTGACCGGACGGCCGCGACGGCCGTTGTCGAACAGCGCGTCCACCGACTCCTGAAGCATGCGCTTCTCGTTGTTGACGATGATCTCGGGCGCGCCCAGATCGATGAGTCGCTTCAACCGGTTGTTGCGGTTGATCACGCGGCGGTAGAGGTCATTGAGGTCGGAGGTCGCGAACCGGCCACCGTCGAGCTGCACCATCGGGCGCAGTTCCGGTGGGATCACCGGCACCGCGTCGAGCACCATGCCCATCGGCGAGTTGCCCGACTGCTGGAATGCGGCGACAACCTTCAGGCGCTTGAGGGCACGAAGCTTCTTCTGGCCCTTGCCGTTCCGGATGACGTCGCGCAGCGACTCGGCCTCGGCGTCGATGTCGAAGTTCTCGATGAGCTTCTTGATCGACTCCGCGCCCATGGCGCCCTCGAAGTACTCGCCGTAGCGGTCGACGAGCTCGCGGTAGAGCACCTCGTCGACGATCAGCTGCTTGGGAGCCAACTTGGTGAAGGTCGTCCAGATCTCGTCGAGCCGGTCCAGCTCACGCTGGGCACGGTCGCGGAGCTGACGCATCTCGCGCTCGCCGCCGTCGCGGACCTTGCGCCGGACGTCGGACTTGGCGCCTTCCTCCTCGAGCTCCTTGAGGTCGGCCTCGAGCTTCTGCGCACGCGCCTCGAGGTCGGCGTCGCGCTGATCCTCAACGGCTTTCTTCTCGACGACCATCTCGGCCTCGAGCGTGGACAGCTCGTTGTGCCGCATCTCCTCGTCCACGCCGGTGATGACGTAGGCCGCGAAGTAGATGATCTTCTCGAGGTCCTTCGGTGCCAGGTCGAGCAGGTAGCCCAGACGCGACGGCACGCCCTTGAAGTACCAGATGTGGGTGACCGGCGCGGCCAGCTCGATGTGGCCCATCCGCTCGCGACGCACCTTGGCGCGGGTCACCTCGACGCCGCAGCGCTCACAGATGATGCCCTTGAAGCGGACGCGCTTGTACTTGCCGCAGTAGCACTCCCAGTCGCGAGTCGGTCCGAAGATCTTCTCGCAGAACAGGCCGTCCTTCTCGGGCTTCAATGTGCGGTAGTTGATGGTCTCCGGCTTCTTGACCTCGCCGTAGCTCCACTGACGGATGTCGTCAGCGGTGGCGAGACCGATGCGGAGCTCATCGAAGAAGTTGACGTCTAACACGTAACTCCCTTTCCCCTTTCGGGACTAGAAAATTTCAAGAGAGGACAAGTTTCACCGAGAGATCAAGCGAGATCTTCCACTGAGGCAGATTCGTTGCGGGACAAGTTGATTCCCAGATTCGCCGCGGCGCGCTCAAGGTCCTCGTCGTCGCTGTCACGCATCTCGATCGCGGCGCCGTCGCTAGACAGCACCTCGACGTTGAGGCACAACGACTGCAGCTCTTTGAGCAGCACCTTGAACGACTCGGGGATGCCCGGCTCGGGGATGTTCTCGCCCTTGACGATCGCCTCGTACACCTTGACCCGGCCGACGGTGTCGTCGGACTTGATGGTCAACAGCTCCTGCAGTGTGTATGCCGCGCCGTAGGCCTGCATGGCCCAGCACTCCATCTCACCGAACCGCTGGCCACCGAACTGCGCCTTACCGCCCAGCGGCTGCTGGGTGATCATCGAGTACGGGCCGGTGGAGCGGGCGTGGATCTTGTCGTCCACCAGGTGGTGCAGCTTGAGGATGTACATGTATCCGACCGTCACCGGGTATGGGAACGGTTCGCCACTGCGCCCGTCGAACAGCTGCGCCTTGCCGTCCTCGTCGACGAGCGTGTCGCCGTCGCGGTTCGGCAGCGTCGAGGACAACAGCCCCTGCAGCTCCGCCTCGCGAGCGCCGTCGAACACCGGCGTCGACACGATGCTGTCGGGCTCGGCCTCCAACAGCTCCTGCGGCAGGTTGGCCGCCCAGTCCGGAGATCCATCGACCTTCCAACCGGCCTTGGCCACCCACCCCAGGTGAGTCTCCAGGATCTGGCCGATGTTCATCCGTCGCGGCACACCGTGGGTGTTGAGGATGATGTCGACCGGCGTGCCGTCCGGCAGGAACGGCATGTCCTCGACCGCAAGGATCTTGCCGATGACGCCCTTGTTGCCGTGGCGCCCGGCGAGCTTGTCGCCGTCGGAGATCTTGCGCTTCTGGGCCACGTAGACGCGGACCAGCTCGTTGACGCCGGCGGGCAGCTCGTCGTCGTCCTCGCGAGAGAACACCCGGATGCCGATGACCTTGCCGGATTCGCCGTGCGGCACCTTCAGCGACGTGTCGCGGACCTCGCGCGCCTTCTCACCGAAGATCGCGCGAAGCAGCCGCTCCTCCGGGGTCAGCTCGGTCTCGCCCTTCGGGGTGACCTTTCCGACCAGGATGTCGCCGTCGCGGACCTCGGCGCCGATGCGGACGATGCCGCGCTCGTCGAGGTCGGCCAGCACCTCATCGGAGACGTTCGGGATGTCCCGGGTGATCTCCTCGGCGCCCAGCTTGGTGTCGCGGGCGTCGATCTCGTGTTCCTCGATGTGGATCGATGTGAGCACGTCCTCTTCCACCAGGCGGTTGGAGAGGATGATCGCGTCCTCGTAGTTGTGGCCCTCCCACGGCATGATCGCCACGAGCAGGTTCTTGCCCAACGCCATCTCGCCCTGCTCGGTGCAGGGGCCGTCGGCGATGACCTGGCCGGCCTCGACCCGGTCGCCCTGGTCGACGATCGGCCGCTGGTTGGCGCAGGTGCCGTGATTCGAGCGGGCGAACTTGCGCATCCGGTAGGTGTGCCGGGTGCCGTCGTCGGCCATCACGGTGATGTAGTCGGCCGAGACCTCCTCGATCACACCCGCCTTGTCGGCGACGACGACGTCGCCGGCGTCGATCGCGGCGCGCAGCTCCATACCGGTGCCCACCAGCGGTGCCTCGCTGCGCACCAGCGGAACCGCCTGGCGCTGCATGTTGGCACCCATCAGGGCGCGGTTGGCGTCGTCGTGCTCAAGGAAGGGGATCATGGCCGTGGCCACCGACACCATCTGGCGCGGCGAGACGTCCATGTAGTCGACCTCGGTCGCCGACACGAACTCGACCTCGCCGCCTTTACGACGAACCAGGACGCGCTCCTCGGTGAAGCGGCCCTTGTCGTCGATCGGCGAGTTGGCCTGCGCCACGACGTGGCGGTCCTCCTCGTCGGCGGTGAGGTACTCGATGTCATCGGAGACCACTCCGTTGTTCACCTTGCGGTACGGCGTCTCGATGAAGCCGAACGGGTTCACCCGCGCGTACACCGACAGCGAGCCGATCAGACCGATGTTGGGGCCCTCAGGGGTCTCGATCGGGCACATGCGGCCGTAGTGGCTGGAGTGCACGTCGCGGACCTCGAGGCCTGCGCGCTCGCGAGACAGACCGCCGGGGCCCAGCGCCGACAGGCGACGCTTGTGGGTCAGACCAGACAGCGGATTGTTCTGGTCCATGAACTGGCTCAGCTGCGACGTGCCGAAGAACTCCTTGATCGCCGCCACGACGGGACGGATGTTGATCAGGGTCTGTGGCGTGATCGCCTCGACGTCCTGGGTGGTCATCCGCTCGCGGACGACGCGCTCCATGCGCGACAGGCCGACCCGGATCTGGTTCTGGATCAGCTCGCCGACGGTACGCAGACGACGGTTGCCGAAGTGGTCGATGTCGTCCACCTCGACCGGGACCTCGACGCCGCCCGGGGCGGTCATCGTGGTCTGGCCCTCGTGCAGCCGCACCAGGTACTCGATGGTCGCGACGACGTCCTCTTCGGTCAGCGTCGAGCTCGTGATCGGCTGGCCGGCGTTGAGGCCGAGCTTCTTGTTGACCTTGTAGCGGCCGACGCGAGCGAGGTCGTAGCGCTTCTCCTTGAAGAACAGGTTCTCCAGCAGGGTCTGCGCGGACTCCTTGGTCGGCGGCTCGCCCGGACGCAGCTTGCGGTAGATGTCCAGCAGCGCCTCGTCGGTGCCTGCGGTGTTGTCCTTCTCCAGCGTCGACATCATGATCTCGGAGAAGCCGAAGCGCTCCGTGATCTGCTCGGCCGACCAGCCGAGCGCCTTCAGCAGCACGGTGACCGGCTGGCGACGCTTGCGGTCGATGCGCACGCCGACGGTGTCGCGCTTGTCGACGTCGAACTCCAGCCATGCACCGCGGCCCGGAATCACCTTGACGCTGTGCAGCGTCTTGTCGGTGGTCTTGTCGCGGGTCTCGTCGAAGTAGACGCCCGGCGAACGGACCAGCTGGCTGACGACGACACGCTCGGTGCCGTTGATGATGAAGGTGCCCTTCTCCGTCATCATCGGGAAGTCACCCATGAACACCGTCTGGCTCTTGATCTCGCCGGTGTTGTTGTTGATGAACTCGGCCGTGACGAACAGCGGGGCCGCGTACGTCATGTCCTTGTCTTTGCACTCGTCGACCGGTGCCTTGACCTCGTCGAAGCGCGGATCGGAGAACGACAGCGACATCGAGCCGGAGAAGTCCTCGATCGGGGACAGCTCGGAGAGCACTTCCTCCAGGCCGCCGACGGGGTTGACGTCACCGCGGGCGGTGGCGACCTCACGCCAGCGGTCGGAGCCGACCAGCCATTCGAAGGACTGCGTCTGGACCTCGAGAAGCCCCGGAACCTCGAGAGGCTCGCGGAGCTTGGCGAATGAAATTCGGTTAGGTGCTCCGGGTACGGAGCTAGAAGTTGTAGTAGCGGACTTGCTCTGGCGGGAGACTGCCAAGATGCATCCTTCCAGCACCTCATGCGACTATCGGGAAGGCCTGTACCGTCCCTACGCCGCGAACTCTGCGTCGGTTCGGCTGGCGTTCTCCCAATCACAACGGCCCCGGACGACGGGCACGCAACTAGATCACTGAGCCGGAACGGGGCTCAGCCTAGGACCACGGTGTCAGAGGCGGTAGATGGGCAGGAGGCAGCCAGCGCAACGTCCAACAATAGCGCAGGACGGCGTATTCCTCAACCGCGGCATGCAGAATCAACCCGGGCGCTGGCTGGCGTCCTCGACCCGTTACACATGCTGCCCAACAGACTGGCCCGTCGAGGCCCTTCCGTCAAGAGATAACGCGGTGTTGCGTGTGGAGTTTTTATGCGGCGACGAGGGTTTCCTGACCGGCCGGGACATCGGTGGCGAAGTTGATGTTGGCGAGCAGTCCGATGAAGACCGCCGTCAGCTGACGGGCCACCGTGTCGATGACTCCCGGCTGCGGTTGAACCAGTGCGAAGGCCGGCCCGACGGGCGTCGGGATCGTCAGCGTGTCGCCGGGCTGACCGTAGAAGCCGGGTGTCTTGCAGTCGGCGTCGTTCTGGCAGTCGAACATGTCGTTGATCCAGGTGGCGGCCAGGATCTGCGAGCCGGCCACATTGGTGGGCAGCGAGAAGCCGGTGAGCAGGTAGGCGCCGAACTGGACCAGCGGATTGCCGCCGATCATCGAGTCGGAATGCAGGCCGCCGAGCAGCTGCGCGCCGTGGAAGTCGTCGGGCCGGACCTGCGCCAGCGCGGCGTCCATGGTGCCGAACAGGTTCCACATGTAGGGCGTAGCCGACAGGTTGTAGACCGGAACGCTGTCGGGGATGTCCTGCAGGATCGGCACCGGGTCGGTGAACGAGACACCGTCGAGCATGAGCACGCCGGCGAGGTGGTAGGGCGCGGAACCACCCTCGTTCGCGGAGATGTATCGGGCGGTGTCGATGACCAGGCCGCCGCCAAGTGAATGCCCGACGAGAACGACGTCATGTGGGAGCTCGTCGCGGGTGTAGCCGGCCGCTTGCGCGCTGTTGAGCAGCTCGTCATTGGTGGCGTCGGTGAACAGGTCGGCGACGGCTTGATGCATCTGCGTGCCGCCGAGCCACATGCCGTCGGTGGCGAAGATGTTCGACGTCAGCGTCGGCGCCACCACGACGCTGTTGGTCTGTTGAGCCAGGTAGGAGGCGGTGTAGTCGTAGAACACGCCTCGGGCGAGGAAGCCGTGCTGCAGGTAGATGACGTGCTCGGGCGGTGTGCCGTTCTCATCGAGGGAACCTTCCGGGAAATACCAGTCGGCGGGCACCTCCTGGTCTCCGATGACGAGCGTCGAACGCTTGACCGTGACGCCGCTTCCCGGCAGTGCCATTGGCGGCCCTTCGAAGACGCTTTCGGCAAGCGAGATCAAGCCGAACACGAGCGTGCCGATC
>LZSH01000388.1 GCA_001665255.1 Mycobacteriaceae bacterium 1482268.1 | reverse complement strand
GCGCGAGGATGTATCGCTTCCCGAGATGGGCGACTTCCGCTGGCTGACGGTCGGCCCGCCCGGCCAGGATGACGTCAACCTGGTACTGATGGCGGTGCCGGGTGAGCCGGTGATGGACGAGCCCACCCGCAAACAGGTGCTGGACCTGACGGCAAAAGGGTTCGCGGGCACCGTCTTTCTGGTGACCGACGACATCGACAAGTCGTATCGGGAGATGACGGCACGCGGCGTGGAGTTCAATGAGCCGCCGAATCAAATGCCCTACGGCATCGACTCGGGTTTCCGCGATCCCTCCGGCAACAGCGTCCGTCTCACGCAGTTGGCACAGAACTGGCCCAACACTTAGTCGCTCATGCCGGCGTCGATGTGCCCGCGGCTTCCCGCAGTTCGGTGAAAGCGGCGACGAATGCGTCGGTCACGTCGTGGGGGTCGCGCAGGGTGCTGTCGTCGGCGAGAACCGACACGCTCAGCTGGTCGACGTAGCTCCACACGGTGATGTTCAGGGCGGCCCCCGCGGCGATCGGCCCAACCGAATAGAACTCGGCCACGACAGCTCCCGCGACGCGTCCGTATTCGCGTGGCCCTGGCACGTTGGAAACGACCAGGTTGAACAGTCGGTTGGGCGCTGCCCGCCGCGACATCCACCCGAACACAAACCGGGTCAGCCTCGGCGGCACAAACTCCAGCCACTGACCGACGAGCGTCGGCCCGAGCAATTGGTGATCTTCCTTGGCGATGCGTGTCGATGTCCGGATCAGGTGCAGCCGCTGCACAGGATCAGCCACCTGGACGGGCAGCGAAACCAGCATCGTGGCCAATGCGTTGCCGGTGATCCGGTCCGACGATGTGTCGGTCGACGCCGGCACTGACGCAATAAGCGGCTGATCGGGGCGGTCGCCGTAGAGCAGAAGCAGTCGCCGTAGCGCGCCCGCGACCGTGGTCAGCACCACGTCGTTGATGGTCGCGTCGAGCGCCCTGCTGGTCGCTTTGACGTCGGCGAACTGCACTGCGGCGCTGGCGAACACCCGTCCCGGCGTCAACTTGTGGTTGAAGAAGGTGGGCGGCGG
>LZSH01000387.1 GCA_001665255.1 Mycobacteriaceae bacterium 1482268.1 | reverse complement strand
GTGGCGTTTTGTGTCGTTCAGGCGGAGCTGGTGGTGCGGCTGACGCTCGTACGCTGACTCGGGATCTGAATGCGGACCTTCGAAACGGATGAAGCCCCAAGCGATTCGCCAAGTTGCTTCACACGCGACGCACAGCAGAGGGCCACTTTCCGCTTGCCGCGCCTGCAAATAAGAGCGCGATCGAAGTAAACTGCGGCATGTATTTGTCCGCACCGGATCCCGAGGCGAACCAATTGCCGACTGGTTACACGCGGCGGCATGAATCGGCGCGCACCATAGAGCGGCCTGCGACTCTGGTATGAAAAGCCGCCTCAGTGCCGATGTCGTGGGGCCACGGCGCATCGCACTCGTACAGTTCCCCCCGTCGGGTGGTCTGTTTCAGTTCTCCCTCCAGCTCGGGGAGGCGTTGTCCCGGGCAGGCGACGAGGTGGAGTTAGTGACCGGGCCCTCGCCCGAGTTGCCTTCGAGGGAGCCTGGTTGCCGAGTGCAAGCCATTCTGCCCACCTGGCATCCGACCGCCGGGGCCAGCGCGCCAGCGTGGTGGCGAGGGCTGCGCCGCCTCGTCCGAGCCGGGCAGCATACGACGGCGTGGCTGGTTCTGCTGATCTACCTTCGACAC
Organism: Mycobacteriaceae bacterium 1482268.1; assembly: GCA_001665255.1. Lineage (GTDB taxonomy): Bacteria > Actinomycetota > Actinomycetes > Mycobacteriales > Mycobacteriaceae > Mycobacterium. The sequence continues at coordinate 4,782 of LZSH01000387.1, read as the reverse complement.
AGCAGGCCCCATGTCATTGTCTGGTCAGCCTTCCGGTTTCCGATCGACGGTTGGGGCGTCCGCGTGGTGCGCAAGGTGATGCCCGGCGCGGTGCTGGCGTTAGTGGCTCATGAGCCACGGCCGTTGGTGGAGCAGCCGGGACACGAGGATCTCTACAAGAAATCGAATATCACTGACCGGGCACTCGCAGGGGCGTACGCCGACCTGGATGTGGTGTTTGTGCTTGGTGAGTCCGCCAAGAGAGTACTGGTCGAGACGTGGCCCATCACGGCACCGGTACATGTAATCCCACACGGTGACGAGTCGATCTATGCGTCGGCCGCCATCCCCGCCGCCAACGACGCCGAACCGGTTGCACTGTCGTTCGGCACAATCACCAAATACAAGGGCATCGCCACGCTGTGCGATGCGTGGCCCAAGGTACGGCTTCAGGTGCCCGACGCCGAGCTCCTGATTGTCGGCGCACTCGGTGCCGACATCGACGAACGGGCTCTCCGCACCAGAATTTCGCATCTTGAGGGGACCGGCCTTCACATCGGTTACGTTCCGTTTGCCGAGGTGCCCTCCTACTTTGCGCGCGCCCGATGCGTTGTGCTGCCCTACATCAGAGCCAGTCAGTCAGGCGTTGCTCATCTGGCGTTCACGATGCGCCGTCCGGTCGTCGCAACACGCGTAGGCGACATTCCGTCAATCGTGATCGACAACGTTTCCGGAACACTTGTTGAGCCGGGCGATTCTGATGGGTTGGCTGCAGCACTTGTGCACTTACTCAGCGATCCGGAATTGGCGCGGCAGATGGGTGATGTCGGAGCCGCAATCCTTCGGCAGGTGGCGTCTTGGGACGAGGTGGCACGGATGTTCCGTAATGGCCTCGCCTTCAATGCCACTCGGGGATCGTAGACAAAATCGGTGATTCGGATGACGGCCGACACTGCCGAAAAGGTGCGCACTCTGATCAGGCGCATGGCGGCAAACCCCAGGTGGTGGGTGCTGGCCGCGTGCTACTTGGCCGTGTTTGCCACCACCGCCGGATTCTCCCAGAGGCCCACGGGCGATGCGTTGGAGTACCGGCAGATTGCGGCTGCGGCACCGAATTTGCCGACCCAGCCGGTCAGTTCGGCTTACGCCGGACGGTTCGCGATCCACTACGTCGTCGGCCTTCTCTCCAATCTCACTGGGCTTTCGCTAGACCGCGCCTACGATCTGGTCTGGGCAGCATTGGTGTTTGTGCTTTTTCTCGTCATATTTGCGCTGTTTTCTGGTCTGGATGTAGGTGGGTTTGCGCTTTGCGCTGCGCTCTTCGTATTCAATCCGTATAGCCTGCGTCCATATATTCTTCAGGCGGGGCTGCTCGAGGCAATCCTGTTTATCATCGGAATTGGGATCTGCTTGGTGGGGCTCACACGCCAGGCAACACTTTGCGTGATTGCAGGACTCATCGTCGCAGTACTAGGCCGTCAGACGGCAATTCTAGTTGCACCTGTTGCTGCCGCTTGGGTCCTGATTGACCCGGCGTGGCGACAGGCCATTCAAAGGCGTACGGCGTGGCTCACGGCTTTCTTCTCGCTCACGGCGACTTTCGTCATTTACGTTGGCTTCAAACTCTGGTCGGCGCGCTTCTCAACGTACTTCGAGCCGACGGCGTTTCATAACTCCATATTCAACCTCGTCGCCGACCTCCCAAACGCCATTTTTGAACTCGCTGCGCATTTCGCGCGAACTGCAATACCCCTCGCTGTGCCGTTGGCGGTGTTCACAACACTCGTCGCGCTCGTCGGATGGCGCCGAGTGGCTGCCCCATGTTGGGGAAGCCTTCTGATTGCGCTAGCAATTGTCGTGCAACCGGCCCTGACTGATCCGCGCTTTCCCGGCGCTGCGCACAATGAGCAACGCCAAGCCGCGCTGGCACTCCTACCTCTAGTTTGCGCGGTGGCCGGCTTGTTGAGTCAGACATGTCGTCGCTCACCGGGGCCATCCCGCGTGGTGCTGATAGTCGCCTTACTGGCGGCAGCGTCATTGCATCATGAGTACACCGCGATCGGCCCGAAGACGCTGCCCCAGTTCGTGGGAATCCAATTGCTCGTGGCGGTCGCCGTCGCAGGAGTGCTCGCGTTTGACCGGCGGCCATGTCTCACACCCCACGAGGGTCAATGCAATGGCGCAGACTGTTACAACGCAACTGGTGCCGATTGATGCGGTCTTTGGTTTATCGAACTAGTCAACGCCCTTCCGGCAGGCGATGGTGCTCTGGAAATTCGGCAGGATTACATCCGCTTCGGCGAACCCGGCCGCTTCCGCGGCTTCGATCATCCACGACCTCGTGTAGGCAACTGCGGCCTCGGGATAACGCGGGTTCTCCACCCGTGCGGGGCCCACAGTATGACTAAAAGTCCAGCGGCCCCCGATCAACCCCAGGCGCGCGAGATCATCTAGACAGAAGAAGGTCATGAGCATCCAACCGCCGGGCTTCAACATGCGTTGCCCCTCCGCCAGGTAGTGGCGTAAATCCTTCTCGAGCAAATGTGTGAACAGCGATTGAGAGAAAACCAGGTCCGCACAGCTGTTCGCACAGTCCAAACGCGGTCGCGAAGCCGAACCCGTCGCGTTGTACAAGTCGCTGGCCATATCTACCAGCTTGAAGGAGAACTTATCGGGCGGGAAATGAGCCCGGCACCATTCGACCTGCTCGGGATCGACGTCGAAGCCCAAGTAGTGTCCGCGAAAGCCTTCACCCCAGTAGTCCAAGTCGCGAAGGCCGACTGCGCTCCGCCCCGTTCCGGAGCCGATGTCCACGATGGTCGAAGTGAGGTCTGCATAACGTTTCGCGAAGAAGTACATCCAAAGGGAAGTCGATGACGTCAGGTATCTGTATTGCGGAAAAAAGATCGAATTGCCTACGCCGGTCCGAACGATGAGGGGTAAAGGGGGGAGCGGCTGGCCGGTGAAAATACCGAGGACCGCCCGCGCGAGACGGTCGGGCAGCCAGGACAGGAAACGAAAGATCCGGCTTCGCGAAAGCAGCACCATCGATGGGATCCATCGCCGAATCCGGCGATCGAGCGCCTGAACGAAGGTAGGACGAGGGGGCCTGTTACCACGGCTTGACAACGGCGCCGAGTCCTTGTCTCCCTCTGCGACAGTCATCGGTTCCTTCGCGGCCGCTTGATTCTGCTCCAGAATCTTGAATGCGTAATGGTAACAACGTGACGAACGCGCCCGGCCAACAAAGACGGCATGAGATTTCGACGATAGGCGACGCGATCTTGGAAGGCGGAGCTCGCGTATTGGCGATAGTCGGAAAATCGCGACCGATGAATGCCGCCGTTCAGTAGGACGCAGCCTGCTGCATACAGTCCGGACTGGACCACCTCGGGCGGCAGCTGCGGCGCAAATGCCCGCAAATCGGCGATTGGTATCGCAGGTACCTCATCACAAATCCTGGTCGGCCGAGCGTTATCGGGTCTGCGGCGCCGACCGTGACGGCACCATCGGGAAGCTGACCCGAAAAGCGGTTTTCTCAACGGTGTTTCGGTCGCCGGCGGCTCGGCGTAGTCGCCCCTTTGCCTGTCGCCAATCGCCTTTGCGCGAGCCAGCTGATCAAGAGTCCCGCGCCAGCACCAAGCAGCAATCCAGAGATTCCGGCGGTGCCAAATGTCTGGACACGGCTAGGTGTCATCGACCGGGCAGTGCCTTCCGGCGAGGAGACTGTATCCAGCCGAAATGGAGCCGATACTGAAGCGGAGGAGCCGGCGGCGTCGTGGATAACGGAACTGAGTGCCGATTCCGCGGCCCTGGGTGAGTTCGCCTCCATGGTGACATCAATCAACGTCGTATCGGGAACAGCACCGGCGGAGAGCCCGAGTTCTGACTGGGGTACGCCGGCAGCGTCTGCTGCCGCGCGCAGTCCGCGCTTGTCGCCGAGCACGATCGCGGCCGACCGGGCAGCTTGGCCATAGTTGACGATCTCCCAGTAGCTAGCCGCCCGATCAACTGGAAGATCGGCCGGCGGTAGCACGGCCAATGTCGCCTGAGCCGTGAATCTCTGTGAATGGCCGGTGAGAACGCACGCCACAGCCAGACCAATCAAGAGGCCGACCGCACCTAGCATTCCGCCGACACACCAAGTCCGCGAGAAAAGTGTCCCCTCCATCGGAGTTTTCCGTTCAGAAGGGGTTGAAAGCGTGGCGACCCAAGGCTCGCTCGTCGGCTGGTCGTGATCGCCCTGACGGATTGAGCGGATCGCGGTGATCCCGGCGTCGACGAGCCCGCGTGCGGTCAGCCGCAGAACAAACAGATACGCCGTTAAGCCGGTCAACGTCATGAGCGCCAGAAGCGCCGGAGCGGGAAACGAAGCCGCGGCACGTGCGACGCCGAGCATCACCACTGCCATGCACGCCGCTGCCGGAAGCGGCCGCAGTATCGCTCTACCCAGGTCGCCTGAGGTGAGCCTAGTTACCTTCCGCACAACCAGCATGTTCGCTACGAAAGGGACTAACTCGACTGCGAGCAGCACCAGTGAGACCATGACGATGCCGCGGCCCGCCGCCCACCAGAGGGGAACGACCATGACGGCCAGTTTTGCCCCGGCATTGATGGTCAGAAGCGATGGCCGGCCTATCGCCTTGAATACATCACCGGCATGGAACGACGCCGAGAAGACCAATGCATAGATCGACAAAGCGGTCAATACTGGCGCGGCGTCGACATAGGCCGGCCCGTACAAGGTGCGAATGACAGCAGGTGCGGCAGTGGCCAACGTGACGCTCACCGGCGCCGTCAGAG
>LZSH01000386.1 GCA_001665255.1 Mycobacteriaceae bacterium 1482268.1 | reverse complement strand
CGACCGCATTCTCGTACACACGGATTCGCCGATTCGCGCGGTGACCGATCTGCGCGGCAAGCGCATCGCGGTCGCCACGGCCACTTCCGTCATATGCGGAGACGACCTTGACCTTCGCGTTGGAGGCGGCGCCAAAGATCGGCGGCGTGTTTCCGGTGATCGCGAAGTCGATCTTGCCCGCTGTCGCGGCCTCGATCTGAGGTGGTCCCGACGTGAACGTCGAGAATGCGATCTTGTACGGCAGATCGTCGAGAGCTCCGGCCGAGCGCAGCAGGGCCTCGGTACCGCCCTTCTGATCGCCGACTTGCAATGTCAGGCCGGACAACTCGGACAGCGGGACGGTGGCGGGCGCTTCCTTGGCACCGGAGTTCTCCTGGCGCGAGACGCACCCGGCCAAGAGCCCGACGAGAATAGCGAGGACGGCAATGCGTAATACCGGAGCTCGCCGGGGTTCGGACATGAAAAGTACCTCTCTTCAGCGATATTCGTCAGGTTCGGACGCCGAGCTTGTTCAGCAGCTCGGCGCGGTAGTACTCGGTTTGGGCGGTCAGCTGTCCCGCAGGCGGGCGTGGTTCGTCGATGGTCAGCGTGTGGACGACCCTCCCGTCGTCGAGGACGAGTACGCGGTCCGCAAGTGCGGTCGCCTCGTCGACGTCGTGGGTCACCAAAAGCACACCGAACCGGTGCTGACGCCACAGGTCGAGGAGAAGTCCGCGCATCGTCAGCCGCGTCAGCGCGTCCAGGGCGCCGAACGGCTCGTCCAGCAGCAACAGTTCGGGCTCGGCGACCAACGCCCGCGCCAGCGAGACCCGTTGCGCCTGACCGCCTGAGAGGGTCGACGGCCAGACGGCGGCGCGGTCGGCGAGCCCGACATCGGCCAGCGCCCGATCGGCGCGCGACCGTGCCTCCTCTCGACTGAGCCTGCTGCGGTTGAGGCCGTACACCACGTTGGTGCGCACATCCCGCCACGGGAACAGCCGTGGTTCCTGAAATGCCAGTGCGGGCGCGGCGGTCACCGTGCGCTTGCCGATGTGGTCGTCAGACAGCCCGGCGAACACCCGCAGAATCGTCGACTTGCCCGATCCGCTGCGCCCGATCAGGGCGACGATCTCGCCGCGGTTGATCCTCACGGACACATCGGTGAGCACCTGGCGGTCGCCGTAAAACTTGTTGACGCCGCGTAACTCGCCTGCCAGCGCGAGCTGTGGTTCGGTGAGAAGGGTCATGTGCGATACCTCAACGCTCGTCGTTCCAGCGCGCGGACGATGGCGTCGGTGCCAATTCCGAGCAGTGCGTACACGGTCAGGCCGAAGATGATGATGTCGATGCGCAGAAAGTCACGCGCGTTGTTGATCATGAACCCGATGCCCTTGTCGGCGTTGATCTGCTCGGCGACGATCAACGTCAACCATGCGATCGCCAGCGACTGGCGCAGGCCGACCAACACCTGGGGCGCGGCGCTGGGCACGATGATGATGGCGAACCGCTGCCAGAACGAGAAGCCAAGCACCTGAGCCGTTTCGAAGAGCTTGGGGTCGACCTGGCGGATCGCCGAGAACGTGTTCAGGTAGAGCGGGAAGCTGACGCCAAGAGCGACGAGGAGGACCTTCGGTAGCTCCCCGATGCCGAACCACAGGATGAACAGCGGGATGAGGCCGAGGTGCGGCAACGCACGCACCATTTGCATCGGCGGGTCGGCGATCGCCTCGAACCACCGGGAGAGCCCGACCGCTGTGCCGAGGGTGACCCCGACGACGCCGCCGAGCAGCAGGCCCTCGATCACCCGGATTCCGGAGACCCGCAATGCATCCCCGAGTTGCCCGTTGTCCACGACTTCGACGCCGGCCTCGAGAATCAGCGACGGAGCAGGCAGCACGTCCTGCGAGATGACGCCGAGCGCACTGCCCAATTGCCACAGGGCGAGCAGGACCACCGGAGAAGCCCACCGGATGACGGTCCACTTGCGATCGCTGCGCCGCGCAGGCGTCGCAGCGGCGGTGAGTTGGGTCAGTGTCGTCACGGTGGTTCGAAGCTACGCGGGGTTCGAGCACCGGTGAAGGTTTGTACTCGTGCTGAAGGAAACCGGGAGCCCTGCCGGAAATGCGCGAAAGATGCAGTCCGACAGGGCCGTTGGGATGAGCGGTTACGTCGTTATGATCTCGATCACAGGCGGAAGTTGCCGTCGACGATCACCGGCGTCACCTCATGGCCGTTGATGGTCGACCTCGCCGACTTGTTCGCCAGCAGGGTGAGCTGTTGGGCCTGCTGCAGCTGACGCTTGTTGCGCACGCTGTTGCGGAACTGCTGTTCGTTCAGCTGCTGCAGCTCGGCCTGCTCGAAGTCGCGGCCGCTGACACCTCCGTTGAACTGCACGCCGGTCGCGCTGCCGTCGGGCCGAACCACCCACGAGGCGCGCACGCCCTCGAACGCGGCGGTGTACATGCCCGCGGGCGCAGGAACGGAAGGCGCGCTGAACGTGAAGGCGACGCCGTTCATCGTCAGGTCCCCGACCACGTCCTTGCCGTTGAACTCGGCCGCCAGTGTGTCCTTGAAGCGCGACGTGAGGGCGATCTTGCCGTCCTTCTGGTCGCCGAAGAACCAGGCTTCGTCGTCGGTGCCGTTGCAGGCGTACGCGGCGATCTTGGCACCGTCTACCGCGATGCCGATGACCATCGGCTTGCCGTCGGCCGACTTGGTGTCGGCGATGTACTTCGCCGACTGCGGGAACGGCGCGGCGGTAGCGGGAGCGGGACCGGCCGAAGTGCCGGAGGGTGCCGCGGACTCCGTCGCTTCCTTTGTGCCGCTCGAGCATGCGGGCAAGGTGCCCAGCGCAAGGAGCGCGATGACACTTAGGAGCAGGATGCGGATGTGTTTCGTCATGTGACCAGGATGAATGGCCCGCGGCTGCCGCACATGAAGAATGTATGGAGATTGCGTGGAGATCGAGGGACGAATGTGGACCCTGATCGGCTCACTCCGCAAGGAAGCTTTCCACCTCGTCGAGGAATACCCGCCATGCGGGTTCGGCTGCCGTCAACAGATGGTTGTTGCTGTTCAGCGCCACCAGCCGGGAATCGGGTATCAGAGCGGCCAGCTCCTCTGCCGCGCGCAGCGGCTGGCGGTGGTCGTCGCGCGAATGCAGGATCAGCGTGGGGCACGACACCTGGAGAGCGTCGTCGGACACATCGATGCGCCCGAACTCCTCGAGAAACCGCACCGCGTTCTCCGGCGAGGTGGTGCGCCTCTGTAGTTGATCGAAGGCGGCCCAGTCCGCGCGGGTACCGTCGGGCTGGAACTGCGCCGCGAATACCTGCCGGAACGCCGGGTCGTCGCGGCCCCACCCCACGCGGGCGAGGTCGAGATCCAATGCAGCTGCCCTTTTCTCGTCCTCGTTGACGGCGCGGGCGCCGCGGCCGCGCGCGTAGGAGCTGCACAGCACCAATTTGCTGACCCGGTCGGGGTGCCTGGCGGCGTACGCGACGGCGACAGCGCCGCCCTGCGACACGCCCAGCAGCGGAAAGCGTTCCAGGCCAAGGGCTTCAACGACGGACTCCAGATCACTCACCCAGTCGCTGAAGCTGAAATCCGTTGCGCTCCAATCGGATAGGCCGCAGCCGCGCTCGTCGTATCGGATGAAGGTGTGCCGCTGGGACAGATCGCGCACCCAGTGCCGCCATACCGGGCTCTCGATGTCGTAGCCGAGATGGGTCATCCAGTTGGCGGCGCGCACCAGCGGGGGCCCTTCCCCCGCAACCGCGTAGGCCAGCCGCACCCCGTCGACCGCGCGGCAGAACGCGATGTGTTGCCGAGGCGACGGCAATTCCTCCGGCGGTTGTTCGACGGGCAGCGCCGCCGGCCCTCCGACTCCGCGATTCGATGTCGCCGGCCCTCCGGCTCCGCGATTCGATGTCGCCGGCCCTCCGGCTCCGACGACGTCTCCGACGAATTGATACCCGCGCCCCCGCACCGTCCTGATGAAGCGCTGCGATTCGCCGTCGTCGCCGAGGGCGCGCCTGGCCGCCTTGATCCGGCTGGTCAGTGCCGCCTCACCGACGAAACGTCCACCCCAGACGGCGTCGAACAATTCCTCCTTGGTGACGCAGCGCTCGTGGTTGCCGACCAGCTGTGCGAGCACGTCGAACACCTGCGGCTCGACGCGGATCACCTGGTCGCCCTCACGCAGTTCGTAGCGCTGCGTGTCGAGCACGAACCGGTCGAAGCGCCACATGCGGGGTCCCCGCCCCTATCGCCAGCCGTCGGCCGCCCTGGCCGCGCGAATCAGAGCGTCGCACAGTTCGCGCAATTCCGTCGGCTTCGCGCCTTCGTCGATCGCTGTGGAGACATCTTCTGCCGCACACCTGACCTGATAAACCCGGTCCGAAAGCTCGGCTGCCTCCTCCGCGGTCAGCACCACGGCATCTGGGGCCAGCGCCGTCCCCTTCACCTGAGCCCGTTGCTCGTAGGCGCGTTGGCGACACGACTGTCGGCAGTACTGGCGGCGCCTGCCCATGCCCGCGTCGGCCACTTCCCGACCGCACCACCGACACGATTGCGGGCGGCGGCGGGTTCTGGTCATGGTCTCCACGGATCCCGACTGTAGACGGGATGAACCGCATATCCCGGTATCATCGAGTGCTGAGTCGGGAACTCGCAGTGAGTGTGCTGCGTTGTTAATCCGGATAATTGACTTTCGAGGAGTGTTGACGAATGGCTGATCGGGTGTTGAGAGGCAGTCGCCTCGGAGCCGTGAGCTACGAGACCGACCGCAACCACGACCTGGCGCCGCGTCAGGTCGCCCGCTACCGCACCGACAACGGCGAGGAATTCGACGTCCCGTTTGCCGACGACGCCGAAATCCCCGGCACCTGGCTGTGCCGCAACGGCATGGAAGGCACCCTGATCGAGGGTGACGTGCCGGAACCCAAGAAGGTGAAGCCGCCGCGGACCCACTGGGACATGCTGTTGGAGCGCCGGTCCGTCGAGGAGCTCGAAGAGCTGCTCAAGGAGCGCCTCGACATCATCAAGACCCGCCGTCGCGGCAGCTGACCAGCGACTAGCGCACCACGCCGCGGGCGCGATCAAGGCGCCCGCGGATACCCCACCCCGCGACTTTGAATATGGCCTCGCGGATGTTGGATCCGCTCATCTTCGACTGCCCGAGCTCCCGCTCGGTGAAGGTGATCGGCACTTCTGCGACAACGAACCCGTTGTTGATCGAGCGCCAGGTCAGGTCGATCTGGAAGCAGTACCCCTTCGAGTCGACGGCGGCGAGGTCGATTTTCTCCAGCACCTCGCGCCGGTAGGCCCGGTAGCCGGCGGTGATGTCGCGCACGTCGACGCCGAGCAGGACACGGGCGTAGGTGTTGGCGGTCTTGGACAAAGCGAAGCGCCGGCGCGGCCAGTTGCGGATGGCACCGCCGGGCACGTACCGCGAGCCGATCACCAGATCCGCGCCGTTGTCGATGGCGCCGAGCAGCCGGTGCAGCTCTTCGGGCGCGTGGCTGCCGTCGGCGTCCATCTCCACGAGAACGGAGTACTCGCGGCCCAGCCCCCACGCGAAGCCGGCCAGGTAGGCCGCGCCGAGCCCGTCCTTGCTCTTGCGGTGCATGACATGCACGCGGTCGGGGTCGGCCAGCGCCAGTTCGTCGGCCAGCTCGCCGGTGCCGTCGGGGCTACCGTCGTCGACGACGAGGATGTGGACGTCGGGCAGGGCGGTGTGCACCCGGCTCACGATCAACGGCAGGTTCTCCCGCTCGTTGTAGGTCGGAATGATGACCAGAGTGCGCTGACTCGGGCGTTCTGCTGGCCCAGGGCCGCTCATGTGCTTCCTCTTTCGGTGCCCCCGTGTCGGGTGGCGTGTCTTTACCGCCGGCGTTTCTCGCCCGCTGGCGACTACGCACGAAACTCCCATTGTGCAGTATCGCCGCGATCAGGGCGCCGACGCCGACGGCCACCAGCAGCCACTGCACCCACGGTCCCCACCGTGTTGCGGGTGTGAGCTGCGTCTTCAGCCGGATCGCCTGATCGAGATAGTTGGGCTCGAACCATCCGGTGCGGGCCAGCACCCGGCCGTCGGGCGCGATGACGGCGCTGATGCCCGTCGTTCCCGCCACGATGACGTAGCGATTGTGCTCGACGGCCCGCAGCCTGCCGAATGCGAGCTGCTGGACGCTCATCGACTCGTCGAACGTGGCGTTGTTGGACGGCACGGCCAGCACCTGCGCCCCGGCCAGGACCGACTCGCGCGGCGCGCGATCGAAGATCACTTCCCAGCAGGTCGACACCCCAACCGGCACCCCGGCCGCCTTGAGGACGCCCGAGCCGCTGCCCGGGACGAAATAGCCGGCCCGATCGGCATACGGCGAGAAGTGCTTGAAGAAGCTGCGCCATGGCAGGTACTCGCCGAACGGCTGGACGATCTGCTTGTCGTGCCGGTCACCGGGGCCGGAGTCGGGATTCCAGACGATGACCGAGTTGGTCGACGCCGGGTTGTCCGGCGTGTAGCCGGGCCCCTTCACGACACCACCCACCAGGATCGGCGCCTTGATCGCCTCCACGGCGACCGCGATCTGGTCGGCGGCGTCCTGGTTGGCCAACGGGTCGATGTCCGACGAGTTCTCCGGCCAGATGACGAACAACGGCTGCGGCGCCCTCCCGGCCCGCACGTCGTCGGCCAGCCGGACCGTTTCCCGCACGTGGTTGTCGAGCACCGCCCGTCGCTGGGCGTTGAAGTCGAGCCCGAGCTGCGGGACGTTGCCCTGCACGGCGGCCACGTTGACCGACGGTTCGTCGGCTGCGCCCGCACCGGAGTGCCGGACCCCGGGCGCGACCGCCGCGGTGGCGATGAGCACGACGCAGATGCAGGCACCGGGCAGGACGACCGCGGGCGGCGGCGAGGTGTGAGCGTGGCCGGCTTCGCCGCGCCGCCACCAGTCGTAGATCTCGAACGCGAGCGCGGCCAGAGCGAACCCGAGCACGGTCACCGCGAACGACACCAGTGGCGCGCCACCGAGATGCGCCAGTGCCAGGAGTGGACCGTCGGTTTGACCGAAACCGACTACGCCCCAAGGGAATCCGCCGAAAGGTATGGTCGACTTCGCCCACTCGGTCAGCGCCCACACGCCCGCGAACCAGACCGGCCACGCGGTCAACCTGCGCGCCAGCACCGCGCCGAGGCCGAACAAGGCGGGGAACACGGCCTCGACGAGCGACAGCGCCAGCCACGGCAACAGCCCGACCATGGCGCCGGTCCACGGCAACAGCGGGATGTAGAAGGCCGCCCCGAACAGGAAGCCGTAGCCGAACCCGCCGACGGGCGTGGTGGACTGCCTGGTCAGCACCCAGCCGAGCACAGCGAACGCCAGGATCGCCGTATACCACCAGCCGAACGGCGGGAAGCTCACGCACAGCAGCAACCCGCCGGCGATGGCGGCCGACAGGCGCGGCAACCGGGCCAGCAACGCGTCTCCGGACCGCTTGACCCATGGGGGCATTTGGCGCCGGCCCGACGGCTTCCCGCGTGGTTTGGCCGTCTTGCTGTCGACGCCTGAACTCTCTTGCTCCTCGCGTCCGCCGTCATCGTCGCGTTCGTCTGTGAGAGCCGGGAACGAATCGGTGTCGTCGTCGGCGCGGCCCCACTCGCGGTGCGCCCGTTCAACCATGAAGGACGGCACCTCGGTGAACCGTCTGTCGGCATCGCGGCAGCGGGTCGTCGGCGCCGAGCCGCGGCAGGGCGGTGCGCCCGCCTCCGCGGTCGTTCCGCCGCATGCCGTCGACACCGCCGCGCTCGACCGCGATCTGCAGCTGCGCGACATGCCGATCGGCTCCAACGGCTGGGCCTTCGGCAAGGCCGCCACGGACAACGGTCGCGGTGTGCTGCTCGGCAACCCGCACTTCCCGTGGACGACCACCAATCGCTTCTACCAAGTCCACCTGACCGTGCCTGGCAAGCTAGACGTGATGGGCGCGTCGATTGCCGCCTTCCCCGTCGTCAGCATCGGCTTCAACAAAGACGTGGCGTGGACGCACACCGTTTCCACGGGCCGCCGCTTCACGCTGTTCGAGCTGAAGCTGGCCGAGAACGACCCGACCACCTACCTGATCGACGGCAAGCCGCACAAGATGACCACGCGCACCGTGGCCTTTGACGTGAAGCTGCCGGACGGCCGCCTCGAGCGCCGCACCCACACCTTCTACAACACGGTGTACGGCCCCGTGCTGTCGATGCCCGCCGGTGGCATGCCGTGGACGTCGCAGAAGGCCTACACGCTTCGCGACGCCAATCGCAACAACACGCGTTCCATCGATACGTGGCTGCATATCGCACAGGCCACGGACGTGGCGGGCATCCGGCAGGCCATCGGCAACCTCGGCATTCCGTGGGTGAACACGATTGCCACCGACCGCAACGGCCGCGCGCTGTTTGCCGATGTGTCGACCACGCCGGATGTATCGGCTGAAGCCCTCAAGCGTTGCGCGCCGTCGCCGCTGGCGGACAAGCTCTTCAAGGGCGCGGGGCTGGTGCTGCTCGACGGCTCACGCAGTGCGTGCGACTGGCAGGTCGATCCGGCCTCGCCCGTGCCGGGCCTCGTGGCGCCAGCGCGCATGCCGGTGCTCGAACGCGATGACTACGTCGCCAACAGCAACGACAGCTCGTGGCTGACCAACCCGGCGCAGAGGCTGACCGGCTTCTCGCCGGTGATGGGTTCGACCGACGTGCCGCAACGCCTGCGCACCCGCATCGGCATCATCGAAATCGAGCGCCGCCTGAACGGCACCGACGGGCTGCCCGGCAACAAGGTCGATGTGCCGAACCTGCAGGCGATGATCTTCCGCGACGCAAACCTCGCCGGCCACCTCGTGCGCGACGATCTGCTGGCCGCCTGCAAAGGCACGTCCGATCTCGACGCCGATGTACGCGACGGCTGCGCCGCCCTGGCGCAATGGAACCTCATGGACAACGTCGACGCGCGCGCTGCGCACCTGTTCCGCGAGTTCTGGATGCGCGCCAAGGACATCCCGCACGTCTATGCGATCGACTTCAACCCGGCGGATCCTGTCCACACGCCGCGCAGCCTGCGCATGAGCGATGCAGCCGTACGCACGGCCGTGTTCAAAGCGTTGAAGGATGCCGTGGGCGCCGTCCGCACGGCCGGCTTTGCGCTCGATGCGCCGTTGAGCGCTGTGCAGGCGGCACACGCGCCCGGCGGGGACATCGCCCTGCACGGCGGGGAGGAGTACGAAGGCGTGCTGAACAAGCTGCAGAGCATGCCGATCGGACCGAAGGGCCTGCAGGTGTATTTCGGCACGAGCTACATCCAGACCGTCACGTTCGACGATCAGGGCCCCGTGGCCGATGCGCTTCTGACCTACGGTGAATCGACCGATCCGGCCTCGCCGCATGCGTTCGACCAGATGCGCGAGTTCTCGGCCAAGCGCTGGAACCGGTTGCCGTTTTCAGAAGCCGCCATCGCCGCCGATCCGGCACTGAAGGTGACCAAGCTGTCGCAGTGATCTTTTTGCCGCTGCAAACGCAAACGCCCCGCTCGTGCGGGGCGTTTTGCCTGGAAGCGTGGCGGGTTCAGTCGCGGAAGTTGTTGAAATCCAGCGGGGTGTCGCTCACGTCCTTGCGCAGCATGGCGATCACGCTTTGCAGGTCATCGCGCTTGGCGCCGGTCACACGCACCGCATCGCCCTGGATGCTCGCCTGCACCTTGATCTTGCTGTCCTTGATCGTCTTGACGATCTTCTTGGCCAAGTCGCCCGAGACGCCCTTCTTGATCTTGACGACCTGCTTCATCTTGTCGCCGCCGATCTTCTGCTTGTCCTGGTAATCCAGGAAGCGTACATCGACGTTGCGCTTGGCGAGCTTGTTCATCAGCACATCGTTGACCTGGCCGATCTTGAAATCGTCATCGGCAAACAAGGTCAGTTCCTGCTCCTTGTGCTCGACGCGGGAGTCGGAGCCCTTGAAGTCGAATCGCGTCGAGATCTCTTTGTTGGCCTGTTCCACGGCGTTCTTCACTTCCACCATGTTGGCTTCGCATACCACGTCAAACGACGGCATCGTGTTCTCCTTGCAGACTTGAATTCGGGTTGCTGCGGCGCCTCTGTGCGGGTGCCGCGTGCGCCATGGCTTCTATAATCTCGGCTTTCCGTTCAGATTTAGCGCCATGGCGTTGCTCGACACGCATTATCCCCTACGCCAGCACAACACGTTCCGTTTCGAGGCCACTGCCCGCTACGCCGCACACGTTCGCGCGCCGGAAGACGTTCCCGCCGCACTGGCCGACCCGCGCGTGCAGGGCCTGCCTGTGTTGGTGCTGGGTGGCGGCAGCAACATCGTGCTCACGCGCGATTTCGAAGGCCTGGTGTTGCTGATGGAGAATATGGGCATCGCCACCGGCCGCAGCATGGTCGACGGCCGGGAAGTCCACACCGTCACCGCAGGCGGCGGCGAATCATGGCACGGCCTCGTCGCTCACACCGTCTCTCATGGCTTGCCTGGGCTGGAAAACCTCGCGCTGATTCCAGGTACGGCGGGCGCGGCGCCCATCCAGAACATCGGCGCATACGGCGTCGAGATCAAAGACCGCTTCCAGTCCCTGCGCGCCTACGACCGCCACGCCGGCGAGTTCGTCACCCTCACCGCCGCCGATTGCGCCTTCGGCTATCGCGACAGCCTCTTCAAGCGCGCCGGCGCCGATCGCTACATCATCACCGAAGTCACCTTCGCCCTGCCGGTGGATTGGCAGCCCGACACGCATTACGCCGAACTCGCGCGCGAGTTGGCCGCGCAGAACATCGCCCGCCCGACGGCGCAGGACATCTTCGATGCGGTGATCACCATCCGCCGCCGCAAGCTGCCCGATCCGGCTGAAATCGGCAACGCCGGCAGTTTCTTCAAGAACCCCATCGTCGATGCCGCCACGCGCGATGCCCTCGGCGAGCGTTTCCCGAATCTGGTCGGATATGTGCAACCCGACGGCACCTACAAGCTCGCCGCCGGCTGGTTGATCGATCAGTGCGGCTTCAAGGGCCGGCAGAGCGGCGCAGTGGGCGTGTATGAAAAGCAGGCGCTGGTGCTGGAGCACCGTGGCGGCGGCAGCGCGGTTCAGTTGATGACACTGGCACGTGAGATCCAGGACGCCGTGCATGCGCGCTTTGGCGTGCGTATCGAACCCGAACCGGTCGTGGTGTAAACGGGCTGGCGGGTGGGCACGCTGGGCATCCCGCGCCACATCGCACGCCTCAAGATCCAGGCAGCCCTCGCCCGACATACCCGCGGTCGACCCAATGGCCTAAAATGGCTGGTTTGACCCCACGACCTCCCTTTTCGCGTTCCATTTCATGACCACCGAAACCTTTGACGGCGTCCGCCTGACCACCAAGGCCAATGTGTACTTCGACGGAAAGTGCGTCAGCCACAGCTTTACCCTGCCCGACGGCACCAAGAAGTCCGTGGGCGTGGTACTGCCGGCCACGCTGACCTTCGGCACGGCCGCAGCCGAGATCATGGAATGCGTGGGCGGCTCGTGCGAATACAAGCTCGACGGCACCGATGAATGGAAGACGTCCGGCGCAGGCGACAGCTTCCAGGTTCCGGCCAACTCGAAGTTCGACATTCGGGTGACCGAGGCCTACCACTACATCTGCCACTACGCCTGAACCTGCCCAGGATCCTACTGCGCGGCTCGATCTTGACCTTGTGATGCTCGCCGTAACCATGTACGGCTGCGCTTCTCAGGCCAACCTCGAACCGCTCGCTACGGATTCTGAACAGGTTCAAAGAACTGAAAGACTGAAGAGACACACCATGGAAACCATCCTGCAACATGTTCCCGTCGGCCAGAAGGTCGGCATTGCCTTCTCGGGCGGTCTCGACACCAGCGCTGCGCTGCGCTGGATGAAGAACAAGGGCGCGCTGCCCTACGCCTACACCGCCAATCTCGGCCAGCCCGATGAGGAAGACTACGATGCCATCCCGCGCAAGGCGATGGAGTACGGTGCAGAGAAGGCCCGCCTGATCGACTGCCGGCCGCAGTTGGCCAATGAAGGCATCGCCGCAATCCAGTCCGGCGCCTTCCACATCAGCACCGGCGGCATCACGTACTTCAACACCACGCCGCTGGGCCGCGCCGTGACCGGCACCATGCTGGTCGCCGCCATGAAGGAAGACGACGTCAACATCTGGGGCGACGGCTCGACCTTCAAGGGCAACGACATCGAGCGCTTCTACCGCTACGGCCTGCTGACCAACCCGGCACTGAAGATCTACAAGCCGTGGCTGGATCAGGCCTTCATTGACGAGCTGGGCGGCCGCGCTGAAATGTCGGCCTTCATGACCAAGGAAGGTTTCGGCTACAAGATGAGCGCCGAGAAAGCCTACTCGACGGACAGCAACATGCTCGGCGCCACGCACGAGGCCAAGGATCTGGAGCACCTGAACAGCGGCATCCGCATCGTCAACCCGATCATGGGCGTGGCGTTCTGGAAGCCGGAAGTCGAGGTCAAGGCGGAAGAAGTCTCGATCACCTTCGACGAAGGTCGTCCTGTGGCCGTCAACGGCCGCGAAATCGCCGACCCAGTGGAGATGTTCCTGGAGCTGAACCGCATCGGCGGCCGCCACGGCCTGGGCATGAGCGATCAGATCGAGAACCGCATCATCGAAGCCAAGAGCCGCGGCATCTACGAAGCCCCGGGCATGGCGCTGCTGCACATCGCCTACGAGCGCCTGGTGACCGGCATCCACAACGAAGACACCATCGAGCAATACCGCATCAACGGTCTGCGCCTGGGCCGTCTGCTGTACCAGGGCCGCTGGTTCGATCCGCAGGCCATCATGCTGCGCGAAACCGCCCAGCGCTGGGTGGCCCGCGCCGTGACCGGTACCGTCACGCTGGAACTGCGCCGCGGCAACGACTACTCGATCCTGAACACCGAATCGCCCAACCTGACCTACGCACCTGAGCGTCTGTCGATGGAGAAGGTCGAGGACGCGCCGTTCAGCCCGGCAGATCGCATCGGCCAACTGACCATGCGCAACCTGGACCTGATGGACACGCGCGACAAGCTGGCCATCTACTCGAAGGCGGGCTTGCTGTCGCTGGGCACCGCCAACGCGCTGCCCCAACTCGACGGCGGCAAGAAGTAACTGCTTGCTGCTTCAAGGCAAAAAGGCCGCTCCGACGTCAATCGGAGCGGCCTTTTTTATGCCTGCAGATTTGGGCGGCTGCGCGCTCAATAACGACCGCAGAGCAGGTATTCCATCAGCGCCTTCTGCACGTGCAGACGGTTTTCCGCCTCGTCCCACACGACGCTCTGCTTGCCGTCGATGACGGCCGCTTCGACTTCCTCGCCGCGGTGCGCGGGCAGGCAGTGCATGAACAGCGCATCGGGTTGCGCGCGCTGCATCATCGCCTCGGTGACCATCCAGTCGCCAAAGGCCTTCTTGCGCGCTTCGTTTTCAGCTTCGTAGCCCATGCTGGTCCACACGTCCGTGGTCACCAGATGCGCGCCGTCGCAGGCTTCGAGCGGGTTTTCGAACACATGCACGAACGGCAAGGCGGAATCGGCCACCATGGCCGGATCCAGCTGATAGCCCTTCGGCGCAGAAAAATGGAAGCGGAAGCCGAGGATCTCCGCCGCCTGGATCCACGTGTAGGCCATGTTGTTGGCATCGCCCACCCAGGTGACGGTCTTGCCCTTGATGGGGCCGCGCTGCTCGATGAAGGTGAAGATGTCGGCCAGCACCTGGCACGGGTGGTATTCGTTGGTCAGTCCGTTGATGACCGGCACGCGCGAATGCGCGGCAAAGCGCTCGATGATCTCCTGCCCGAAGGTGCGGATCATGATGATGTCGGTCATGCGGGAGATGACCTGCGCCGCGTCTTCGATCGGCTCACCGCGCCCAAGCTGGGAATCGCGCGTGTTCAGGAAGACCGCGTGGCCGCCGAGCTGGTGAATGCCGGCTTCGAACGACAGGCGCGTACGCGTGGAATTCTTCTCGAAGATCATGGCCAGCGTGCGGTCGTGCAGCGGGTGCCACGTCTCGTAGTTCTTGAACTTGGCCTTGAGGATCGCGGAACGGTCCAGCAGGTATTCGTACTCTTCCAGCGAAAAGTCCTTGAACTGCAGGTAGTGCTTGATCGAGCTTGGTGGGTTCATAAAACAACGAAGGCGGCCTGCAGAAGACGCACCGGGAACATCCCGTGGCACGTCGCCCTAGCCGCCTTGCCTGTTGAAGATTCAGCCCATCATACGGGATCGCCACCGGTTTGGCGAGTTTCGTGCCCGCGCGCGCCCGCTACCATAAAGGCCCGGCTGAAAGGCCGATGAAAGTCTTATATAAGATATAATACTGGCTGCCTCGGATGCCCCAACCGTCCGCACACCGGTACGACAAACCGGTCTGTCCGGTTCACGAATCGGCAACCAGGCAGGCGCATCATCCGCACCACAAGTGCACCCCGTTCGAACGTTGCGGCACCCGCACGGTCGAAGTCGTTTGCAAATCTCCACAGCCCCACGCAGTCCATGGCAGCCAACCCTCGCCAATTCTTTATCCAGGGCGTCACCCGCGACGGAAAAACGTTCCGCCCGAGCGACTGGGCCGATCGGCTGTGCGGTGTGATGGCGCAGTTCCGCCCGGCCGGGGATACCGGAGATCCCCGCTTCACCTACTCCCCCTATGTGCGCCCCGTCATGTCGGGCGGCATCCGCAGCGTGTTTGTCGACGAGCGCCTGCGCGACATCGAACCCAAGGCGCTGGATTTCGTGCTGAACTTCGCGCACGACAACAACCTGCAGCTCGTGGAAGCCTGCATCCTGCCGGAAGGCAGCGCTTCCGCGAAAGCCTAATCCGCAAGAACGCCGTACCAAGGTGCGCCTCGCACATTCGAGGCCCGCAGAATGCAAAAAGCCCGTCCAAAGACGGGCTTTTTTATCGTCGGAGCGCGACGTTGCTTGTCGCGCCACGCCGGCCAGGCCGGCATCACCCGAACTTAGGCAGCCATTGCCTTGATGGCAGCGGACAGACGCGACTTGGCGCGTGCAGCCTTGTTCTTGTGGACGATCTTCTTGTCAGCGATGCTGTCGATCGTGCTTTGGGCGGTCTTGAATGCAGCAGCAGCGGCAGTCTTGTCGCCAGCGGCCACAGCCTTGCGGACGCCCTTGATTGCGGTACGCAGACGCGAGCGCAGAGCCGAGTTGTGAGCGTTCTGAACGACGGCTTGGCGTGCGCGCTTGCGTGCTTGTGCGGTGTTTGCCATGGAAAAATCCCTGAAGAAACGGTAGCAAGCGCCCCGGGAGACACGGAAGGCCGAAGCGCGCAAATTGGTGAAAGACGGCAATTATACGCAGAGTTCTTCCTTCAACGCAAACCCTGTTGTGAATTCGCCCGGATACGTGCAGTTTGGGGCTTCTGCGGCACTTTTAGGCGCGTGGTGAGCCGATCCCTATAATACGGCCGCAATTGTGTCCTCCGGTCACGTTCGTCACGCCGGGCGCGAACCCCGCATGGTGCTGTCGGTCAGACCGCCATCGCCGTGTTTGCCTCCCTGGCGGCGCCCAACCACGCATTCATCTTGAATCTCCTCAAAACCCTCGCCACGATCAGCGGCCTGACGATGCTCTCGCGCATCACGGGGCTCATTCGCGAGACGCTGATCGCCCGCGCTTTCGGCGCCTCGGTTTACACCGACGCCTTCAACGTCGCCTTCCGTATCCCCAACCTGCTGCGCCGGCTTTCGGCCGAGGGCGCGTTCTCGCAAGCGTTCGTGCCGATCCTGGGTGAATTCAAGAACCGCCAGGGCGAAGCTGAAACACGCGCGCTGGTCGACTCCGTAGCGACGGTGATGACGTGGTTCCTGGTAATCATCTCGGCGTTGGGCGTGATTGGCGCGCCGTTGATCGTCACCGCCGTCGCGACCGGTTTCAAAGAGCACGAAAGCCAGGCCTACATCTCGGCGATCTTCATGACGCGCGTGATGTTTCCGTACATCGGGCTGGTGTCGCTGGTGGCGCTGGCGTCGGGCATTCTCAATACTTGGCGGCAGTTCGCGGTGCCGGCTTTCACGCCCGTGCTGCTCAACCTGTCGTTCATCGTGGCGGCGGTGTTTGTGGCGCCGCACCTCGAAACGCCGATCTACGCGCAGGCCTACGCGGTGATGGTAGGCGGCATCCTGCAACTCGCCATTCAAATTCCTTCGCTGCGCAAGGTCGGGATGCTGCCGCGCGTGTCGATCAACGTGCGGGCGGCATGGCACCACCCGGGCGTACGACGCGTGCTCAAGCAGATGTTGCCGGCCACGCTATCGGTATCCGTCGCCCAGATCAGTCTGATCATCAATACGAACATTGCGTCGCGCTTGCCCACGGGCAGCGTGTCGTGGCTGAACTACGCTGACCGGCTAATGGAATTCCCCACCGCGCTGCTGGGCGTGGCGCTCGGGACGATCCTGCTGCCAAGCCTGTCCAAAGCCAGCGCCGACAACAACCGTGAAGAGTACTCATCGCTGCTCGACTGGGGCCTGCGGCTGACCGTGCTGCTTGCGGTGCCCTCTGCGGTGGGGCTGTTCGTGTTTGGCGCACCGCTCACGGCCACGCTGTTTCATTACGGCAAATTCAACGGCATGGACGTCGAGATGACGCGCCAGGCGCTGACGTCGTACGGCGTCGGGCTGATCGGGCTGATTGTCATCAAGATCCTGGCGCCCGGCTTCTATGCGCGGCAGGACATTCGCACGCCGGTAAAGATTGCGCTGGTGGTGCTGGTGGCGACGCAGTTGTCCAACTATGTTTTCGTGCCGATTTTCGGGCACGCGGGGCTGGCGCTGTCGATCAGCTTTGGCGCGACCATCAATGCGGCGCTGCTGTTCTTCGGCCTGCGCCGGCGCGGTTATTACCATCCGCTGCCCGGCTGGGGGCTGTTCATCGCGCAGGTGATGTCGGCGGTATTGCTGCTGGCCGGGGCGCTGCTGTGGCTCGCCCACAATTTCGATTGGGTGGGACTGGGCGCCAAGCCGCTTGTGCGCATCGCGCTGCTCGGGGCAAGCCTGGTCCTGTGCACGGTGGTCTATTTCGGTACACTGTGGCTCACCGGATTGAAGTTCTCCACGTTCCGAAAAAAGGCCATCTGATGACCACTAAAGTCCTCGATTATTTTTCGGCCCTGGTCGCGGACGACGACAGCATCCCCCTCACAGAAACCGCCCTGTCGATTGCGCAGGACGCGTATCCGGATCTGGACCTGCAGGCAGAGCTGGCCGCCATTGACGTGCTTGTCGCGCGGATCAAAAACCGCATCGCCGAGGGCACGCCCGCCATCCAGCGCCTGCGCCTGCTCAATCAGTTCTTCTATCGGGAACTGGGCTTCGGCCCCAATGCAAACGATTACTACGACCCCGAGAACTCTTATCTGAATGCGGTGCTGCAGAGCCGGCGCGGCATTCCGATCTCCTTGGCCGTGCTGCTGATGGAAATCGGCCAGCAGATCGGCCTGCCGCTCAAGGGCGTGTCTTTCCCCAACCACTTCCTGGTGCGCATGAGCATTCCTGCGGGCGAGGTCGTGCTCGATCCGCTGACGGGGCAGACACTGTCGAAGGAAGAGTTGCAGGACATGCTCGACCCGTACCTGGAAAAGGAAGGCATCGAAGACCCGAACTCGGTGCCGCTCGGGGTGTTCCTGCAAGTGGCCACGCATCGCGAGATCATCGCGCGCATGCTGCGCAATCTGAAGGCGATCTACCTGCAGGAATCGCGCTGGCAGCGCCTGCTGGCGGTGCAACAGCGGCTGGTGATTCTGCTCCCCGATTCCATTGAGGAGGTGCGCGACCGGGGGCTGGCCTACGCCAATCTGGAGTGCTTCCGGCCCGCGCTGGAAGATCTCGAAGCGTACGTCGATGCCCGGCCCGATGCAGCCGACACGGCCAAGCTCAAGGAGCGCATGCCAACGCTGCGCGCCATGAGCAAGAACCTGAACTGACGCTTACTTCTGAGCGACGGCGCCGCGACGGCGTTTGAGCAACTTCCACAGCCCGCCCAGCATGAGTGGCACGATCGCCGCGCCCAGGCCGATCAGCACGATCGTGTTCAGGTGATCGCGAATCACGGGCACATTACCGAACGCCTCGCCCGACAGCACCAGGATCGCCACCCACAGCACGGCGCCGATCATGTTGAAGAGCTGGAATTTCGCGAACGTCATCTTCGACACGCCCGCCACAAACGGCGCGAACGTGCGCACCACGGGGATGAAGCGCGCCATCACCAGCGTCTTGCCGCCGTGACGTTCATAGAAGCCGTGCGTTTTCATCAACGCTTCGTGATCGAGGAAGCGGATGTGACCGTCGAATACCTTGGGGCCGATCCAGGAGCCGACGAAATAGTTGACGGTGTTGCCCGTTGTGGCGGCAATCACTAGCAATACGATGAGCAGCCAGGCATCCATCTGACCCGTGGCGCACATGGCCCCGGCAATGAACAGCAGCGTGTCGCCCGGCAGAAAAGGCAGCACCACGAGGCCGGTTTCGGCGAACACGATGGCGAACAGCAGCACGTAGACCCACGCGCCGTATTGCTGAATCAGCAAGCCCAACGACTTGTCGACATGCAGCACGATGTCGACCAATTGCATCACGATATCCAAACCATCCCCCTGAACGAGCGGGAAATGATACCGGATGTGACTTAGATTTCCCCTAGCCCTTGGCGGGGCTTGCGTCGGTGCGCCGCACAGGGCGTGACATTTATAATGCCGCGATGACTTCCGCCTTCACTTCCCGCCGCCCCATCCGCCCGCTTCCCGACCAGTTGATCAGCCAGATCGCGGCCGGCGAGGTGGTCGAACGGCCGGCGTCCGTGGTCAAGGAACTGCTGGAAAACGCACTGGACGCCGGTGCCACGCAGATCCAGATCAAGCTGGAGGAAGGCGGCGTACGGCGCATTGCCATCACCGACAACGGCGTCGGCATTCCGGCCGACGAACTGCCCGTCGCGCTGATGCGGCATGCGACCAGCAAGATCGGTTCGCTGGAAGAGCTGGAATCGGTGGCGACGCTGGGGTTTCGGGGCGAGGCGCTGGCCTCGATTGCCTCGGTGGCGGAGTTGACGCTCACGTCGCGCACCGCCAATGACGCCCACGCCACGCAGATCATCGCGCAAACCGGGCGGGCCCAGCCGGCCTCTGGCGGTGTCGGCACCACCGTCGATGTGCAGCATCTGTACTTCAACACGCCGGCGCGCCGCAAATTCCTGAAGACCGAGCAGACCGAGCTGGGCCATTGCATGGAAGTGATCCGCCGCACCGCGCTGGCGCGGCCCGACGTGGCCATCTCCGTGCATCACAACGGCAAGCCGCTGGAGCATTGGAACGCCACACAGGCGGATTCACGCTCCGCAGCCGTGCTCGGCACCGAATTCGCCCGCGCACGCCTGCCTTTCGAGGAATCGGCCGGCGAGTTGCGCCTGTTCGGCTTTGCCGGCCTGCCGACCGCCTCGCGCGGCAGGGCCGACCACCAGTTCTTCTACGTCAATGGCCGTTTCGTGCGCGATCGCCTGCTGACGCATGCCGTGCGCAGCGCCTACGAAGACGTGCTCCACGGCGACCGCTTCCCCGCCTACGTGCTGTGCCTGGAGTTGCCGCCCGAAGCGGTGGACGTCAACGTGCACCCGTCCAAGATCGAGGTGCGGTTCCGCGACAGCCGCGCGGTGCACCAGTTCGTCTATCACGCGGTGCAGCGCGCCATGTCCCGCCACGCCGGCGAACAGGGCGACAGCCTGCGCACCGACATCGCCGCTGCGCCCGAAGTCGCCGGGGTCACGACGGCGCCCTCGCCCGCCGACAACACCACGCGCTGGATCAACCAGATGGCCGCGCGGCAGACGTCGCTCGGCATTGCACAGCCGCGTGCGGAATACCTGTCGATGATGCGCGGCGATAGCACGCCCATGCCGGCGATGCGCCCCGCCTGGATGACCGACGTGCCGAGCGCGGCAACGTTGTTCGACGGCGGCACCGCGACCGCGCAAGCGCCTGCTGCTGTTGCAGAGCCGGTCGCTGCACCACCCGCCGATGACGACGATGCGCACCCGCTCGGCTTTGCCGTGGCCCAGTTGCACGGCATCTACGTGCTGGCGCAGAACACGCGCGGCATGGTGCTCGTCGATATGCATGCCGCGCACGAGCGCATCCTGTACGAGCAACTCAAGACCGCACTGGAAACCAAGCGTGTCGAGGTGCAACCGCTCCTCATTCCCGTCACGTTTGCCGCAAGCCCGGTGGAGATCGGCACCGCAGAGGAATTCCGCGACACGCTCACGCTGCTTGGCTTCGACATCTCCGCCGTGTCGCCCACCACGCTGGCCGTGCGATCGGTGCCGACACTGCTGCAGAAGGCCGATGCGCAGGCGCTCGCGCGCGACGTGCTGCGCGATCTGCACGCGTACGGCGGCTCGCGCGTGCTGGCCGAACGCCAGAACGAGCTGCTGGCCACGTTGGCGTGCCACTCTGCCGTGCGTGCCAATCGCCGGTTGAACCTGGACGAGATGAACGCGCTGCTGCGCCGGATGGAAGCCACCGAACGCGCCGACCAGTGCAATCACGGCCGCCCGACATGGATCCAGTTGACCGTGGCTGACCTGGATCGCCTCTTCCTGCGTGGCCAGTAAATTCCGATGACTGCGTCCGCTGCAAGCGCCCCGCGCGCGATTTGCCTGCTCGGCCCGACCGCGTCCGGCAAGACCGCCGCGGCATTGAAGCTGGCCGAGCGCTGGCCGGTCGAGATCATCAGCATGGATTCGGCGCTGGTGTATCGCGGCATGGACATCGGCACGGCAAAGCCCAGCGCCGAAGAACAGGCCATCGCGCCGCATCACCTGATCGACATCATTGATCCGCTCGATGCGTATTCCGCCGCGCAGTTTGCCAACGATGCGAATGCGCTGATCGATGCCATCCGCGCACGCGGCCGGCTGCCGCTGATCGTCGGCGGCACGATGCTGTATTACAAGGCGCTCACGCAAGGGCTCTCCGATTTGCCCGGCGCCGATCCCGCCATCCGCGCGGAGATCGATGCCGAAGCCGCCCGCGATGGCTGGCCGGCGTTGCACGCCAAACTGGCGCAGGTCGATCCGGTGACGGCCGCGCGACTGCACGCGACCGACGCGCAGCGCATCCAGCGCGCGTTGGAGCTGTATCGTCTGACCGGTCAGCCGATGTCTGCCCTGCTCGCACGCGAAGTCGGCGCGAATGCGTTCCAGCAGCACGATGCAGCCGCGCCGTATCTGACGATCGCGCTGGAACCGTCCGATCGCCTCGTGCTGCATGCGCGCATCGCACAGCGCTTTGACGCGATGCTCGCCGGCGGCCTGCTCGACGAACGGGCCGCTCTCGCCGCGATGATCGGGTCGTCGGCCACCTCGATGGGCGTCGCCCTGGCCGGGGTCCTGCCCCTCCGCGGCCGCTTCACGCTTCGTTCAGGTCACC
>LZSH01000385.1 GCA_001665255.1 Mycobacteriaceae bacterium 1482268.1 | reverse complement strand
AGCGCTCACCGCACTTTCGCATTCCGGAGGACGGCGACGTGCCGATGATCATGGTCGGGCCCGGGACCGGCATCGCCCCGTTCCGCGGCTTCCTGCAGGAGCGCCAGGCCCTCGGCCATGCTGGGCGCAACTGGTTGTTCTTCGGTGACCAGCACCGCACCGACAACTACTACTACCGCGACGAGTTCGAGGCGATGGCGGCCGACGGGCTGCTCAATCGGTTGGACCTGGCGTTTTCCCGCGACCAGGCCGAGCGGGTTTACGTGCAGCACAAGATGATCGACTACGGCGCCGACCTGTGGCGCTGGCTGGACGACGGCGCGCATTTCTACGTCTGCGGTGACGCGTCCCGGATGGCGCGCGACGTCGACGCCGCGCTGACCAACATCATCAAGAAGCACGGCGGCATGTCCGAGGAGAAGGCGCACGACTACAAGCGGGAGCTGGTGGCCGACAAGCGCTATGTGCGCGACGTCTACTGACGTGCGCTGCACCGCCGCCGACTGCCTATTAGCAGCAGTGCTCGCCGCGCCATGCTTCACGTCCTTCCTTGATCGCGACGGCTGCGATAACGAGCGCGACGATCGGATCGGCCCACGACCACCCGAAGAGCGCGTTCAGCAACAAGCCGAGCAACAACACACCCGACAGGTAGGCGCACAACAACGTCTGCTTCGAGTCTGCTACGGCAGTGGCAGACCCCAGTTCTCGACCGGCTCGGCGCTGGCCATAGGACAAGAACGGCATCACCGCGAGCGACACCGCGGCGAGCACAATTCCGACCGTCGACGGGGCCGCCTCGTTCGGGCCGATAAGTGTTTGAATCGACTCGACGGTGACATAGGCGGCCAACGCAAAGAACGACAGTGCGATCACGCGCAGCGCCGCCCGTTCTCGCTGCTCGGGGTTACGAGCCGCGAACTGCCACGCGACGGCGGCCGCAGACGCGACCTCGATGAGCGAATCAAGCCCGAAACCGATCAGGGCGGCCGACGAGGCGACTGTGCCCGCGCTGATCGCGACAATTGCTTCAATGACGTTGTATGTAATGGTGGCGGCGACGAAAAAACGAACCCGTCGCGCGAGCACCTCACGTCGACCATCGGCAGGGGATGGCTTCGTCGTACCAGGACCGTGCGCGCCGCAGCCGTCGTTGGAGCGCACCTCCGAGAGTCGGCCGTCGAAATGTCCCGGTGGAGTCACCAAGCCATAATCCCTCGCCGGCGTGACGTAGAACGTGGGTGTCCGTGTGCATGTCACGGGGCCGCTCTCGCGTCGCGGCGTGCGACGCCAGAATTGGGGGCAGAGAGGATGCTCCTGTGACCGGATCGTTTTGGTTGGACATTGTCATCGGCGTTGCCGTCGCGCTCGTCTTGGCGTGGGTAGCCCTGGTAGTCGCACTGGCGATCATGCGGCCACAGGGCGGGTTACTGCGGGACGCGGCTCGGATCCTTCCGGACGTGCTTCGCCTCATTCGGCGTCTCGCCGCTGACAAGTCGCTGCCCTCAGGTGTCCGCATCCGGCTTTGGGCATTGTTGGCTTACCTCGCACTGCCCTTCGACTTGATTCCCGACTTCGTTCCGGTACTGGGCTATGCGGACGACGCCATCATCGTTACCGCGGTTCTGCGTAGCGTCGTTCGACGAGCCGGGATCGAGGCCGTCCGCGCACATTGGCCGGGCAGCGACGACGGCTTCGCCGCGCTATGTCGCCTCACCGGATTGCAGCAGTCGTCTGAGCGCAATCACTGACGGCTGCACCTCGATGCGGTGGGCCTCCATCTCGACGCGAAGATCCTCGATAGTGATCAATCCGTGTGATCCTCGCGGGTCTTCGACCCGCTCGTCAACACACTCCATCGCCTCGGAAATGAATGCGAGCATTCATTTCGCTCGGCTCAGTCATGTGTCCGAGGGGGGAGTTGGCCACTTACGACACGGGTTGTCACCTTGCAATTGACGCGTTGACGCCTTCTCCTGCGGCACTGCTTACCCACACTCGGGGCCGAATGCCGGTGTCGCTGGTTGTGCTCCTGCTGGGAGACGCCACGACCACGGTGACCAAGAAAGCAACGTTGCCCATGAGTGAAACCTAGTGACTGAATTTAGGAAGTTGGCGCGCATCGCCGAGAGAGCACGGACGTCAGTAGAAGTTCGAACGCGCGATCGTTGGGCGGTGTTGAGGCGCTGGTGAATCCGCCCTGGTCGGCGGACTCCGTCTGCTGTACTGCGCTGTGTTTCTGCGTAATCCGTGCGAGGAGTACCGACCCTCGAACGAGTTCTGACACCGCGGAGTACGTGTCGTGGGCTGTCTGCTCGTCGAGACCGGAATCGATCATGTTGGTGATCGCTTTCTGCGTCTCCTGTTCGCCGAGCCGTCGTGCCAGCGGGCTCAGTGCGCCTCGAATGAGGATCAGGTCCGTCAACACCGGATCGCTGAGGAAGGTCCGGCGCACGCCGCGGGCATGGGCAGCTAGTGATTCGCGCCAATCGTCCGACTCGGTGAACGCCGGTAATCCGCTGCGGCGCAGTGCGCGGTCGGTCATGGCGTCGAGAAGCTCTGATTTGTTGCGTACGTGCCAGTAGATGCTGGTTACGCCGACGTCCAGCGATTTGGCGATCAGCGGAATGCTGAGCTCCTCGATTGAGGACTCCGCTGCTATCGCGAAGGCTGTCTCCACGATGGCATCTTCAGTCAGCGAGCCTCGCGCTCGTCGGACTGATTGTCGCTGCGACTTCGAAGCCTGCACCCTCACCCCGTGTGTGACATTTATCGTGTCCTGACGGGCAGCTTTGCCCATCCCCGCACGCTGGCGGTGTGGGCTTTGGCCGCTCGTGCGTAGTCGACGTCCCACTGCGGCCACCGCTTAAGGATCTCTTCCAGCACGACCCTAGCTTGCATGCGTGCCAGCGAGGTCCCGAGGCAGAAGTGCAGACCTTGGCCGAAGCTGAGGTGTCCACCTCGACGGTGAATATCGAACTGCTCTCCGTTGGGGAAGTGCGCTTCGTCGCGGTTGGCAGAGCCGTTAAGCAACAGCATGATTGAGCCCTCCGCGATCAGCTGGCCGAGGCATTCCGTATCGTGGGCGACGTATCGCGCCTGCACCGGTGACGGCGCCTCGAAACGCAATACCTCCTCGATGGCACCCGGGATCAGTGCGGGGTCGGCCACGAGCTCGCTGCGCTGATCCGGGTGGTCTGCAAGCAGCTGGCACGCGAAACCGATGAGCCGGGTGGTGGTTTCGTTGCCGGCACCGGCGATCATGCTGGTGTAGGTGAGCACCTCGGTGCGCGTCAGCTTGCGTGCTTCACCATCGTCTTCCACTTCGGCGTTGAGCAGCTGCGTCATCAGGTCGTCGGATGGATGGTTGGCCCGCCAGTCGATGTAGTCGGAGAACAACAGGTACGACTCTTCGAACGCGTTGTCGGCGACCGCGAACTGGCCCTCCTTCAGGTCGATAGCATTGTTCGTGGTGTCGCGGATCAGCTGCTGGCCGTGTTCGGGGATGCCGAGCAGATAACCGATGGTGCGCATCGGGATCAGGGCACCGAGGTCGGCGATGACGTCGAATTCGTTCTGCCTCATCAACGAATCGAGAGCCCGCACACAGAACTCGCGAGTCAACGGTTCGATGGCAGCCATCCGGCGCGGCGTGAACACCTTCGACAGCAATCGCCGATGCAGATCGTGTTGGGGTGGGTCCTCGAACAGGATCACCCCCGGAGGCACCTCGATGCCACTTTTGATGACATCCATGACGGTGCCGCGCCCCGACCGGTAGGTCTGCCAGTTCGGCAGCTCACGAGCGACGTCGTCCCATCGGCTCAGCGCGTAGAAGTCGTGGCGCTCGTTGTAGTACAGCGGCGCTTCCTCGCGCATCCGCCGCCACACCGGATATGGATCGTCGTCGATGTCGAAGTCAAACGGGTCGTAGTACAGGTCAACGATTTCCTGGTCCATCGTGTCAGCGCCGGATCTGACGGGTGACGGTCGACGGGCCGGCCAGTGGCGCGTCTAGCAGTCCTGGTGCGGCATCGATGACCGCGGGGATGGCGTTGATCGCCGCCATCGCCGTCGCGGCGACACCGGGGTTAGTGGAGTCGCCTGGTGCGGGGTCCAGATGTAGGTCGAGGGTCATGTTCGGGTTTCCTTCGATGCGAAACACCATGCCTCCCTTGCCGGGTTGCGCTGGGCGCGGCCAAAAGTCGGGCCATGGCGTCGAGGTCACCGCGGCGAAATACTGAACCGAGACGACGGGACGCTCGTCGTGCATCGCGGCGAGTTGCCAGCGGTGACCGCAGATGGTGTCCTTCGGGATCACCCCGAGTGCGGTGTCCAGATCGCGGGGAGCCAGGATCGTCTCCCAGTCCAGTGCCACTCGTTGGACGTCCACGCCGAGAGTGTCGGCGATATAGCGCACGACGGGTTCCCAGTCGTTGTTCACCTTGCCCACAGCGATGCGAATCGGGACGTGGCCGTTGGGCTTTCCGAAGCCCATCGACTCATGCAGCACCTCCCAGATCGGGTAGGACAAGTCAAGGTCGAGGGCGTATTCGTCCATGCGGTAGGTATCGATCACGCCCGCACCGGCCAGCAGGGCGGTGGGCAGATTGAGGCTGACGAAGCCGGGTTCGCATCCGGTGGCGTAGAACGTTGAGTTACCTCGACGCGCGGCATTTTCAATCGGTTCGCGCCAATTGGCCGGTGCCGCCTTCGGATACACCATGGGAATGGCGGAGATGGTGACAACGTTGATGCCGGCTTCCAGGTAGCCGACGATGTCGGCGATCACCTCGTCTTCTCGTCGGACGGCGGTCGCGCAGTATGCGATGCAATCGGGCTTGGCGTCCAAGATTGCTGTCATGTCATCAGTTGCCACAATGCCGACGTCGGGTCGTCCGCAGAGTTGACCGGCATCGGTGCCTACCTTCGTCGGGGAGGACACCTTGAGCCCGGTCAGCTCAAGTGCGGGGTCGTCGATGATTGTGCGCAACGCAACGCTGCCCGTCATGCCGGTGCCGACGTGAACGACGCGACGTTTCGCGGTATCAGGGGATGCCATCACAGATCTTGCCTCTCGGGGCGCTATTAGCCGTTGCTGGTTCGACTGTTCACAATTTACTGTAGTAGAAACCAGTATGGCTTACCAGTTGCAGTTCCAGTAAGAGTGCAGACTAGGGGTATGGCGCACGTGCCGGAGCGGACCATCGTCATCACCGGGTCCAGCGACGGCGTCGGTGCAGCAGCGGCCCGGCGGTTGGCAGCCGCTGGCGACAACGTCGTCGTCATCGGGCGCTCCGTATCGAAAACAAAGGCGATCGCTGACGACCTGGGAACCGACTATCTCTGTGCGGATTTCTCCGACCTCGCCCAGGTACGTGCCTTGGCCGGGGATCTGCGGCAGCGTTATCGGCGAATCGACGTGCTGGCCAACAATGCCGGAAGTGTCTTTGCGGCGGATGGCCTCACCATTGACGGGTTCGACAGCGTGCTTCAAGTGAACTACCTTGCGGCGTTTCTACTCACCACCTTGCTGATGGACGTGTTGGTCGCCTCCAAGGCGCGGATCATCTGCACGTCGAGCTCGTCGCAACGGTTGGTGCGTCCAGGTGTATCGGTGGACGACCTACTCTGCGTGAAGCCGGTGCGCCCGACGGCTGCCTACGGCCGCTCCAAGATCGCGCTCGTCATGTTCACGCGCGAATTGCACCGTCGCTACGGCGGACTCGGTGTATCCGCCGCATCGTTTCACCCCGGCTTCGTCAACAGCAACTTCGGCCCGGCATCGGGTTCACGCGTCCTTGCGGTCATGCAGCGGGCGCACACCGAACGGCTCGTCGGCATTACCCCGGAGGCAGCCTGTGATCAACTGGTGTGGCTGGCCTCGGACGAGAGTCAACACTTCGAGCCCGCCGGCGAGTACTTCGCCAAACGCCGGGTCGGTCGCGCGCACCGGATCACTTACAGCTCACAACGCTCGCGTGAGTTATGGGAGCGGACGTCGGCACTGGTCAGTCAGGAAGCGTAGGGCGTGGCAGTGATCAAACCCATCCGATTCGGAGTGGTCGCCTCGGGTGTTGAGGTACACGACCTCGCCGCGACCGCAAAGCAGGCGGAAGGCATGGGGTTTTCGAGCATTGCGCTCAACGATCATTTCAACTCGGCCGCGGCACCGTTGCTGGGTCTGCAGGCAATGGCAGCCGCCACCTCGCAGATTCGAATCGCGACATCGGTGCTCAATCAGGATCTGCGCCACCCCGCCGTTCTCGCCAAGGAGGCTGCGACGTTGGACGTGTTATCCGGTGGCCGTCTCGAACTGGGACTCGGTGCGGGCTGGGTCCGAGCAGATTACGACGAGTCCGGGATTGATTTCGAAACTGCGCGAACTCGTATTGGCCGTCTCGGGGAGAACATCACGATTCTCCGCGGATTGTTCGGGCCCGATTCGCTCACTTTTCGCGGCGATCATTACGCGGTGGCTGATCTCAGCGGCATCCCGAAGCCAGCGCAACCAGGCGGCCCGCCGATCATGGTCGGCGGTGGGGGACGCCGCCTCTTGTCGATGGCGGCCGAACGGGCTGACATCGTTCAGGTGCTGGGTGCCGCCTTCGGCACTCAGGGTGCTGTGGTCGATGACGCAACCAGCTTCCGGACCCGAGCCTTCGAGGAAAGGCTGGACTGGATGAGGTCGGCGGCGGGCACGCGGTTCGATGCGCTCGAACTGTCGTTGATGCTCGTCTTCGTCGCTATCACCGACAATTTTGAGACAACCGCCACAGAGTTTCTGGAGACGTTCAACGGAGCTGTCGCGCGCTACGGCGGGAAGGTGAATCACCAACTGGACTTGAATCTGCAGACCATGTTCGATTCACCAGTCGTCGCCATCGGCACGCTCTCAGAGGTCTGCGAAAAGCTCGTTCGCGTGCGAAACACACTGGGCTTCAACTACTTCGTCACGCCCCACGCATCCAGCATGAAAGCCCTCGCCCCGATCGTCAGACGACTCACGGGCGCCTAAGCCCGAGCGAAAGTACTTCGCTGTCGGCCTCTGTCGGTGAAACCGAGAAGCCCGATCGGCACCAGCAAAAACAAAATCCGCTCCCGCTTGACGAAATTCTTTACTTACGCGCATGGCAGCTAACGAAATTGTGTCCGAGGGGGGACTTGAACCCCCACGCCCGTTAATAGGGCACTAGCACCTCAAGCTAGCGCGTCTGCCATTCCGCCACTCGGACCCGCTCTGGGCAGCTAAGGCTATCGGATCGGCCAGCCCAGGCCCAAACCCAACGCCGGTATGGGTGGTAGGAAAGGTGACTGTGAGCCAACCCCTCAACGCCGTCGACGAGGTCGTCGACCTGGTCCGCTCGCTGATCCGGTTCGACACCTCAAACACCGGCGACCTCGCCACCACAAAAGGCGAGGCAGAATGCGCCCGCTGGGTGGTCGAACAGCTGGAAGAAGTCGGCTACGAGACCGAGTACATCGAGGCCGGCGCGCCCGGCCGCGCCAACGTCTTCGCCCGGCTGAAGGGCGCCGATGACTCCCGCGGGGCCCTGATGCTGCACGGCCACCTCGACGTGGTGCCTGCGGAGGCCTCGGACTGGAGCGTGCACCCTTTCTCGGGTGCTCTCGAGGACGGCTATGTGTGGGGCCGGGGCGCGGTCGACATGAAGGACATGGTCGGCATGATCATCGCGGTCGCGCGCAGCTTCAAACGGTCCGGCACCGTGCCGCCGCGCGACCTGGTGTTCGCTTTTGTCTCTGACGAGGAGGCGGGTGGCAAGTACGGCTGCAAATGGCTCGTCGACAACCGACCTGACCTGTTCGACGGCGTGACCGAGGCGGTCGGTGAGGTCGGCGGGTTCTCGCTGACGATCCCGCGCCGCGACGGCGGCGAGCGCACGCTGTATTTGATCGAGACGGCCGAGAAGGCCATGAAGTGGATGCGGCTGACCGCCCGCGGTCGCGCCGGTCACGGCTCGATGGTGCACCACAACAACGCCGTGACGGCGGTGGCCGAGGCGGCGGCGAAGCTGGGCCGCCACCGGTTCCCGGTGGTGCTGACCGATTCGGTTCAGCAGTTCCTTCAGGCCGTCGCGGAGGAGACCGGCTACACATTCGACGTGGACTCGCCCGATCTCGAGGGCGCCATCGCCAAACTCGGTCCGATCGCCAAAATCGTCGGAGCGACGCTGCGCGACACCGCCAATCCGACGATGCTCAAGGCCGGCTACAAGGCCAACGTGATTCCCGCGACCGCGGAGGCCGTCGTCGACTGTCGCGTGTTGCCCGGCAGGATCGCGGCATTCGAGCGCGAAGTCGACGAGATCATCGGACCCGACGTCACCCGGGAGTGGATCACCGACCTGCCCGCATACGAGACCAGCTTCGATGGCGAACTGCTCGATGCGATGAACAACGCGATCCTGCAGGCCGACCCCGACGCCCGAACCGTGCCCTACATGCTGTCGGGCGGCACCGACGCCAAACACTTCGCCACCCTGGGAATCCGATGCTTCGGGTTCGCACCGCTGAAGCTGCCGCCCGACCTGGATTTCGCGGCGCTGTTCCACGGCGTCGACGAGCGGGTACCCGTTGACGCGTTGACGTTCGGCGCCCAGGTTCTCGAGCACTTCCTGCTGCACTGCTGATCACACAATCGAAAGGATGGACTTTTCATGGCTTTCCCTTACA
Source organism: Mycobacteriaceae bacterium 1482268.1 (assembly GCA_001665255.1). GTDB lineage: Bacteria > Actinomycetota > Actinomycetes > Mycobacteriales > Mycobacteriaceae > Mycobacterium. Next base: position 4,978 of record LZSH01000385.1, on the reverse strand, counting down.
ACACCTACGATCACCTGCCGAAACTTCCGACGTTCACGCTGACCTCCGAGTCGTTCAACGACGGCGACGCGTGGTCCAACGATCTGGTCAGCGGCATCATGGGCGCGGGTGGCGAAGACATCTCCCCGCAGCTGAGCTGGTCGGGTTTCCCTGAGGAGACACGCAGCTTCGCCGTCACCGTCTACGACCCCGACGCGCCGACGGCGTCGGGCTTCTGGCACTGGGCGGTGGCCAACCTGCCCGCTACGGTCACCGATCTGCCGGCAGGTGTCGGCGACGGCAGCGAATTGCCCGGCAACGCACTGACTTTGGCCAACGACGCGGGCCAGAAGCGGTTCATCGGGGCCGCGCCGCCGCCGGGACACGGCGTGCACCGCTACTTCGTCGTCGTCCACGCGGTGGGTGTGGAAGAGCTCGATCTGCCCGAGGACGCCACCCCGGCGTATCTGGGTTTCAACCTGTTCCAGCAGGCGATCGCGCGGGCGATCATCCACGGCACCTACGAGCAGAAGTAGTCAGCGCGCGGCGGAGCCGACGGCGTCGGCCAGCGATGCGAACCCGCCCTCGTGCAGGCGCTGGGCGATCCCGTCGTGAATGTGCTTGGCCCACAGGCCGCCGCCGTAGATGAAGCCGGTGTATCCCTGCAGCAGCGAAGCCCCCGCGGTGATGCGGTCCCACGCGTCGTCGGGGGTTTCGATGCCACCGACGCTGATCAACACGAGCCGATCGCCCACCCGCGCGTACAGCCGGCGTAGCACCTCGGCGGAGCGGCGGGCCACCGGCGGCCCGGAGATCCCGCCGGGCCCGAGCTGTTCCGCTGCGGGCGTCGCAAGCCCGTCGCGGGACACCGTCGTGTTGGTTGCGACGATGCCGGCGAGACCCAATTCGACTGCCAGATCGGCGATCTCGTCGATATCCGAGTCGGACAGGTCCGGTGCGATCTTGACGAGCACCGGCGTGGAGGTTTCTTCGCGCACCGCGGCCAGGATCGGCCGCAGTGACTCGACGGCCTGCAAGTCGCGCAGCCCCGGGGTGTTCGGCGAGCTGACGTTGACTACCAGGTAGGCGGCCAGCGGACCCACCAACCGCGCGCTCTGCCGGTAGTCGTCGACGGCGGCTTCTGCGGGCACGTTCTTCGTCTTGCCGATGTTGACTCCGATCGGCACATCGGGGGTGTGCCGCGCCAGACGCAGCGCAAGCTCGCCGGCACCGCAATTGTTGAACCCCATCCGATTGAGCAGCGCCCGATCGTCGGGCAGCCGGAACAGCCGCGGCAGGGGATTGCCGGGCTGAGCCTGCGCGGTCACCGTGCCGACTTCGGCGTAGCCGAAGCCCAACGCCCCCCAGGTGGCCAACCCGACGCCGTCCTTGTCGAACCCTGCCGCCAACCCCATCGGCCCGGGGAACCGGACCCCGAACACGACGCTCTCCAGCACAGGGTCGTGCGGTGCCAGCCATCTCTTCAGGGTCCGGCGCGACGCTCGGGGAGCGGTACCGGTGCGCAGCGCCCGGAAGACCCACGTATGAATGTGCTCCGCGGGCACCAGGAACAGCGCCTGCCGGACGGTGTTATAAGCGCCCGCACGTGAGGAGGACAACGGACTTCCCGGCTACATCGCCGACGGGTCGGCGGCGTCCAAGCTGTTGACGGCGGTCTTCTTGCGGCGCAGCAACACTCGCCGACTTCCATCGGTGTAGAGCCGGACGCGGGTGAGTTCCCAGCCGCGGTACTCCGCCTCGATGGACAGCCGGGTGGACGCACTGAGGCGGGTCAGATCCGGCGGCAGCCGAAGGGGCACCCACTCGTAGTCGTCGGACAGGTCGGCATCCCAGCCAGGCGGCAGGACACCACGCTGAACCGCGCTCACCGGGCGCCCCCGGCATGAGCGATCACCTGCACGCCCGCACCGCTACCCGACACCACATACAGGGTGTCCGTCGCCTCGTCAAAGGCCAGGGAGTTCGGCTGCTGCACAGTTGGGTAACGCACCTTCTCGACTGGTATTCCGGTTGCCAGATCGTAACCAATAACTGAATTGGTGGCGGTCTGTGACACCCACGCCAGCCGGGACGAGCCGGCCAGGCCGTAGGGCGCGTCGCGCACCGGGAAGCGCTGCCGCAGGATCAGCGGGTCGATGCCGAACACCAACAGGCCATCTCCCCGGGTGTCGGCGACCAGCACGCGACCGGCCGGGTCGGCCGCCAGCGTGGTGGCGCCTTCCCCGGCGCGCAGGGATTGCGCGGCCTTCGTGCCGCTGGCGTCGACGGTGGTCACCGATGTTTGCCCGCGGTCCAACACCACCGCTGTATCACCTTGTGTGACAAGGCCATCGACGCGGGCGAAGATCTTCACCTGCGTGCCCACCGCGGTCTCCGAATTCAAGGTATAGACGGCTCCGTCGGCGCTCCCCAGGACCAGCCTGCCGTCGGCGCGGCGGGCGATCGCGGTGAATTCGGTGTCGTTCTGCCCGTCGACCGGTACCCGACTGACCCGGTCTTCGCCGATATCGACGAGGAGGTACCCGCCGCGGGTCGACACATAGACGTGGCCGCGGTTGTCGCCGGTCATCGCGGTCGCCGCGGCGGGCAACGGCACCATCCGCCCCGGGCCCTGTGCAGTCAGCACGGTGATCACCGCGTGTCCGGCCTTGTCCGCGCCGAGCGCCGCCAGCGATGCGGTCGCGGCGTCGAAGACGACGGCTTGCGCAGCGGGCATTGGGTGCACGATGCCCGCCGGCGGCCTGCTCGCCGGTGGAGATACGGCCGCCTCCGCCGGCGCGATGGTGGGCGGGGCGGAATCCGGATCAGATGTGCATGCCGTCACAGCAACTGTGGCGATGAGGAGTACACCACAACACGCTAGCTGACCTGCATGTTTGACACGTGTTAGCAATGGGTAGCTTTCGGGCGTGCAAATTGGACGGCAATCAAATAGCAAGTGTAGGCACGCCGCGCGACGCGGTATGGTGCGATCATGAGCCTTGCGCCGAGCCGTGACTCGGCCGACAAAGGGTTTGCTGTTGAGGACGTCTCGACAGGTCTGCACGCCAGCGGCTTTGGCCAGTTGAGCGAGGGCCGCAGTTTTTCCTTCCACGTTGAGCACCAACAGCTGATCGTCGAGATCTACCGGCCGCGCCTCGCCGGGCCGGTGCCGCAGGCAGAGGATGTGGTGGCAACGGCCACATGCAAGGCAGGCGATATCGATTTGTTCGACGAACGCAGCCTGGTGGCGGCGGTGCGCGACGCCGTGGCCAACGCAGAGCCGGTGTCGCGTACACCGCACTGACGACACCGCACGGTACGGTCGTCGTCGTGATCGAGGTGGCGGCGATGTCCTGGCTGCAGGTCGTAATTCTGTCGGTGCTGCAGGGGCTCACCGAATTTCTGCCGGTGTCATCGTCGGGGCATCTGGCGATCGCTTCGCGGCTGTTCTTCGCCGACGACGCCGGTGCATCGTTCACCGCGGTAACGCAATTGGGCACCGAACTGGCTGTGCTGGTGTACTTCGCGCGCGACATCGGGCGCATCATCAGGGCCTGGTTTACCGGACTCTTCAACGCCACCGCGCGTGACGCCGACTACCGCCTGGGCTGGTATGTCATCGTCGGCACTATTCCGATCGGCCTGCTCGGCCTGCTCTTCAAGGACGAAATACGAACGGGCGCAAGGAATCTGTGGGTGATCGCATCGGCGTTGCTGGTGTTCTCCGCGGTAATCGCGGCCGCGGAGTACTTCGGTAGGCAGACCCGGCATGTCGATCAGCTCACCTGGCGCGACAGCATCATCGTCGGCCTAGCGCAATGCCTTGCCCTGGTGCCAGGGGTGTCGCGGTCCGGCGCGACGATCAGCGCGGGGCTGTTCCTCGGCCAGGACCGCGAGCTCGCCGCCCGATTCGGTTTCCTGCTGGCGATTCCGGCGGTGTTCGCCTCCGGTCTGTTCTCGTTGCCCGACGCGTTTCACCCCGTGGGTGAGGGAATGAGCGCCAGCGGCCCGCAGCTGCTCGTCGCGACGCTCATCGCGTTCGTCGTCGGCTTCGCCGCGGTGGCCTGGTTTCTGCGATTTTTGGTCCGGCACAGCATGTACTGGTTCGTCGGCTACCGCATCGTCGCGGGGACGGTCGTTCTGATTCTGCTCGGCACAGGGGTGGTGGCAGCGACATGACCGTCATTCTGCTGCGGCACGGCCGCTCGACCTCCAACACGACGCACACGCTGGCGGGCCGCACCGAAGGCGTCGACCTTGATGAGAAGGGCTTGGAGCAGGCGAACGCGCTGGTCGACCGCATCGGATCGTTGCCGGTTCGCGCCATCGTGCGCTCGCCGCTGCTGCGCTGCGGGCGCACGGTGGAACCCCTGGCCGCCGCGCTCGGGCTCGAACCCGTGGTCGACGAGCGCATCTCCGAGGTGGACTACGGCCAGTGGACCGGGCGCAAGATCGGCGACCTGGTCAAGGAGCCGCTGTGGGCAGTGGTACAGCAACAGCCCAGCGCCGCGGTGTTCCCCGACGGCGAAGGCCTGGCCCATGTCCAGGCCCGCGCAGTGGAGGCGGTCCGGGAGCACGACCGTCGACTCGCCGAGGAGCACGGCGGCGACGCGCTGTGGGTGGCCTGCACGCACGGCGACGTGATCAAGGCGATTGTGGCCGATGCACTGGGCACTCACCTCGACAGCTTTCAGCGCATCACCGCTGACCCCGCCTCCATGAGTGTGATCCGCTACACAACGCTGCGGCCCTTCGTGGTTCACGTGAACCACACCGGCGACCAACTGGCTGCGGGGTTGGCCGCCAAGCCGCCCGAAACCTCCGACGGCGAGGCGAAAGACGTGCCGTCCAGCGACGCGGTCGTAGGCGGCACGACCGACTGAGCGCGGTATTTTGGAGGAGCCATGGCCCGCGCAATCCACGTCTTCCGCACACCCGACCGTTTCGTGGCCGGGACCGTCGGGCAGCCCGGCAATCGCACCTTCTACCTGCAAGC
>LZSH01000384.1 GCA_001665255.1 Mycobacteriaceae bacterium 1482268.1 | reverse complement strand
GTCGCGCTCACCCTGTGTTCCGATCATGAAGATGGTGGACCGGCCGAGATGTGTCAGGGTGAAACGCCGGTGAGCGTGGCGTTTTCGCAGCGCGTCGGATGGGATGTTCACCTGCCGCAGCAGTTCACCGGGCGCCAGGATGTTCTGGTGGTTGCCGGTGACGAACTCGGCCGCGTCGACGGTGCGTTCGGATCCGTCGGTGGCCTGCAGCGTGTAGCTGGCCTCGAGCGCGACCTCCTGCTGACCATCACCGCGGGCACGACGCGTCCCGTCCGGCTCGCCTTCGATTCCATACCCGATGCCGATTCGCTTGCGCAGCACATCGATTCGCTTCCCGAGGATGTGTGGTTCGACGACCAGAACGGCACACCCGCCCACCGACACCACCTGGCCAGGCACTTCGCCGAACAGATCAGGGGGGAGCTGGCATGACCTACACGGTCAACGGCGAGGCGTTCGACGAGGAGCCACGACCGGGTCAGTGCCTGCGCACGTTCGTCCGGTCGCTGGGTTGGCACGGCGTCAAAAAAGGTTGCGACGCAGGTGATTGCGGCGCATGCACGGTGTGGCTCGACGGCGACCCCGTGCACAGCTGCATCACGCCCGCATTCCGCGCCGAGGGACGGGAAGTCACCACGATCGAGGGTCTCGGCAGCGCCGACGACCTGCACCCGCTGCAACGCCAGTTCCGTGACGCCCCCGGCTTCCAATGCGGCTTCTGCACTTCGGGCATGATCATGACCTCCGCGACGTTCACCGACGAGCAGAAGCGGGACCTACCCCGAGCGCTCAAGGGAAACCTGTGCCGCTGCACGGGATACCGCGCGATCGAGGACGCGATCAACGGCGTCGCCGAGATCACCGAAGCCGCCCCCGGTGATGCGGTGGGCACCAGCGTCGGCGCACCCGCGGGCACTGACGTGGTCACCGGCCGCGCCGAATACACGATGGACACCGACATGCCGGGCATGCTGCACCTGAAGGTCCTGCACTCACCACACGCGCACGCCCGAATCGTGTCGATCGACAAGACCGCCGCACTGGCGGTGCCCGGCGTGCACCGCGTCTACACCTGGGAAGACGTGCCGCAGAAGCGCTTCAACACGGCATGTCACACCGACCATCTGGTCGACCCGGACGATACCCGCATCCTCGACGACGTCGTGCGGTTCGTCGGGCAACGCGTCGTCGCGGTGGTCGCCGACTCAGTGGCGGCCGCCGAGGAAGGGTGCCGACGGGTCGAGGTCACCTACGACGTGTTGCCCGCCGTCTTCGATCCCGAGGAGGCGATGAAAGACGGCGCACCGCAGCTGCACGGGACCCACGACCCGTTCATCCAGGATCCCGAACACAACATCCTGATCGAGCTTCACGGCGAGATCGGCGATGTTGCAGCAGGTTTCGCCGATGCCGACGTGATACACGAAGGCACCTACTTCTCGCCGCGCGTTCAGCATGCCCACCTGGAAACGCACGGATCGATCGCGTGGATGGAGGACGGCAGGCTCAACGTCCGCACCAGCTCCCAATCCCCGTCGATCTGCAAGCTGAAGTTGTCGCACCTGTTCGACCTGCGGCCCGATCAGCTGCGGGTGTTCTGCAAGCGGGTCGGGGGCGGCTTCGGCGGCAAGCAGGAGGTGATCTCCGAGGACCTCGTCTCGCTCGCAACGATCGACCTGCGGCGGCCGGTCTGCTGGGAATACACCCGCGAGGAGGAGTTCACCACCGCCTCGCCACGGCACCCGATGAAGATCACTGTCAAGCTCGGCGCCAAGGCCGACGGCACGCTGACGGCCCTCCACTTCCGCAACGTCTCGAACACTGGCGCCTATGGAAACCACGGCGGCGAGACGCTGTTCGCCGGCGGCGCCGCGGTGATGCAATACCGGTGCCCCAACAAGAAATTCGACGGCTACTCGGTCTACACGAACACAGTGCCAAGCGGTGCGTTGCGCGGGTACGGCATGACCCAGCCGACCTTTGCCGTCGAATCCGCCATGACCGAGCTCGCGCTGGCGTTGAACCTCGACCCCATGGAGTTGCGCCGCCGCAACGTCATCCGGCCCGGCGATGCGCTGCTGGCCATGGGTGAACACCCCGACGATGTCACGTTCACCGAGGATGGGTTGACCGCCTGCATCGACATGGTGGACGCCGCGATGCAGCGCAGCGCAAACGGCCACGCCCTCGGCGACGACTGGCTGGTCGGCACGGGGACCGCCAGCTCCATCCACGAGACGGCCCCGCCGACCGAGCACATCTCCGACGCCTGGGCATCGCTGCGCGATGACGGCGTGTACGAGATCGCGGTCGGTACAGTGGAATTCGGCGAAGGTACCTCCACTGCGCACGTGCAGATCGCGGCGAGCGTCCTGGGTACGACACCGTCGCGCGTGGAGCTGGTGCAGTCCGACACCGACAGGACCGGCTTTGACACCGGCGCGTTCGCCAGCGCCGGGCTGTTCGTCTCGGGCAACGCCGTGCAGAAGGCCGCCACCGCGCTGCGAGATGCCATCCTGCGTTTCGCCGCGAGCCACGCCGGCGTCGCCGTGACGTCATGCACGTTGGGCCACGACGCCGTTCAGTGCGGTGACGTCACCCTGCCGCTCGCGGAACTGCTGGCAGCCGCCCGTGACCGCCGGGTCCGGTTCTCGGTGTCCCGCAAGGCCTACGGATCGCCGCGCAGCGTGACGTCCAACGCGCACGGGTTCCGCATCGCCGTGCACCGGGTCACCGGAGAGATCCGCATCCTGTACAGCGTGCACGCCACCGATGCGGGTGTCGTCATCAACCCGGCTCAGGTGCGGGGCCAGATCGAAGGCGGGGTGGCCCAGGCCATCGGTTTCGCGCTCACCGAGAACTTTCACGTCGACGAGAAAGGCGCGATGATCAACCCGAACCTGCGCAACTACCGCATCCCCACCTTCGCCGACATCCCCCGCACCGAGGTGCTCGTCGTCGAGACGGGCGATTCGGTGGGGCCCATGGGCGCCAAGGGAATTGCGGAGTCGAACGTCAACCCGGTGGCGCCGGCGCTGGCCAACGCCCTGCAGGACGCCACGGGCGTGCGCTACCGCGAGTTGCCCCTGACGCCCGAACGGATCTTCGGCAGGCTCGTCGCCGACAAGCTGATCCCGGCGACCTGATGACGACCGACAATCCCACCGCGACCGCTGCCACCATCATCATCGGACAGAAGGTCCGCGCCGGTTCGGAACAGGCCTTCGAAGAGTGGCAGAAGGACCTGAACCGCGAGGCGTCGAAGTATCCGGGATTCCTTGGTGCCGAGATCAATCGGCCGACCGCAGTGCAGCCGGAATGGGTGGTGGTCTATCGCTTCGATTCGGTTCCCCATGTCATGGCCTGGCTCAACAGCGCCACGCGCCAGGACCGGCTCGCTGGCGGGCAGCAGTACTTCGACGGGCCGGGCACACAGCAGATCCTCGGCGGCGGTGCCCAGAACGCGGACCCTTTGGTGACGGTGGCGGTCAGCCATCGCGTGGCCGCTGAGGACGTGGACGAATTCCTCGCCTGGCAGGAGCGACTTCGCGTGGCGGAGAGCATGTTTCCCGGCTTTCGCGGCTCCGAGCTGTTTCGCCCGGTCGCCGGGCTGCAGGAGGAGTGGACCGCGCTCTACCGCTACGACAGCGCCGCCGACCTCGACCGGTGGTTGGTCTCCGACGAGCGCAAACAGTTGCTCGCAGAAGGCGAGAAGTTCGCCGACTTCCATTCGCGCACCATCGACAACTCGTTCGGCAGCTGGTTCGCCTTCGACGAGCACGGCCATGAGTCGGCGCCGCCGTCGGGCGTCAGGACCTCCATCGCGGTGTGGGTCGGCCTCTACCCGACGGTGGTGCTGCTGTCCCTGCTGTTCTGGCCGTTGAAGATGCCGCTGTGGCTCAACATGCTCGTCGGCAACCTCTGCTCCAGCTTCGTCATGACCTACGTGACCATGCCGTTCTACGTCAACCGCCTGCTCAAGCACTGGCTTCGGCCACCGCCGAATGTGCCTGCCGCCAAGAACAACTGGCGGGGTATTGCCACCGTCGTGACGGCGCTACTGTGCTGGGTGGTGGTGTTCTACCTCGTCACCAAGGTTTTCTGGCACCTGCCCTGACAGGTCACCGGCCTGCCACCGGTGTCGCCGCGCCGACACCGGGGAACACCGGCAAGTTCGCGATCTGCTTCGGCACAACGGTTTTCGCATCCGGCGCGGGACGCCCGAAGGAATACTTCCTGACCTCTGCTCCCGTCGGCACCATGCCGGCCACCAGCAGGTCGGCTCCATAGGCGGTGCTGGATGTCGCGATGGTCACACCGGGCTTCGGGCCGGGGAACGGCACGAACGACGAGATCTCGGCGTACTTGACGTCCTCTTCGTGATGGTTGGGATTGTCCAGGTAGATGTCGGGCTGTCCGTCCAGCCGCGACCCCGACGACCAGACGCGCACCCTGCCCTCGCCGGCGAGTTGGCTGGTGACAATGCTCATCGCGCCGCCCTCGGCTCCTGCGACCCACCCGGTCGACAACGCCACCCCGCCGGTGTATCTCTGGTCGTACGCCATGAACTGGGAAGTCATTTTCGGTTCGCCTGCCTTGGCCGAATGTTCCTGTGTCGCCGTGCCGTTAGCCTGGGCGCGCGCAGTCGGGGAGAACAGGTCCCAGCGGAACGACTTGATCAGCGGCGCATCACCGGCACCCGGCGCGGTGACCAACGTCTGGCGGCCAGAGGTCGCTTCGACCATACCGGTGGCCAGTGTGACACCGGACTTCGATCCGGGGTAGGGCGTGAAGGTCGAGAAGATTTCGGGGGCCTGGTCCGGTTGGCTGGGCAGCGTCGAGGAGTACACGTTCACCTGCGACTCCATGTCCGGCCCCGACCCGACGATGATGTTGTCGGCCATCGAGTTTCCGTCGATGTCGGCACCCGCGACGCTCACGCCACCCTGGAACCCGTCGTCGAAGGGCGTGAACCGGGTGAGCTCCGTGCGAAAGACTCCGTCGACGGTGTCATTACCGTCGTAGGCGACGACTTCGGGCGATGTGCCCTTGCCGGTGCCGACGATCAGGTCGAGAATCATGTCTCCATTCACATCGGCCATCGCCACCGAGGGCGTGCCCTCGTATCCCGGGAACGGCGTGACCGTCTGAATCACTCTGTCGCCGTTGGCATCGCGTACCTGAACCGACGCCGGCTTGCCGTTGGCGCCGGGCACAGCCACCGCGTATGTGGATACCGCGGGGATGACGTTGATGAGGGCCATCAGGCCGTTGTCTTCGTGGTTGAGTCGGTGACAGTGGATGACGTAGGTGCCGACGAACTCCAGGAACTCCTGACGCAGGGTCAGCGACGCGGGGGTGGTCACGACATGCTTGTCGTTGAAGATCGGCGCGGGCACGTTGATGTTGTCGACACCTGACGGCTGTACGCCCGTCTTTCCCCGGTTTGGATCGTCGATCGCCATCACCTGAAAGTCGTTGACGTGGATGTGCATCGGATGGGCATCGTTGTTGAGGTTGGTGATCGCCCACTCCTCCACGGAATTCAGCCGCGGCTGAATCAGCGCGACATTGGGGAATCCGCTGTCGGCGAATTGGTAGATGACGGCCTTCGGGTCATTGTTGCTGGCCTTGTCGCCTCCGATTGTGTCGGTGATCGTCAGCGCCCGTGTCAGGGCCGGCGTCATCACCGAGGTGTCGACGAATGATGTGAACGCGTTCAGGTTCTGGCCCTGTTTGAACGCCGTGGTCCGGCCCTCACCGTTGGTGTCCGGCGTAGCACGGATCAGTGTTTGGGTGGGGAACACGAAAAAGCCGTCGGCGTAGCTGATGTACTTCGGGTCCACGTTGAGCGTCCCGAGAACCGCAGGCGGACTCTTCGTGCCGTTGTTCGTGTACAGCACACCGGGCCCGGTGATCGGCTTGGCGCGTGCATCCGGGGGAAATTCCAAGACCAGGTCGCCGTCTTTGGGCATCGTGACCGCGATCGCATACCTCGACCCCGGCGGAATATCCAGCGTCGTGCCGTCGCCGTAAGTGGGTCGGCCCACTTGGGTGTAGGGATTACCGTCCTGGCCGACGATCGCGATCTGCGGGTGGTTGCCGGTCGCCGTCTCGGTCAACCGGATTGTCATGTAGGCGATGTCGCTGATGTTGGCGACCGCCCAGATCTCCGTCTGCCCCGGCTTGATCTTGAGTTCGGGCTGGAACTGGCCGTTGACGGTGAACTGCAGGTCGCGTTGGTTCTCCGGCAGCGACGGATCCTCCTTAACCTTCTTCGTCGGGCTGTCGAAGCCGATCAGGTTCTGCGGCATGAACTGGGTCTGGCCCCGATTGTTATGCGGCGAAAGCGGTCCCGAATACCACGGCGTGATGTACTGCGTGCCCTCGGTTGTCTCGGCGAAGTTCACCGGGACCAGGCTGGGCTGATACGAACCGTCTGCCAGCTGATTGTTTTGCGGCCCCTTCAGCGTGCTGACGAACTGCGGCCACGTCTCGTTGTTGAGCTGATGCCCCTTGCCCTTGCGGTCGAAGACGAAGTTGTACTGGATCGCCATGTCGCGCACCGGAATATCGTCGGCGGTGACGACCGGCAGGTGGCCGTCCGGCCACCCGATTTCCAGCAGGCCGGCCAGGCCGAAATAGGTCTGCTGCGAGGTCATCGTGTGGCGGTGGCTGTGGTACCAGTACAGCCCGTTCGGCATCGTCTCCGGGATGTCGTAGGTATAAGTGTTGCCCAAGCCGGCCGGGATCGAGAGCAGGACGTTGTCGGCGTTGCCCGACGGGCTGACGTGCAGACCGTGGGTGTGCAGGTTCAACGGCGATTCTCGCAGCGTCGGCGGATAGATCGGCACCTCACCGTCTTTCGGCGTGAAAGCGGGGTCGTAGAAGTCCGCTATGTCCAGGTTCTGAAGGTCGTTGTCGTAGTGGACGATCAGCTTCTCGCCGGGGTTGACGCGCAGGGTCGGGGCGGGATACAGATTGTCGCCCTTGGTCGAGCCGTCCGAGCTCGTGCCCTTGATGAGGTCGTAGCCGTACACGAGGAAGTTGGTGACGGGCTCCTTCACCGTGTCCAGGTTGACGGTGCCCTGATGGGCCGAGAGCCGAACCTCCAGTACCCCGTCCTTACTGCCAAGCCGGACAGGTTCTTTGAACGGCGCGGGCTTTCCGTCCGGTCCGGCGTAGACACCGGCTTGCGGCGCGGGCGGCGGCTCCCTCCTGCTGCACGCGGCCATCATCGCGGTCATCGACACGACGAGGATGAGCGCGGTAGCAAGGACTGATCTGCTGCGAAGACGCAGCATAGCGTCCCCCGTTCCCGAGTTCAGGCGAAGATTCAGCAAAGACCTTACCTAGCTGGGGTTCGCTCCGCGGCAAATTTGTCGAGACCGACTAGCGCAGCGTCGTCTCTTGAGCGGAGAGTGCCATCCACGTGTCGTTGCGCAACACGAAGACATCCGTGAAGCGTTCCCGCGCGAGCACATTGCTCCCATCCATGAGCGTGTTCACACCGTGGACCACTGCGGTGTCACCCGCGAGGTCGACCAGCTGCTCCGACGGATTCATCGTGAACGGGGCCTTCTCGACGGCGGCGACCTCCTGCGCCCGATCGAGAAGCTTTCCGGTGGAGTCGATGTGCTTGAAGCTCGGCGCCAGAATCGATTCCACAGTGGCACGATCACCGTCGGTGATCGCCGTCAACCAACGCCGCTCCTGGGCGAGTACGTCGGCGCAGGCGCCGCCGTCCAGTGCGAGCGGAAGACCGGACGAGGCATCGGCACAGGAGTCTGCCACGGCGACAGCCTGCGACTGCATGGTGAAAGCGACGACAGCCGCCGCGATTGCTGCGCAACTGGCCGCCGTGGATCGCCCCATGGGAGGCGAGTATGTCATCCGGGCAGTTTCACTGTCGGCAAATCAGCCGTCAGGGACAGCCTCATGTAGCACCAGGACTGCGGCAAATACGCTACGGTCTCGCGAGGACGATCGACGAAAGGGCAGCCCGTGTCGGGTAATTGGGGGTCGGTGCTGACTGAACTCGTTCCGCTGGCGCTGGTCATCGCGCTCTCGCCGTTGTCGATCATTCCTGCGGTTCTCGTGCTGCACACGCAGCATCCGCGGCCGACTGGGCTCGCCTTCCTCTTTGGCTGGCTGATCGGTCTCGGCGCGCTCACGCTCATCTTCCTCGAGGTGGCCGGCCTTGCGGGCGGGCTGAAGGACAAACCGCCCGGCTGGACGTCATGGGTGCGCATCGTCATCGGCGCGGCGCTGATCGTCTTCGGGTTCTACCGCTGGTTCACCCGCAACCGCTCGTCCCACACACCGGGCTGGATGAGCAGCATGAACAAGTTCACACCCTTACGCGCCCTACTCGCCGCCGCGGCACTGACGGTGGTGAACCCCAAGGTGCTATTCATCTGCGCTGCAGCCGGTTTGGCGATCGGCTCCGCCGGGCTGGACCAGACCCGCGTGTGGCTCGCCGTCGTCTACTTCGTCGCCGTCGCGGCGTCCACGGTCGCGTTGCCCATCCTGGCATACGCCGTATGGAGTAACCGCCTGAAAGAACCCCTGGACCGCCTGCGGGAGTGGATGGAGCGCCAGCACGCCGCCCTCGTCGCGGCCATTCTCGTCGCCGTCGGTCTTCTGGTGTTGTACAAGGGAATTCACGGGCTATAGCCCCGGCAGCCCGAGCTCCTTCGCGGGTGCCGTCAGGTATCGGGTCACTGACGGTGCGATCAGCGCAACGACGTCGTCGGTCGCAAGGGTCGACAGCGGCGGAATTCGAATGACATAGCGCAACATCGCCGTCCCGACGAGATTGGTGGCGGCCAGCATCGCCCGCAGCCGTGCTTGCTCCCCGCCGCCGAGCGCACCGGACACCGCGGTCAACACATAGTTCTGCATGAAGGCGCGAAAAGCCTCGTGCGCATCGGAGTTCGAGGTGGCCGACTGCAGCATCGCGACCATGCTGGCGGCGGTATCGGCGTCCTCCCAGATCCCGATATACGTGCGCACCATGCGGGTGCCGATGTCGTCGTCGCCCTCGGCGAGCGCCGCGACCAGAGCGTCGGGATCGATGATCAGCCGCAGCGACTCCCGGAAGAGTTCGGCCTTCGACCCGAAGAGGTAGAGCACCATCGACGGGTCCACGCGCGCGTCGTCGGCGATCGCGCGCAGGGTCGTCTTCTCGTATCCCTCTGACGCAAACCGCTGCTTGGCCGCCCGCAACACTGCATCCCGGGACACCGGCTCACCCTGCCGCCTGCCGCGGCGCCGGCTCGTCTGCGCTGGTGGAGCCATGGCCCGACAGTAGCATTTCACTATCTGTTGAAATATGCCCCGGCCACCGCTACGCTCGAACGCGATGAAATTCAACACTGGATGAAAAGCGAGTGAGCCATGACAACGCAGTCACTTCCCCGACACACTCACCACGCCGCCTCCGCACACCAGCCGCCGGCCACACTGCGGGCCACCGGCATCGTCGCGGCACTGGTCACGGTCATCGCGCTCGTCGCGATCGCCTTCGCCCTGCCCGCGGCGCGCTCGAAACCGCACGATGTGCCGATCGGCGCGGCGGGCCCGCAGGCGGCGAGCGGTCAGATCGCCGACACGCTCGAGCAACGCGCGCCGGGCGCGTTCGAGGTCACCTACTACCCGGGCGAGGCGGCGCTGCGTCAGGCGATCCGCAACCGCGATGTCTACGGCGGCATCTCCTTCGGCCCAGGCGGCCCGACGCTGCTGACCGCCACCGGCGCGAGCCCGACCGTCGCCCAGCTGCTGACCCAGGCCGGCACCGGCATCGCCCAGCACGCCGGGGTTGCGGTGCGCACCGATGACCTGGCTCCGCCGACCGCCGACGATCCGCGCGGCGCCGGGCTTGCCGCATCGGCGCTGCCGATCACGCTCGCTGGTCTGCTGCCCGCCATCGTGCTCGTGCTCGTACTGCGGCGGGAGGTCTGGACCCGGCTCGCGGCCAGCGTGGTGTTCGCCGGAGTGGCGGGCTGGACGATCGCCGCGCTGCTGAGGTTTGTGCTCGGCTCGATCGACGCGAACTTCTGGGGCGTTGCCGGCGGCCTCACGCTCGGGATACTTGCCGCCGGGCTGACGATGCTGGGGCTGGGCTCGCTGTTCGGTCGAATCGGGCTGGGGATCGGCGCCGCGCTCGCGCTGTTGGTCGGCAACCCGCTGTCGGGATTGACCAGCGCCCCCGAACTTCTGCCGAGCGGGTGGGGAACATTGGGGCAGTGGCTGCCGCAGGGTGCCAACGCCACGCTGCTGCGCTCGACAGCGTTCTTCGACGGCGCCGGCGCCGCGACGGCGATCGTCGTGCTGTCCGCTTGGGCCCTCGTGGGCGTCGGGCTGACCGTCACCGCCGCGGTGCAGAGCAGCCGGGTGCGCCGGTCGGCCGCCGGTACCTAAACTCGGGCGACGTGGGACTCGACGACCGCGACGGGCTGCGGATGCTGCGCGACGCGGTCGACCCACGCCTCGGCGGCGAGGACGTGGTCCGGCAGTTCTACACCAAATGGTTCGCGATCGACATGGCGGTGCGCGACCTGTTCCCACCCGACCTCGCCGCGCAGTACAAGGTTTTCAGCCAGGCGCTGACGTGGCTGTTCGGCGAGCTGATCGAGCAGCGGGCTTCCGAGCCCGTCGCCTTCCTGGCTCAGCTGGGCCGCGATCACCGCAAATACGGTGTATTGCAGAGCCAGTACTTCAGCATGCACGAGGCGCTCTACACCACACTGCGCAGCCACCTGAGCGAGAACTGGGACGACAAGCTCGACGACACCGCCCGCGCGGCGCTGCAACTGTTCATCGGGGTGATGCACGGCGCCGCCGCCGCCGAGCAGGGACCGCCGTTCTGCGACGGCACCGTCGTCGAAGCCCACCGCGTCTCCCGCGACATCTCGGTGGTGCGTCTACAACTGGACCAGCCACTGTCCTACTATCCCGGCCAGTACGTGACCGTGCAGGTTCCGCAATGGCCCCGGCGCTGGCGCTATCTCAGCCCCGCCATGCCCGCCGATCCCAACGGCGCCATCGAGTTCCACGTCCGCTCGGTCACCGGCGGAATGGTCAGTCCCGCCATCGTCGCCGAGACCCTGCCCGGCGACCGGTGGCGGTTGTCGAACCCACACGGCGGCATGCAGATCGACCGCAACGGCGAAGACGTGTTGATGGTCGCGGGCAGCACCGGACTCGCGCCGCTGCGGGCGCTCATCATGGATCTCAGCCGGTGGGCCGAAAATCCGAGGGTGCACCTGTTCTTCGGCGCGCGGTATCCCTGCGAGCTGTACGACCTTCGCACGCTGTGGCAGATCGCCGCGCACAATCCCTGGCTTTCGGTGTCGCCCGTTTCGGAGTTCGCGCAGGATCCGCCGTGGGCGGCCGACTATCCCGACGTCCAGCCGCCCCGCGGCCTGCACGTGCGCCAGACCGGCAGGCTGCCGGAAGTGGTCACCCGGTACGGGAACTGGGGGGATCGCCAGATCCTGATCTGCGGCGGTCCCGACATGGTGACCGCGACGAAGGATGCGTTGATCGAAAAAGGTGCGCCGCCCGAACGCATCCAGCATGATCCCCTCGGGGGGTGACAAGGAGACGAGATGGCAACCATGCGTGCGGCGCGGATGTACGGCTACCAGCAGCCGTTGAAGCTCGAAGAGATTCCGATCCCCGACATCGCGCCGACCGAGGTATTGGTCAAGGTGGGCGGGGCGGGCATGTGCCGCACCGACTTTCAGCTCATCGACGGCTACTTTCACAGCAACCTGCCGTTGGAGTTCCCGGTCACGCCCGGCCACGAGATTGCGGGCACCATCGCCGCCGTCGGCTCCGAGGTGCCCGCCGCCGCGGGCTTGTCCGAAGGCGATTCGATCGCCGTGTTCGGCCCGCACGGCGACGGATCCTGCCGCCAATGCCACGGCGGCAACGAACAGATCTGCAACCAGGGCCACTGGATCGGGTTCGGCCCGCACGGCGGCTACCAGGAATACGTCCCGATCAGCTACCGCCAGGCGATCAAGGTGAGCAACGCGCTGTCGCCGGTGGCGCTGGCGCCGCTGACCGACGCGGGCCTGACGCCGTACCGCGGCCTGAAGAAGCTGCGCGCGGCGGGCGTTCTGGAACCCGGCGCCACGCTGGCCGTCATGGGTGTCGGCGGTCTCGGCGCGTATGCCGTGCAGTACGCCAAGCTGCTCGGCGCGGGCGCGACAGTGGTCGCGTTGGCCCGCAGTGACGAAAAGCTGACACTAGCAACCGAAAACGGCGCCGATCACACCATCAACACCCGCGACAAGTCCGACGACCAGATCCGAGATGCGCTCGAGAAGGCCACCGGCAGGCGGGAGGTCGACGCCGTCATCGAGTGCGTCGGCGCTGAGGACTCCGTCCGCTTGGCCTTCGCACTACTGGCCACTGAAGGCGCCGTCGCGTCGGTCGGCCTGGTAGGCAACCGCATCGACGTCCCGCTGTTTCCCTTCGTCGGTAGGGAGTTCTCCTTCTTCGGTTCGTTCTGGGGCAACTTCAACGACCTCACCGAGGTCATCGCGCTGGCCGAAGCGGGCAAGATCAAGGACTCGCTGACCGAGGTGCGGTTCGAGGACGTCAACGACCACATCGACGCGTTGGCCCGCGGCGATTTCGTAGGCCGGGCAGTGATCGTCTACGACTGATCCGCCACGCGTGGCAGGATCGCGCCATGCCGGAGTTCGAGACCGTAACGCTGCGCGACCCGTCATCGTCGCTGTCGGCGACCTACGTACCGGCGGCCGGGATGATCTGCACCTCGCTCTCAGACGACGGCGTGGAGTTCCTCGGCCAGCGCCGCGGCTTGGACGCCTATGTGAGCGACGGCAAGACCATGGGCATACCCCTGCTCTACCCGTGGGCCAATCGGTTGAGCGCCAGCGCATATCGAGTCGACGGTGGTCTCGTCTCGTTGAGCGTGGGCGCCGGCGGCGTGCGCGCCGACGAACACGGCCTTCCCATTCACGGTGTGCTCGCGGCTTATTCGGGTTGGCTGGTCACCGCGCAATCGGACAACACGCTGACGGCGGTGCTCGACTACGGGGGCACGCCACGCCTGCTGGCGGCGTTCCCGTTCCCGCATGTGCTGACCCAGCAGATCGCGCTGGCCGACCGCACCCTCACCATCGAGACGACGGTCGTGCCGACCACCGCCGCATCCGTGCCGCTGTGTTTCGGCTATCACCCGTATCTGACCATTCCCGGTGTGCCGCGCCAAGAATGGGTGCTCACGACGCCGACGATGCGACGGCTGCCGGTGGACGACCGGGGCATACCCACCGGTGTGACCGAGGACTGGAATACGCTCAGCGAGCCGCTGGATTCCACCGCCTACGACGACGGCTTCGAACAGGTGCCCGACGGCGCGCTGTTCGCATTGGAAGGCGGTGACCGGCGCATCGAGGTCAGGTTCGAAAAGGGTTATCCCGCAGCGCAATTGTTTGCTCCGCCAACGGACGAATTGATCGCCATCGAGCCGATGGCAGCGCCGACGGATGCGCTGTGCCGCGGCGACTACCGCAGCGCCGCCGCCGGTAAGCCCGAGTCGGCGCGGTTCTCCATCACGGTGAGCGCTTCCTAGTCCGGGGCTGCCAGACGACCAGCGCAGTACTCTTCGGCACGACTGCGAGGTCGCGGCTTCGCTTGGCGCGCAACTGTTCCAGCTCCTCGGCCATCTCCGAGAGCCGGGCCTGCAGCGCCTCGACCTGATTGGTCAGCTCGATGATCCGCTTGATGCCCGCAAGGTTCACGCCCTCGTCCTGCGACAGCCGCTGCACCTCGCGCAGCAGGTCCACGTCACGCTGGGAGTAGCGGCGCCCACCGCCCGAGCTGCGCTGCGGACTGACCAGCCCCAGCCGGTCGTAGGTCCGCAGCGTCTGCGCGTGCATGCCCGCCAGCTCGGCGGCCACCGAGATCAGGAACGTCCTCGCCGATTCCCTGTCGTCGGACCGCTTGGCAGGCATCACGCACCCGCCCAGCCGGCCCGCGGGTCGAATCCGCTTGCCCGCTCGGCCTTCGCGTATGCCTCCAGCGCTTCGGCCGCCTCGCCCTCGAGCTTGGGCGGCACCGCGACTTTCACGGTGACCAACAGGTCGCCGTGGCCGCCGGAGCGCTTGGGCACGCCTCGGCCACGCACGCGCAGGATCCGCCCGTCCGACGTGCCCTTGGGCACGCGCACGCCGACCTTGCCCTCCAGCGTCGGCACCGAAAGTGTTGTGCCCAAAGCGAGTTCGCTGAAGCTGACCGGGACCGTCACGGTGAGGTCGTCACCGTCGCGGCCGAACACCTTGTCCGGCTTCACATGGACGGTGACGTAGAGGTCACCCGACGGGGCGCCGCGCAGACCGGCCTCGCCCTGTCCGGGCAGCCGGATCCGCTGGCCGTCCTCGACACCGGGCGGGATTCGGACGTTGATGGTGCGGGTCCGGGTGGTGACACCCGTCCCTTTGCACTCGTCGCAGGGGTGCTCGATGATCGAGCCGCTGCCCCGGCACTCGGTGCACGGCTCGGAGAAGCCGAACGCGCCCTGGTTGCGGTTGACGACGCCGGCGCCGTTGCAGGTCGGGCAGACCTTCGGGCTGGTGCCCGGACGTGCCCCGCTGCCATGGCAATTCGTGCACGGCGCAGGGCTGGTCAGCCGCAGAGGCATGGCCACGCCCTTGGTGGCCTCCATGAACGACAGCTCGGTCTCGGTCTCTAGATCGTTGCCGCGCCGCGGCCTGCTCGGGCGCGGCTGCTGGGCACCGCGGCCGAACAATCCACCGAACAGATCGCCGATGTTCGCGCCGCCGGTCTGCCCGGCCGCATCGAAAAGGTCGTTCAGATTGAACTCGACCCCGTCACCGCCGAAGCCGCCGAAATTCCCGCCGCCGCCACCGCCGAAGTTTCCGTACCGGCCGCGACCGAATCCACCGTTGGCGAAAAGCCTTCGCGTTTCATCGTATTCCTTGCGCTTCGCCTCGTCGGACAGCACGCTGTAGGCCTCGGAAACGGCCTTGAAACGATCGGCACCGGCCGGATTCTTGTCGGGATGCAACTCGGAGGCGAGCTTGCGGTACGCCCCTTTGATGTCTTTGGCGCTGGCATCAGAGGAGACGCCGAGCTCCTTGTAGAAGTCCTTCTCGACCCATTCACGCTGGGCCATGCTGCGTCACCTCCTCACCCTTCGAAATTTGTCGTAGTCGTTGTCTTTATTCTGCGGCCTCTTCGGGCGGCGCGCCGGTGTTCTCGGCCGTGTCACCGGCGTCGGGCACGGTGTCCACCACGCCGACCAAGGCGTGGCGCACCACCTGATCGCCGACCTTGTAGCCGCGTCGCATCACGGTGCCGACGATGGGGTGGGTGCCCTCGCCCTCGTGCTGGACCGCCTCGTGCAGTGCCGGGTCGAACTCGTCACCCTCGGCCCCGAAACCCGAAAGGCCCAGTCCCTCAAACGCGGACACCAGCTTGTCGGCGACCGACTTCAGCGGTCCGGACTCCAGGTCACCGTGGCTGCGGGCGCGGTCGAGGTCGTCGAGTACCGGCAGCAACTGCACGATCACCGAGGCCTTGGCCCGATCGGCCGCGACCTGCTGATCGCGCAGCGCGCGCTTGCGGTAATTGGCGAAGTCGGCCTGGACCCGTTGCAGGTCCTGGAGCAGTTCGGCCGCCTTGTCCGCCTCGTCTGGTGTCTCCTCTGCCGTGGCTCCCGGCGCCGGCCCGCTGGGGGCCGGCCCGGGAGCCTGTGCGCGGATTTCACCGGTTTCGGGATCGACACGCCGTTTGTCGGTGACCGTCACCGGCTCGTGCGGATCGTTGGAATTCACTTGTTCTCCCCGCTATTTGGGCTGTCATCCTCCACTACCTCGGCGTCGACGACATCATCGTCAGATGAGGCCGACGACGCGTTGCCACCGGATGCGCCCGCGCCTGCGGCCTGCTCGGCCTGCGTTGCCTCGTAGATCGCCTGGCCCAGAGACTGCGACTCCTCGCCGAGCTTTTCCATGGCGGACTTGATCGCCGAGATGTCGGTTCCGTTCAGCGCCGACTTCGCGTCGGCGATCGCGGCGTCGACCTTGGACAAGGTGTCCTCGGGAACCTTGCTGCCCCCTTCGGCTTCGCGCTGCTCCTTGACGAACTTTTCCGTCTGGTAGACCAGCGACTCGGCCTGGTTGCGGACGTCGGCTTCCTCGCGACGCTTGCGGTCCTCCTCGGCGTGCGCCTCGGCGTCCTTGATCATCCGGTCGATCTCCTCCTTGGACAGGCCGGAGCCTTCCTGGATCTTGATCGTGTTCTCCTTGCCGGTGCCCTTGTCCTTGGCGGTGACGTGAACAATGCCGTTAGCGTCGATGTCGAAGGTGACCTCGATCTGCGGCACGCCGCGCGGCGCCGGCGGGATGCCGGTCAGCTCGAAGCTGCCGAGCAGCTTGTTGTGCGAAGCGATTTCGCGCTCACCCTGATACACCTGGATCTGCACCGACGGCTGGTTGTCGTCGGCCGTGGTGAAGGTCTCCGACCGCTTGGTCGGGATCGTGGTGTTGCGCTCGATCAGCTTGGTCATCACGCCGCCCTTGGTCTCGATACCAAGGCTCAGCGGGGTGACGTCAAGCAGCAGAACGTCTTTCACCTCGCCCTTGAGCACGCCGGCCTGCAGCGCAGCGCCGACCGCGACGACCTCGTCGGGGTTGACGCCCTTGTTGGGCTCCTTGCCGCCGGTCAGTTCCTTGACCAGCTCGGCCACCGCGGGCATGCGGGTGGAGCCACCCACCAGCACCACGTGGTCGATGTCGGACACCGAGATGCCGGCGTCGGCGATCACGGACTTGAACGGCTGCCGGGTGCGGTCGAGCAGATCCTGCGTGATGCGCTGGAACTCGGCGCGGGTCAGCTGCTCGTCGAGGAACAGCGGGTTCTTGTCGGAGTCGACGGTGATGTAGGGCAGGTTGATCGAGGTGCTCTGCGAGCTGGACAGCTCGATCTTGGCCTTCTCGGCGGCTTCCCGGAGCCGCTGCATGGCCATCTTGTCCTTGGTCAGGTCGATGCCGCTGGTGCCCTTGAACTTGTCGACCAGCCACTCGACGATCCGGTCATCCCAGTCGTCGCCACCGAGGTGGTTGTCACCCGAAGTGGCACGGACCTCGACGACGCCCTCGCCGATTTCCAGCAGCGAGACGTCAAAGGTGCCGCCACCGAGGTCGAACACCAGGATGGTCTGTTCCTTCTCGCCCTTGTCCA
>LZSH01000383.1 GCA_001665255.1 Mycobacteriaceae bacterium 1482268.1 | reverse complement strand
CGACCGCAACGGCGTTGGCGCCGAACGTATCTCGCAGCAGTTGCGGGTACTGCTCGGCGGTGAACACCTTCCCGAGCCGCAGGTACTGCAGCGCGACGAACAGGGTGAACTCGTCGCGGTTGGTGCCCATCAGCACCGGGACGGGCGCGGCATCGTTGTCCGCGATCGCGGTGACGGGGTCGACAGGTAGCACCGTGGTTCCGCTTACCGGACCGGGCAGTGTGTCGTCGCCGACGTTGTAGAACGTCACCGGTTCCCTCAGTTTGTCGACCGGCAGCGCCCGCAGGCAATCGGCGGCCGTCTTCGGGTCGCCGCATCCCACTTTCGCTGCGTAGTCGACGCTGCGCCGTTCGGCCGTCGGCAGATCGGCCTGCGCCTGGCACGGGGCACTCTGGATGATCGCGGCGTGGAACAGTCCCTTCGACGCCGGCGCGACAAGGTGGTCACACACCGACATACCGCCCGCAGATTCGCCCGCGACGGTGACTTGGCCCGGGTCGCCGCCGAAATGTGCGATGTTGTCCTTGACCCAGCGCAGCGCTGCCTGCTGGTCCTGCAATCCGTAGTTGCCGACGCCGCCCGGCGGCCCCAGCGCCGGATGGGCCAGGAACCCGAGCGTGCCGAGACGATAGTTGATGGTGACGACGATGACGTCGCCGCGGGTCACAAGCCACCGGGCGTCATAGATCTTGCCGCTGCCGCCCGTGAACGACCCACCGTGAATCCACACCATGACCGGTCGCGGGGACTCCGTCGTCGCAGGAGTCCACACGTTCAGGCTGAGGCAGTCCTCGTCGCTCTGCTTGCCGAATTCCGGATCTCCACCTGGGTCCTGGATGCATCGCGGCCCTGGTTCGGTGGCGTCGCGGATGCCCTTCCAGGCGGGCGCGGGCGCAGGCGGCTGGAAGCGCAGCGGGCCGACAGGTGCTGCGGCATAAGGGATCCCAGCGAACAATCGATGATCCGACTCGACCACCCCACGAACCAGCCCGCTCGAAGTCCGCACCAACGAGCTGTCCCCCTGCGGCGCCGGGGTAGGGATCGCCGGTGACGGCGGCTGGAGAATCTGCGGGACGGCATCCTTGGGCGACGCACCGACCAGCCGGCCGAGAGCGACGACCAACACCGTCGCCGACACCACGAGCAGGACCACTCGCAGGCTTCGAGCCGTCCTTGGCTGCACGAAGTCCGAGCCTACGCAGCCTTTCGGCCAGAACTCTGGATCCCGGCTCTGGCGATCCCATAGACTTCAACTTGACACCCGTCAAATCGCGTTCTGCCCCCAGGAGATCCCGTGACCTCACCCACGATGGACGAGGCGGCCCACGTTCTGGCCGATCCGACGGCGTACGCCGACGACGATCGACTACATACCTCGCTCGCCCATCTGCGGGCCAACAACCCGGTGGCGTGGGTCGACAAGCGGCCCTACCGCCCGTTCTGGGCCATCACCAAGCACGAAGACATCATGGCCATCGAGCGTGACAACAACCTGTTCCTGTCCGAGCCCCGCCCCCTGCTGTCCACCGCAGAGGCCGACGACATCTTCAAGCAGCAGATCGACATGGGAATCGGCCTCCGCACACTGGTCCATATGGACGATCCGCATCACCGGAAGGTGCGGGCCATCGGCGCCGACTGGTTCCGGCCGAAAGCGATGCGGGACCTAAAGATTCGGGTCGACGAACTGGCGAAGCGCTACGTCGACCGCATGCGTGAGATCGGTCCTGAATGCGACTTCGTCACCGATGTCGCGCTCAATTTCCCTCTGTACGTGATCCTTTCCCTGCTCGGCCTGCCGGAGGAAGACTTCCCGCGGATGCTCAAGCTGACCCAGGAGATGTTCGGTGGCGACGACGCCGAACACCAGCGCGGGGGTTCGATGGAGGACCTGCTGGCCGTGCTGGCCGACTACTTCGCCTACTTCACCCGGTTGACCGCGTCACGGCGCGAGCACCCGACCGCCGATCTGGCTTCGGCAATTGCCAACGGCAAGATCGACGGCGAAGCGCTGTCCGACATGGACACGGTTTCCTATTACGTGATCATCGCCAGTGCCGGGCACGACACCACCTCGGACGCGATTTCCGGCGGCCTGCGCGCGCTCATCGAGCACCCCGGTGAGCTGACTCGATTGCGCGACAACATGGAGTTGATGCCGACCGCAATCGAGGAGATGATCCGGTGGACCACACCCGTCAAGGAGTTCATGCGGACCGCCGCCGAGGACACCACGGTTCGCGGCGTGCCCATCGCCAAGGGTGAATCCGTCTACCTCGCTTACGTTTCCGGCAATCGCGACGAGGACGTCTTTACCGATCCCTTCCGGTTCGACGTAGGCCGCGATCCCAACAAGCACTTGGCTTTCGGCTACGGCGTGCATTTCTGTCTCGGCGCCGCGCTGGCGCGGATGGAAATGAACAGCCTCTTCACCGAACTGGTGCCGCGCCTGGAGTCCATCGAATTGGCCGGCGAGCCCGAGCTGTCTGCCACCACGTTCGTCGGCGGGCTCAAGCACCTGCCCATTCGTTACTCGCTGCGCTGAGCCCCTGGACCCTCTTGCGGTGGGTGGCCAGGAAGCCATCGACCGCTGACTCCGCGATGTCGTGGTAGTCGAAATCCGGAAGGGTCGACAGCTTGCCCAGCGCGATGGGGCCGAGCAGCAATGCCGCCGCCCTGGTGCGATCGACGTCGCCGATCTCGGCGATCGCCTGCGGGCTGCTCAGGATCGCATCGAACGGCGCCACGTACTGTTCGGCGACGCGCTCACGCAGGGTGCGCACCTCGGGGCTGTCCGGCGTGCCGCGGCGCCGCGCTCCCGGCAGACGTTCCAGGTCGCCGCCGAGAGTCAACCAGGACATCGCGGTCAGGGTTACGGGAGCCTCGGCGATCAAGTCGGCCTGCGCCTGCACCAACGCGATCAACCTGTCCCGCAGCGAACCTTGTGCTGGCGGGGTGGGCGCCGGCGGGATGAGTGCGTGAAAAGCCGCTGCCAGCAGGTCATTTCCACTTGGGAAGTGGCGATAGAGCGTAGCGCGAGCTACGTTGGCGGCACGGGTGACCGCGTCGACGGTCACCGCGCTGGGGCCACCGGTGCGCAGTAACGCGGTCGCCGCCTCGACGAGACGCGCTCGCGAACGCGCCGGTCGCGGGTCGATATGTCCGGCCATGGTTTAGCCCCCTTCCCGTTGGGAACAAGACTGTTGGTCTCGTAACGAGACTGTTAGTCTCAAAATAGGCGATCGAAAGCGAGCGACGATTATGGTCGACACCCTCGTCCGGTCTGACCAGATTATCGACGCCAACCTGGCAACCCTGTCGAGATTCGGCCGGTTCTGGTTATTGGCGGTCGCCGCAGTTGACGTACTGCTGGTGATCTCGTCGATGGTGGCGCTGAACGCGGCGCTGCCGGACATTGCACTTGACACAGCGGCGACCCAGACGCAACTCACCTGGGTCGTCGACGGCTACACCTTGGTGCTCGCCTGTCTGCTGCTGCCAGCGGGTGCACTCGGCGACCGATACGGTCGGCGCGGCGCCCTGCTTGTCGGGCTGGTGATCTTCGCGGTCGCCTCGCTTGCGCCGACCGTGTTCGACAGCCCCGTGCAGATCATCCTGGCTCGCGCTGCCGCCGGTGTCGGCGCAGCCTTCATCATGCCCGCCACATTGTCCCTGCTCACCGCGGCGTTCCCAAAGAACGAGCGGAACAAGGCGGTCGGCATCTGGGCCGGGATGGCCAGTTCCGGAGCGATCGTCGGGTTCATGGGCACGGGACTGCTGCTCCGGTACTTCGAGTGGCAGTCGGTGTTCTATACGTTCGCGATCGCAAGTGTGGGATTGTTCTTGTGCACCTGCACAATTCGCTCATCCCGCGACGAAACCGCCACGCCGGTCGACTGGCCGGGGGCCGTGCTGATCGGTGGCGCCGTGGCCGTCTTCGTCTTCGGCGTGGTCGAAGCGCCGGTTCGCGGTTGGGCTCATCCCGTTGTCTGGGGGTGCATGTCAGCCGGCGTGGCGCTCTGCCTGGTGTTCGCAGTTGTCGAGCTGCGCCGGCCCCATCCGCTGCTCGACGTGCGCTTGTTCGCCCGCTCCGACTTCACCACCGGCGCGGTCGGCATCACCTGTCTGTTCTTCGCCAACTTCGGCTTCTTCTTCGTCGTCATGCAGTACATGCAGTTGATCCTCGGCTACAGTCCGCTCCAAACAGCTTGGGCACTGGCCCCGTTGGCCGTACCGATCATCGTTCTGGGCGCGACGATGCATCTGATCCTGCCGAGGGTGGGGTTGCGGCTTGTCGTAGCCGCAGGGCTGTTGCTCATTGCCATTGGGCTGTTCAGCATGAAGTCTCTGGACGCCGACTCGTCGTACATCGACCTCGTGTGGCCGTTTTTGGTCACCAGTGCGGGCATTGGCTTGAGTGTGGCCCCGACCACTTCGGCCATCATGAACGCTGTGCCCACCGACAAGCAGGGGGTGGCTTCGGCCGTCAACGACACGACCCGCGAAGTGGGTGCAGCGGTCGGTATCGCCGTCGCCGGATCCGTGCTGGCGGCGCAATACACGAAGGCGCTGACACCGGGTCTCGCCGCATTTCCCGAGCAGGTTCGCGCGGCGGCAACCGACTCGCTCGCCAACGCAGTCGAAGTCGCCAAACAGCTTGGGCCACAAGCTTCTGCGTTCACGCGGCTCGCCGAATCGGCATTCATCGATGCGATGGGCCTGTCGCTGACGGTGCTGTCGGCCGTCGTCGCCGTCGCCTCCGCTTTCGTGGCGCTATGGGCTCCTGGCCGAGACGGCCGCCAGCTCGTGTTCGTTCGCCGACTGACGGGCCGCCGCCTACCCGACGACGAACTCCGCGCCGCGGTGCCCGAGCATCACGATCGTCGCGTGCGGCCCCCGTCCGGTCACGGTGGGCAGGATCGAGCCGTCGACAACCCATAGCCCGTCGACGCCACGCACCCTGCACCGTTCGTCGACAACCGCCATGGGGTCGCCGTCGACGCCCATGGGCGCGGTTGCGCACAAGTGCTGGGACGTCGACCAGCTTGCCTCACCGACTTTGGTTGAGGGCGAGGCTAATTCGCGGGCGAGCTCAGCACCGGCACTCAAGGCGGCCACATCGTGGGAGTCGCTGTCGTAGCGGTGCTCGATGACAGGCGCCGTCGACGGGTCAGCGGACACAACCCGCAGCCGGCCTTTGGACCGCGGGTGCATCAGAGCGACACCGAGGTGCGGCCGATCGGCAGGGTCTCCGCTCGCCCCGTCCACCATGGCGCCGAACCCCCGCGTGTACGGCCTGATTTCGAGCCCGTTGGGTGTGGTGAGAATCGCCTCCAGCGGAGGAAGGTCGTGAGTCGGTGTCCAGTCCACCGGTAACACCCATTCGGGATGGTCGCTCGTCTGCACTCCAACCGGTGAATCCTGGATGACTTGGATGCCAGCAGCTTCGAGTATCCCGGCCGGACCGACACCAGAGACCATCAACAGGTGCGCCGACCCAATTGCCCCGGCGCACAGGACTATTCGGCTCGCAAGCAGCTCTACCGGCCCATCGCTGCCGATTGCGTCCACGCCAACCGCTCGGCCTCGCTCGAACCTGATGCGCACGGCTCGTGTGTCCGCGAGCAGCGTCAGGTTGGAGCGATTCAGCGCCGGCTGCAGGAAGGCACCCCCTGGGCCAATCCTGATGCCGCCGTTGATGTTCAGCGGTACGGCACCGACGCCAGCCGCCACGGGATCGCCTGCACTAGCACCGTTGAGATCTGCGATCCACGAGTATCCGATCTCGCTTGCCGCCTCAACGAATGACGCTGTACAGCCGTCGAATTCGGAAACCCGACGCACAAGTATCGGACCACCTGATCCGTGTATGGGGCCGACGAAATCGAGATCGTTCTCGATGGCGAGAAAATGCGGAAGCACGTCGACCCACGACCAGCCCGGTATGGACCACCCGTCGAAGTCCCCGGGCAGCGCACGGCAGAAGTAGCCGCCGTTGACGGCACCCGATCCACCCACGACGGCCCCGCGCATGACGTGCCCGAAACGCCGGGGATGCTCCGTCAACGTCGTCGCGTAGTGCCGCACCACCGAGCTGGCGGTGCCGATCGGCATCCGCACCGCATCGGTGATCTGCGCGCCCACCTTAGGATCGGACGGCCCGGGACCACCCTCAACGACGGTGACATGCACGGCGCTGTCACGTGAAACGCGCTCCGCTACAACCGATCCAGCGCTGCCGGCGCCGACGATCAGCACGTCGCTGCTGTGCAACAATCAGTTCCGGATCTGCGGTGTGAGGGCACCAATGTGGCGTTCCCGTACCACGCCGGTCCACAGGCCGGTGCCGTACGCGATGTCATCGAGACGCTTCAGCAAGAGGTGACCGACCAGCCCGACGGGCTTCGTGTCCTCGTCGGCGTTACCGTGCCGCTTCACCCAGTCGACGACGCCGTCGATGATCGCCGCAACGAGCACCACGCTCCTACACCGCCGCGAGAGCACTGCGAGCAGCAGTGCGACCGGCCAGTAGTGTCTACAGATCGCTGCGGCAAGCTGCAGCGCCCCCGCCCAGAGGCCGTGCGCGGCGACGACGGCGACTTCTTTTGGTTCGGTGTCGACCGTACCGAGCGAGTTGGCGATCCGGCGGCCCGTGATCATGGCGACCGCCATCGACGCCAGGTAACCGATCGCTGACCCCATCGTGAGCAGAACCCACACGAGCAACGTCCACCCGGAAATCACCACCGGCGCGGTCTTGCCGGGATGGCGGACGGCCAGCGGCGCGGCCGACGCGCCGTAAAAGGCTCTGCGCGCGAACCATTCTCGCAACTGGGTGCGGTGTTCGTGGGCGACCATCGCGATGGGTTCGTACCGCAGCCGCGCGCCGGCCTCCACAAAGCGCCAACACAGGTCGACGTCCTCCCCCGACTTCAACGTCTCGTCGAACCCGCCGACCTGGGTCAACACGGAGCGTCGGCAGATGATCGCCGCGCTCGGCACGTAGGACACCGTGCCGTAGGGTACGACCGGAGCTTCCCGCTGCCCGAGATCGAGTGACGACCGCACCGCCTCGTAGCGGGCAATCAAACTGTCAGGCTGCGCCAAATTCACGATGCGCGGCGCCACCAAGGCCACCGCCGGATCGCAAAAGTGACCGAGCAGCGCCTCGAGCCAACCCCGCCGCGGCACCACGTCGGAGTCGAGGAATGCGACGAAGTCGGTGGTGCACATGGCCAGCCCGGCATTGCGCGCGGCGGCCGGGCCCTTGCTGCGCGGATGGCGCAGGACCTGGACGTCGCAATGCATGCCTTCGAAGTCGGCGTGCTGGATCGGGATCGCCGAGCCGTCATCGACCACCACGACCCGCATCCCGCGCAGGGCTGAGACGAGTCGATGCAAACCGGAAGCGTTGTCGCGCACCGGAATAACAACGGTGACATCCAAGTGCGACGGTCCACTGGCCGGGCGTGGATGGGCGACGGTTGCGTCGAGGAGGGTGCGGGCGACCTGTGCACTGAGCGCGTCGTGCACCTCCAGCCGGCCACCGTTGAGCATGGTCTGCGCGGCGGGCGCCAGTCGCAGCAGGCGGGTGGGCGAGCCGCCGAGCAGAGCCGACCCTTCCCCGAGCACCTTGACCCGGCGATCGACCTGCACGGCGAAGCCATCGGGCAGCCGCGGCTGACTCACGTCAACATCCCGTCGCGGTTCGGTGTCCACCGTGCGATCCGGCCGACGCAGCCGTCAACCATCTCGGCAAACAGGCGTTCGCCCTCGGCCGCGGTGGCCGTGGTGGGATCGCCCAGGACGCCGAGTTCACTCACCGCGGCGACCCCTCCGCTGCGCATCGCCGGCAGGAGCTCCGCCAGAGGAGCGCGGTTTCCCGGCGCCATGTCCTCGACCTGCACGGCTTCTGGTGAAATATGTAGCAATACAGACGTTTCGGTGTGTCCGGCGTGGGCATCGGCGTTCTGCACGCCACACGAGCACCATGCGGCGTCGCGGCCCTCGTATCTCAGCAATGCGGCTGCCGCGGCCAAAGCCTCCACGTTCCCCCCGTGTCCATTGAGGAACACCAGTCGGCTTGCCCATTGAGCCGCCGACCGACCGAACTCCACCAACATAAGGCGAAGAGCGGAGTTACCGATCGAAATCGTCCCGGGAAAGCTCTCGTGTTCGCCACTGGCCCCGTAGCCGATCGGCGGTGCCAGCATCCATCCGCAATCATGATCTGCTTCCGACAGCCGCTCAGCAACCCCGCGAGCGACTGCGACAGCGATCCTGGTGTCAGTGTCCAGCGGCAGGTGAGGTCCATGCTGTTCGGTGGAACCTACCGGGATAACCAACGCGGGTGATGTGCCGTGCAGCTGCCTCGACGTTGAGTTCCCAAGCTCGCTGGGGAAAGCCACCCGCCGATGGTAGGACGAATTCACCTGCTATGCGCCGGTTGTTGGCGCATGCGCAGATTTTGTTTCCACAGAATTTGCGGCAGCGGCTGTCGGCTAATCACGTCCGTCTCCCCTGCCACGCAAGTTTCAGGGGCATCAATCGGGT
The DNA here is from genome assembly GCA_001665255.1 of Mycobacteriaceae bacterium 1482268.1. Taxonomy (GTDB): domain Bacteria; phylum Actinomycetota; class Actinomycetes; order Mycobacteriales; family Mycobacteriaceae; genus Mycobacterium. Next base: position 4,478 of record LZSH01000383.1, on the reverse strand, counting down.
GCGGGCTGACGCCTCAGACGTCGGTCCCGGGTGGCACGCCCAGCGCCCGGATGAAGCCGGGGGGAACGACCACATCGTTGTCGACGAGGTCGTGAACCGACGCGCGGCCAAGGCCCATCATGGCCGAGTCGATGCCGCCGCGGAGGACGTCGAGGACGTTCTCGACGCCAGCCTGACCCTCGGCCGCCAGTCCCCAGAGATACGCCCGGCCGATCATGACGGCCCGTGCACCGAGAGCCAACGCCTTGACGACGTCACTGCCGCGTCGCACGCCGCCGTCCAACAGCACCTCGATCTGGTGTCCGACCGCTTCGGCGATGGGGGGCAGCGCCCGAATAGCAGCGGGCGTGCCGTCCAGGTTGTTGCCGCCGTGGTTGGACACTGAAATCGCCGTAACTCCTGCGTCCACAGCACGTTTCGCGTCGTCGATGCGCATCACGCCCTTGAGCATGAACGGGCCGCCCCACAGCTCGCGCAGCCAGGCGATGTCCTCCCAGGTGGGCGGCGGGGTCGCCATCCACTCGCCGTAGGCGGCGAAGAACGGCGGACCGGGTTCGCCCAGCGGGGCCTGGTTGGGCACCCGCAGATCCGGCGGACGCATCGTCTTGGCCCATTGCAGGAGCCATCGCGGCCGGGAGAGGCCCTCCGGCAGCATCCGCACCGTCGTGCGCAGGTCCATGTGCTCGGGGATCTTCGGGCTGCCCCAGTCGCGGCCGTGCGCGAAGCTCCAGTCCGTCGTGGCAATGAGGCCGACGGCACCGGCGGCGCGTGCGCGTTCGACGCGGGCGGCGATGGCGTCGCGGTCGCCCAGCCAGTACACCTGGAAGAACGTCTTCGGGTTGGCGGCGACGACGTCTTCGATGGGCTTGCTCGCGAACGACGACAGGCCCATCGCCGTCCCTCTCGCGGCGGCTGCGCGCGCCACGGCGATTTCGCCGTCTGGATGTACCGCTTGCACCCCCGTCGGCGAGATCAGCACCGGCAGCGAAATGTCCTGTCCCATCACAGTTGTGGACAGATCGCGCTTCTCAATGGCACCGATCACATGCGGCGCGAAGCCGAGCTCGCCGAACGCGTCGACGTTGTCGGCGACGGTGAGGCCCTTCTCACTGGCCGCGAGCAGGGCGCTGTACACCGACTTGGGTAGCCGCTTTTTCGCCCGCTGCTGGGCGAACGCGACCGTCTCGAACCATTTGTCTCGTGCCATGGCTATACCGGACTTTCGTTGCACAGCCGAGCCGGCGGCTTGGTCAGCAGTTTCAGCATGACCGGGCCCTGCTTGGTTCCGCGGGAATGGTCGCCGCTGGGCTTGGGTTTGACCCTGTCCTGTTCGAGGGCCGGAACACCGTATCCCTCAACACATTCGGGATCGGGACCGTCGAGAGGCAGACCCGTGAAGAACTTGGCCGCCATGCAGCCGCCGCGGCAGCTGTCATAGTGGCCGCAGCTTCCGCACGCGCCGGCTGACTGCGGCTCGCGCAGTTCACGGAACAGCGGCGCGTTCTGCCAGACATTGCCAAAACCCGAGTCGGACAGGATGTTTCCGGCCAGGAACCGGTCGTGGATGGCAAACGGGCAGGCGTAAACGTCGCCGACCGGATCGATGAGGCAGACCACGCGACCGGCCCCGCACAGGTTGAGGCCGGCGAGCGCGCCGGGAGCGCCGAGCCCCGACAGGTGGAAGAAGGAGTCGCCGGTCAGCACACGGTCGCCGCGTTCGACGAGCCAGTTGTAGAGCTGGACCTGCTGTTGCGGGGTGGGGTGCAGCTCGTCCCACACATCCGCGCCGCGACCCGACGGGCGAAGGCGCGTGATGCGCAGCGTCGCACCGTAACGTGCTGCCAGGTCGGCGAATTCGTCGAGCTGGTCGACATTGTGACGGGTGACTACCACCGAGATCTTGGCATCCTTGAAGCCGGCCGCGGCGAGATTCTCCAGGGCCCGCACCGCCATCGCGAACGAGCCTTCGCCGCGCACGGCATCATTCACCTCCGCCGTTGCACCGTCGAGGGAGATCTGTACATCCACGTAGTCACTGGCAGCCAACCGCGCGGCCACCTCCGGTGTGATGCGCACGCCGTTCGTGGAGAACTTCACGCCGACGTGGTGGGCGGTGGCGTAGTCGACCAGTTCCCAGAAGTCCGGGCGCACAGTCGGTTCACCGCCACCGATGTTGACGTAGAACACCTGCATGCGCTCGAGTTCGTCGATGATGTCCTTGCACTGCTGGGTCGTCAGCTCGCGCGGATCGCGCTTGCCGGACGAGGACAGGCAGTGCACGCACGCCAGATTGCAGGCATAGGTCAGTTCCCAGGTCAGGCAGATCGGCGCGTCGAGTCCACGCTCGAATTGCTCGACCAGCCGCGGCACTGGTTGTACAGACGTCATGCTTCTCCCGTTACGAGCATCTTGGATTCGGCCAGCACGCCAAGCGCGTGCAGATACGGCCCCTGTTGCGCGTCATCGACTCCGGCCGCGCGGCAAGCGGACCGGACGTCGGGGTGATCACTCAGCGAGTTGACCACCTCGACGATCGTCCGGTTCTTCAGGAACGACAGCTTGCGCGTCCCGAAGTGGTAGAGCAGCGCACCAAACGGCTCACGCCGCACCGCCACCTGGTGGTGCAGCCGCCAGCGGACGTCCGGGTCGAACCCCACGTCGGGCGACGACACGGTCAGTAGACCCCGCACATCCCGTCGATCGACACCTCTTCGACCAGCGTCTCGGTGACGAGCTCTGCGTCGGTTTCGACCTGCTGATTCGGCTCCATGATTTACGCCTTTCTCTACGGGTATCGACACTGGGTATCGACAACTGTGATCGAGATCGCAATAATATGGCATCGAGTGCCAGAATGGAAGAGCGGGTGGTGATGCGGCCAGATTCCGAGCACCGGGTAGGCAGGCGGCGGTCCACGACGACCGATCACCTCAGCAACGTCGCCATCGATCTCTTCGCGGCCCGCGGCTTCGACGAGGTCAGCGTCGACGACGTCGCGCACGCCGCGGGGATCGCCCGACGCACCCTTTTCCGCTACTACCCGTCCAAGAACGCACTGCCCTGGGGCGATTTCGATGCGCACCTCGAGCGCATGCGCGATCAGCTGGCCCGTCTGGACCCGAGCGTGCCGATCCGTCAGGCACTCCGAACGGCGCTGCTGGCCTTCAACACCTTCGATGAAGCCGAGACCGCCCGACATCGACAGCGCATGCGGGTCATTCTGGAAACGGCTGAGCTACAGGCTTATTCGATGACCATGTATGCCGGCTGGCGCGCGGTGGTCGCCGCCTTCGTGGCGCGTCGTCTCGGTACGACAACCGACGACCTCATTCCGCAGACGGTGGCCTGGACGATGCTCGCAGTCGCGCTGTCGGCCTACGAGCACTGGCTGGCCGACGAATCCGCCCCCCTCGCCGAGGCGCTGGGCGGGGCATTCGACTTGGTCAGCGACGGACTCGGCGCGCTGGACTGACCGTTGCGCCTCAGGCGCTTCTTTCGAAAATTCTCGACGAGAGGGCGTCGGAGTTCAGCCGTTCGAGGCGACGATAAGGGTGTGAGCGTCGAACCGGATCCCCCCGACGGTCCGCGGGCGCTGCTGGCGCTGTACGACGAGGCGCTGCCCACGGTGTACGGATACTTCGTCCGGCGCTGCGGTGACCGCGGAGCCGCCGAAGACCTGACGTCGGAGACGTTTCTGGCGGCGATGGATGCCGCCCGGAAAGCCGATCCTCCGCCGATCACGGTGCCGTGGTTGATCGGGGTGGCGCGACACAAGCTCGCCGACCATTACCGGCGCCGGTCCGACCGGTTGACCGTTCCGGTGTCCGATCTGCCCGAGCCGGTCGAACCCGCCGACGAATGGGACGCCGAGCTGGACCGGATCGTCGCCGAGAGCGTGCTGGCCCGATTGCCCGAACAGCACCGCACCGTCCTCGCGCTGCGCTACATGGATGACCGCAGCGTCGGCGAGTGCGCCGAGCTGATCGGCCGCACGGTCCACGCCACCGAAGCCCTGCTGGTGCGAGCCCGTCGCGCCTTCAGATCGCAATACCCGGAACCGGAAGGAGGGGCGTCATGACCACCGCGGACGGGAGGAGCGATCAGAGGAACGATCGCGATCCGCTGAGCGTGCTGCATGGCGATGAGCTTCCGGTCCAGCCCGACCCGGCGTTCGCGGCGCGCCTGCGTGCACGTCTGGAATCAGCCGTGGCTTTCTTTGCAGCGCAACCGAATCAATCAGAAGGAGTCGAAATGAGTGGCACCGATACCGCCATCGCTGAACTGAACGAACCCGCTGTCGAGACCCAATCTGAACCGCGTTCAGCGGCGTTGCCGTATCTCGCCGTCGCCGACGCCCGCGAGGCCATCGCCTGGTACACCGAGGCATTCGGCGCTTCGCTGGTCGGCGAGATGTATGAGATGGATGACGGCCGCATCGGACATGCCGAGCTGCAAATCGGTGCCGGCGTGCTGTATCT
>LZSH01000382.1 GCA_001665255.1 Mycobacteriaceae bacterium 1482268.1 | reverse complement strand
GCTGGCCGAAGTGAGCGGCGTATCGGCGGCGCATTTTGCGCGCTCGTTCAAGCAGGCCTTCGGCATTCCGCCGCACCGCTACCTGCTCACACGCCGCATCGAGCAGGCCACCACCCTGCTGCGCGACACCGACCTGCCCATCATCGAAATCGCTTACGCCACAGGCTGGGAAAGCCTCGGCACCTTCGGCCGCATCTTCCGCGACATCACCGGGCAGAGCCCGAGCGCGCTGCGCCGCCACGCACAGGCCACCGCGTCGCTGCAACAACTCGACCGCGTGCCCGCCTGTGTGCTGAAGGCGGCGCAGCGGCCCGACCTCGTCACAGCAGTTTCGGAGAAGCGCCGCCAGTTGGCGGAGGGTACAAATCCGTCACCCACCAACAACAAGGAGCGGTGATGAGCCAAGGGATCAATGTCGTCGGGCTGTATGTGGATGACCAGGACGCGGCGCTGGCGTTTTATGTCGACAAGCTGGGGTTTCGCGTGCACACCGATGTGCGCAACGGCCCGTACCGGTGGCTGACGGTGCAGCATCCGGAGCAGCCGTCGTTTCAGCTGGGCCTGTTCCAGCCCGGTCCGCCCATCCACGACGAGGCCACGGCGCAGACGCTGCGCGCCATGGTGGCCAAGGGCGCGATGCCGCCGCTGGTGCTGACCGTCGCCGATTGCCGCGCCGCCTATGCGCAATTGCGCGAGCGCGGCGTTGAATTCACGCAGGAGCCCATCGACCGCTTCGGCAGCGTCGACGCCGGTTTTCGTGACCCGGCCGGCAACGGCTGGAAGATGATCCAGGCCGCCGGAGGTGCACAGTGAGCGCCCCTAACGCAATCCGCCAGTTTCACCGCTGGGTGTCGATGGCGTTCACGCTCACCGTCATCGCCAACTTTGTCGCCATGGGGGTGGGCAAGGGGGCGCAGCCGCCTGCGTGGATCACCTATGCGCCGCTGCTGCCGCTGGCGTTGCTGCTATTCACGGGGCTCTATCTGTTTGCGCTGCCGTACCTGGATCGGCGGGGTGCTCGGCGTTCGACCGGTGATCGGGGGGCGCCCACCGCGGCCATCTGAGCGTGGCGCGTGAGGCTCTGAGGCCCGATTGCCGAGCTCAGACTGTCGAGCGTGAGCCTCGAAGGCTTGGGCACCAAGCTCAACGCCCGGAGCATGACAGTTCGAGGTCGAAAAAATCGGGCTCAGAGGGCCGAGCGCGAGGGGTCGAGGGCCGGACGCCGAGCCTTTGAGGCCCAAGCGTCGACCTCAAAGCCCGGAGCCCGAGTGTTTGAGGTCGAAAATGTCGAGCTCGAACTGTGGAGCACGACGGTTTGAGGCTCGACCACCGGGTTCAGAACCTGGCGCGTCGCGTTCCGCGCCCGGGGGTTCAATGTGCGACCGACGTGGCTGCCGGTTCATCGGCCAGCGCCGCCTCATGCCGCCCACCCATGCGCCACAGCACCACGGCCACCACATGGCACGCGGCGGCGGCCCATCCCAGCATGCCGGGCCCGCCATGCGCCAGCGCCAGCGCGCCAACGCTCGACCCCAGCGCAATCCCCGCATACACGGCCGACGCATGCAACGACAGCGTGATCGGCGACACATCGGGCGCCAGGCGGAGCAGCCGCGTCGCCTGCGCCGGGCCGAAGCCCCAGCCGGCCATGCCCCACAGCACGACCGCGCCGATGGCGACGGCGCCGGCCACCGTGCCGTGCAGCACCTGTGCCGACAGCGACAGCACCGAGAAGAGCAGCACGATGCCCGCGACGCTGGCCACCCACAACCAGCGCCGATCGTCCTGGTCGACGTAGTAGCGGACGTCGTCGAAATCGTCGTCGTAATCGGCGTACGCGTCGTAGTCCTCGGCGTCGGCGTAGTCGCCGTCGATGTCGGGGCGGTCATAGCCGCGGTCGGCGGCTGATTCGGTCATCCATGGCGAAGAATGCCTGTTCATGCGCGTAATCCTCGTCGGGTCGAGTGTTCAGGGCTGATGCTATCGATGCAGAAGTGACAGATGAGGTCGGACGCCGCGCGTGTTGGTAACGGTCCGGACTCAGTTCACCGTGACGGGTCCACTAGCCTTCCTTTCAGAACGCATGACGATCGCAATGAACCGCAATGAACGTGGAAAGGTGCAGCGTGGAGGTCAAGATCGGTGTCACGGACAGCCCGCGCGAGCTCAGCTTCAACAGTGCGCAGACTCCCACCGAGGTGGAGAAGCTGATCACCGACGCGCTGGCAAGCGATTCGGGTCTGTTGGCGTTGACCGACGAGAAGGGTCGCCGGTTCTTGGTGCAGACGGCGAAGATCGCCTATGTCGAGATCGGCGCCGCCGACGTGCGGCGGGTCGGCTTCGGAGTCGTCGGCGCGGAGGCCGTCAAGAACGGGTGAGCGGCACGTGTGACAGTCCGCCCCAGGCGAACATCACCGTGCCTTCGACCGCGGCATCCTTCGAGATCGGCCGCTCGTTGTTCAACCAGTAGCGCGCGGAGTCCACACTGATCGCCACCAGCCCGACGGCGATCATCCTGGCGCGGTGGGCCTCGAGGCCCGAGTCGCGGCTGATCAGGTCGAACACCGCGTCGGTGCAGGACTCTGTCGCCACCTTGACCTGCGCGGCCACCTGCGGTTCGGTGACGTAGTCGTTTTCGAAGATCAACCGGTAACCCTGGCCGTCATGTTCGATGAAGTCGAAGAACGCCTGCACTGCGGCGCGCAGCCGCTGGCGGTTGTCGGTGGTGGTGCGCAGGGCCTGGCGCACACCGGAAACCAGGTTGTCGACGTGCCGGGCGAGCACCGCGAGGTACAGCTCCAGCTTCGATGAGAAGTGTTGGTAGAGAACAGGTTTGCTCACACCCGCGCGATCAGCGATCTCGTCCATCCCCGCGGCGTGGTAACCGCGGTCGACGAAAACCTCGCTGGCAGCGCCGAGTAACTGTCCGCGGCGCTCATCACGGGGCAGCCGACTGCCGCGCCGGTTGGCTCCCGAACTGCCACCCCTTGCTTGAGTGGCATTGGCGAGATCGCTCATCACTCCCTCTATCTGGCCGTTACACGGCCTCGTTCGCATCGACAGTACTACCCGTATCCAGCGGTAGGCGTCAGGTCGTGGGCCTAAGACTGGGAAGGCGTGCCGGAACTACAAGAAGCGCGCTCTATGCAATCCTGTTTCGGTGACCTACGAGCCGGGGCGTCGCACGCGCAGCGCCGCAGGCCAACTGCGTCGCGATCATCCGCAATCGAGCGGGACCCGCGTTCCCGTACTGCGCGACGAGTGGCGTGAGCCGCTGCGCGCTCAGCGCGACCCGCTCGCGGAGACTTCCGGACGGGTCAGGTCCAACCGCGAGGAACGCCGTCGCTGGCGCAAGCAGAGCTGGCTGGGACGGTTCATGTCGACCTACGGCTGGCGGGCGTATGCACTGCCCGCACTCGCCGCGCTGACGGTGTGGGTGGTGTACACGACGGTCGCCGGAACCGGCGCGCCGGGCACCCAAGAGGATCAGGGGCCCGCGCAAGGCCCGCCCACCATCGGCGTGGCCAGCACGTCCATCATCGGCGCACCGCCAAAGGGACTCACGCAGTTCGACGCGAACCTGCCGACCGGCATCCTGCCCGACGGCGGTCCCTACACCGAGGCGGGCGCCAAGACTTGGCACATCGTGCCCGGCACCGACCCGAAAGTCGGCGAGGGCACCACGAAGACGTTCACCTACACCGTCGAGGTGGAAGACGGCCTCGACACCACCACTTTCGGCGGGGACGAGAGCTTTGCGCGCATGGTCAGCCAGACGCTGGCCAATCCGAAGAGCTGGACGCACAACCCGCAGTTCGCGTTCACCCGCATCGACGGCACTTCGGGAAGCCGGCCCGACTTCCGGGTGTCACTGACCAGCCCGATGACTCTGCGGGAGGGCTGCGGCTACGAGATCCCGATCGAGACGTCCTGCTACAACCCGTCTTACGGACCCGACAGCCAGCCCAGGGTTTTCCTCAACGAGTCTCGTTGGGTCCGCGGTGCCGTGCCGTTCCAGGGCGACGTGGGCGCCTACCGGCAGTATCTGATCAATCACGAGATCGGCCACGCCATCGGCTACCAACGCCACGAGCCCTGTGCTGAGAACGGGCAGCTGGCGCCGGTGATGATGCAGCAGACCTTCTCCACAACCGACAACGACAACGCTCGCTTCGACCCGGAATGGGTCAAGGCGGACGGCAAGGCCTGCAGGGCCAATCCCTGGCCGTATCCGATCCCCTAGTTCTACCGCGCACGGGGTATGGGAAGCTCCCGACGCTGATTGCCGTTGTGCTCGGTAACTGCTGTGATGGAAAGCAACCCCGACTGCGATTCGAGGAGGGTACCGGTGTCCACACCGTTGCCGCCGCTGGTAGAGCCGGCGGCAGAGCTGACGCGCGACGAGGTCGCGCGCTACAGCCGCCACCTGATCATCCCGGACCTGGGCCTGGACGGTCAGAAGCGCCTGAAGAACGCCAGGGTGCTGGTGATCGGCGCAGGCGGCCTCGGGTCGCCGACGCTGCTGTATCTCGCCGCCGCCGGCGTCGGCACCATCGGGATCGTCGAGTTCGACGTGGTCGACGAGTCCAACTTGCAGCGCCAGATCATTCACGGGCAGTCCGACATCGGCCGGTCCAAAGCCGAGAGCGCGCGTGACTCGATCCGCGAGATCAACCCGCTGGTGAACGTGCGGCTGCACGAGGTCCGGTTGGAACCCGACAACGCAGTCGAGCTGTTCGAGCAGTACGACCTGATCCTCGACGGCACCGACAACTTCGCCACCCGTTATTTGGTCAATGACGCCGCTGTACTGGCGGGCAAGCCCTACGTGTGGGGCTCGATCTACCGCTTCGAGGGCCAGGTTTCGGTGTTCTGGGAGGACGCCCCTCATGGGCTCGGCCTCAACTACCGCGACCTCTATCCCGAGCCGCCGCCACCCGGCATGGTGCCGTCGTGTGCGGAGGGGGGCGTGCTGGGCATCCTTTGCGCGTCGATCGCGTCGGTCATGGGCACCGAGGCCATCAAGCTGATCACCGGTATCGGCGAGCCGTTGCTCGGCCGGCTGATGGTCTACGACGCGCTCGACATGACCTATCGCACGATCAAGATCCGCAAGGACCCCGAGACGCCGAAGATCACCGAGCTGATCGACTACGAAGAGTTCTGCGGTGTCCTATCGGACGAGGCCACTGCGGCGACACTTGAATCCACCATCACGCCACGCGAACTGCGCGACATGATCGATTCGGGCAAGCCGCTGTCGCTGATCGACGTACGCGAGCAGGTGGAGTGGGACATCAACCGCATCGAGGGCGCGCAACTGATCCCGAAGGGTCAATTCGAATCCGGCGAGGCGCTGGCCAAACTGCAAATCGACCGCACCCCGGTGTTCTATTGCAAGACGGGCGTGCGCTCGGCCGAGGTGTTGGCCATCGCCAAGATGGCCGGCTTCTCCGACGCGCTGCACGTGCAGGGCGGAATCGTGGCGTGGGGCAACCAGGTCGAGCCCGACATGGTCATGTACTAACGCCTGCTAACGGGTGTGACACAGCTATTTAACGGGTGCGACACAGCTGGCCAGCGAAGCCTCTGGCGCCTGGTGCGACGGTAGCCTGGCGCTGTGACCGACGAACGCCCACCAGACCACGTGCTGGCGGCGTTCGGCCTCAGTGGCCTGCAGCCGGTCGAGCTCGGCGCCGGCTGGGAGGGCGGCTGGCGGATCGGTGAAGTCGTGCTGTCGATGGTTGCCGACCACGCTCGTGCCGCCTGGTCGGCGAAGGTCCGCGAGACGTTGTTCGTCGACGGCGTCCGGCTCGCCAGGCCGGTGCGCTCGACCGACGGACGCTATGTCGTCGCGGGTTGGCGCGCCGATACTTTCGTGGCCGGCACACCGGAACCGCGCCACGACGAGGTCGTGTCGGCCGCGGTCCGCCTGCACGAGGCGACGGCCAAACTCGAGCGCCCGCGCTTCCTGACCCAGCCGCCGGTCGCGCCCTGGTCCGACGTCGACGTCTTCATCGCCGCCGACCGTGCGGCGTGGGAGGAACGACCGCTGCACTCGCTGCCGCCTGGCGCACGGGTATCGCCGGGATCGGCGGACAGTCAGCGTTCCATCGACCTGATCAACCAACTCGCCGAGTTGCGTAAGCCGACGAAGAGTCCCAGCCAGCTGGTGCACGGCGACCTCTACGGCACAGTGCTTTTCGCGGGAACCGCGGCTCCCGGCATCACCGACATCACGCCGTACTGGCGGCCTGCGGCGTGGGCGGCCGGGGTGGCCGTCGTCGACGCGCTGGCATGGGGTGAGGCCGACGACGGGCTGGTCGAACGGTGGGCCCCGTTACCGGAATGGCCGCAGATGTTGTTGCGGGCGTTGATGTTCCGGCTCGCCGTGCATGCGCTGCACCCGCGCTCCACGGCTGCGGCGTTCCCTGGTCTGGCCCGCACCGCCGCGCTGGTGCGGCTAGTGCTCTGATTTCCGCGAAATAGCATTCCTGGTCGTGATCTCGCGGAATTTACCACCATGGCTTCTCACTCGCGGTCTAAAACTGGTGCCGCACGTCAGCCAGCGAGACTCGCCCGTCATCAGCCAGCACTCCTTCGGCACGCAACAGCTCCAACTGGCGCGTGGCCAGGTGCGGCGCGGGCCGTCCCGAAGCGCGGATCACCCGGTGCCAGGGCAGATCCGAAGAATCCGTCCGCATGATCCAGGCGACGATACGCGGGCTGGAAAGCCCTGCCGCCGAGGCGATGTCGCCATAGGTCGAGACCCGGCCCGGCGGTATCGACGCGACCAGCGCGCGCACCGTCTCGACCTGTTCGTCGGTGACCGCGGCCATAGCTAGACCTGTTCGAGCCGGTCCCGTATCACCGCCGCCGTCTCCACCGGCTTGGCCTGGGCCACCATATGGTCGCAGTCGAATTCGACGAGTGAGAACCGCGGACCGAGCTCGTCTTCCAGCGCGGTGACGAGCGCGTCGGTCACATACGGCGGCTGAGTGCGGGCAGCGCGAACCAGCGTGGTGCGGATTCCCTTGTGCGGCACCACGAAATCGCGAGCCAGTTCGCTCCAGTAGGACATCATCGCCGGGATGCTGATCCGCCACCCGCATCGGCCGTCCGGCCGCTCGACAAGATGCTCGTCGAGTTCGGCGTCCAGCTCGGCGGAGTCCACGTCGGCCCAGGAACCCGAAGCCTTCTCGTTGCGCGCCTCGTCCCGGTCGAGGTAGTACGGCGAGGCCATCATGTCGTCGGCGATGTTGGCCATCCATGCGCCGTCCAGCCCGACTGCCGGGTCGAGCAACACCAGTGCCGCGACCAGATCCGGCCGGGCGACAGCGAGTTTCAACGCGACCGCGCCGCCGAACGAGTGTCCCACCACCACAACAGGCCGAGTGATCTCGTTGGCGAGCAGCTCGGCCAGCGCCGCGACGTTGGCGTCCAACGTCCACGGCGCTTCCCATGACGACCTGCCATGACCGATCAGGTCGGGCGCCAGCACCGAGCAGCCGGGCAGGTGCTGCGTGGCGAGCGTCCGCCACCGCAGCCCGTGTCCGGTCAGCCCGTGCACGGCCAAGACCTGCGCGGGCTGTTCGGGACCGAAGCGATGGACGTTGAGGAAATGGGTGTTGCCGGCCACGGTCTGATGCTAAGGGCAACGCACGAGCGCGACTTGTCGGACCCTCGTGGTGTCATGCCCTCATGTCCGCACCCCACATCGCGCTCACCCCCACGGCGTTGATCGAGACCGGCATTCGCGGCATGGTCCGAGTGCTTGGCGGGCCGGGCACGGGCAAAACGCGCGCGTTGATCGACACCGCCATCGCGCACATCACCGCAGGCGCCGAGCCGGAATCGGTTCTGCTGCTGACGGGTTCGGCGAGGCTGGGTACGCAGGCGCGCGCCGCCATCACCTCGGCGCTACTGCAGGCCGGCAGCCGCGCTGTCGTGCGCGAACCGCTGGTACGCACCGTGCACTCGTACGCGTTCGCCGTGCTGAGGCTGGCCGCGCAGCGCAATGGGGATCCACCGCCGCGGCTCATCACCACCGCCGAGCAGGACGGCATCATTCGTGAGCTGCTCGCGGGCGATCTCGAGGACGGCGACAAGGCGGCCGTCGCGTGGCCCCGCCAGCTTCGACCTGCACTGAGTACCGCAGGGTTCGCCACCGAGCTGCGTGACCTGTTGGCCCGCTGCACCGAACGCGGTGTGGATCCGCTTGCGCTGCAACGCATCGGCCGATCGCACGGCCGTCAGGAGTGGCTGGCTGCGGGGCAGTTCGCGCAGCAGTACGAGCAGACGATGTTGCTGAGATCGGCCGTCGGCATGGCCGCCGCGCAGGCCACCGTGCCGGCGCTGGGTGCCGCCGAGCTCGTCGGCGCGGCGCTGGAGGCGTTCGCCGTCGACCCTGAACTGCTCGCCGCCGAACGCGGTCGGATCAGGCTCCTTCTGGTCGACGACGCCCAACACCTCGACCCGCAGGCCGCCCGTCTGGTGCGGCTGCTGGCGGCCAGCACCGAGCTGACCGTCATCGCCGGGGACCCCAACCAGTCCGTGTTCTCCTACCGCGGCGCCGACCCAACTCTGCTGCAGGGTGACGACGATCGGGTGATCACGCTGACGGAGTCGTACCGGTGCGCACCCGCGGTGGCCCGCGCCGTGACCGGCCTCGCGCAGCGCTTGCCCGGCGCCGCGCAGGTACGTGAATTCGACAGCACCAGCGACGCACCCGGGTCGGTGTCCGTCCGGGTGGCCGCGACTCCCCATGCCGAGGCCGCGCTGATCGCCGACACGCTGCGCAGAGCCCACCTGGTCGACGGGGTGCCGTGGTCGCAGATGGCCGTGATCGTCCGCTCCGTGCGCCACAGCGGCGCGGCGGTGTCCCGCGCACTGGCCGCGGCCGGCGTACCGATGGTCGCCCCGCCGTCAGGTGTTCCGGTCGCCGAGCAGTCGGCATCGCGGGCCATGCTGACGGTGCTCGAGGCTGTCGCCGAAGGGCTGGACGGCGATCGAGCCGTGCAGTTGGTCACCGGGCCCATCGGTCGGGTCGACCCGGTATCGCTGCGGCAACTCCGCAGGGCATTGCGCCGCGCCGACCGGGGCCGATCGCATGCCGGAGAAACCCGACCGCCGCGCGACTTCGGAGAACTTCTCGTCGAGGCGCTGGAATCCGAAAAACTCGGCATCACAGGTGATTTGATGCGTCCCCTGCAGCGCGTGCGTGCGGTACTCACCGCAGCGCGGCGCAGTCAGGCCGACGGTGCCGACCCGCGGCACACACTGTGGCAGGCGTGGCACCGCTCCGGTCTGCAGAAGCGCTGGCTGGCGGCCAGCGAGCGCGGGGGCGTGGCGGGCACAAACGCCGATGCCGACCTCGACGCGGTCACGGCGCTGTTCGACGTCACGGAAAAGTACGTGACGAGAACCGGCGGGGCATCGCTTCGCGGACTGGTCGAGCACGTGCGTGCGCTGGGCCCGCTGCCCGCGCCGGGTGACCCGCCCCCCGACAGCGGCGGGATCGCGCTGCTGAGTGCGCACGCCGCGCTGAGCGGGGAGTGGGACGTCGTGGTCATCGCCGGCCTGCAGGAAGGGTTGTGGCCCAACACGACTCCACGGGGAGGCGTCCTTGCGACCCAGCTGTTGGTTGACGTCATCGACGGAGTCGTCACCGACACCGCCGAGGTGTCGAGCCGCGCCCCGCTGCTGGCCGAGGAGCGCAGGCTGCTGATCGCCGCGATGGGCCGCGCCCGCAGCAAGGTGTTGGTCACAGCGGTCGACAGCGAGTGCGGGGACGACTCGATGCTGCCGTCGCCGTTCTTCTTCGAGCTTCAGCGGTTCGCGACCGACACCGACACCGAAACGGCAACGCCGGTGTCCGCCCCACGGGTGCTCGCTCCTGCACCGCTGGTCGGCAGGCTGCGCGCGGTGGTCTGCGCGCCCGAGAGCGCCGTCGCCGACAGCGTAAGAGCCTGTGCAGCAGCACAGTTGGCCCGCCTCGCAGCGGCGGGCATCTCGGGCGCCGATCCCAAGCAGTGGTACGGCATGACGGCACCCAGCACCGACGAACCGCTGTGGTCCGGCGAGGACAACGTGGTGCGACTATCACCGTCGACGCTGCAGACGCTGGCCGACTGCCCGCTACGGTGGCTGCTCGAGCGGCACGGCGGCAGCGACCGGCGCGACGTGCGCTCAGCCGTCGGCTCGCTGGTGCACGCCTTGGTCGCGGATCCGGCCATGACCGAACACCAGATGGCCGCCGAACTCGAACGGCTTTGGGAGAAGCTGCCGTTTGACTCGGCGTGGTACGCCGACAACGAGCTGGCGCGGCATCAATCGATGCTGGCGACGTTCACGCAATGGCGGGAGCAGACGCGTCGCGAACTCACCGAGTTCGGCACCGAGGTCGACGTCGACGGCGTCCTCGATTGCGACGGCACCGCCGTGCGGGTTCGCGGCAGGCTCGACCGGCTGGAACGCGACGAGGCGGGCCGCCTGGTGGTCGTCGATATCAAGACCGGCAAGTCGCCGGTCAGCAAGGACGACGCGCAGCAGCACGCGCAGCTGGCGATGTATCAACTGGCCATCGCCGAAGGCCTTCTGGCGGAAGGAGAGACGCCGGGCGGTGGTCGGTTGGTCTACCTGGGCAGGACAGGTGCGGCGGGCGCCACCGAGCGGCAGCAGGATCCGCTCACGCCCGACGCGTGCGGCCAGTGGCGCGAGGTCGTGGGTCAAGCGGCGGCGGCGACGCAGGGCCCGCAGTTCCTCGCCCGGATCAACGACGGCTGCGCGCACTGCCCAGTACGGCAGAGCTGCCCTGCCCAAAACCCGTCCGACGGAGCGACGCCGTCATGACACCCCGATACACCCCCGCCGAGTTAGCCTCTGCGCTAGGGCTTTTCGCACCGACGCATGAGCAGGAGGCGGTCATTTCCGCACCACCGGGCCCCTTGGTGGTGATCGCGGGCGCCGGTGCGGGCAAGACCGAGACGATGGCGGCGCGGGTGGTGTGGCTGGTGGCCAACGGCTACGCCTCGGCCGGTGAGGTCCTCGGCCTGACATTCACCCGCAAGGCTGCAGGGCAGCTATTGCGTCGCGTCCGCTCGCGGCTGGCCCGGCTCGCCGGTACCGGCATCGTCCCCGGCGGCCTGGATGCGGCCGACGACCCGCCGACGGTCAGCACCTATCACGCCTTCGCGGGCGCGTTGTTGCGCGAGCACGGTCTACTGTTGCCGGTCGAGCCCGACGCCCGGCTCCTCAGCGAAACCGAATTGTGGCAGTTGGCTTTCCGCGTCGTCGCCGACCATCCGGGTGGCCTCGACACGGACAAGACCCCGGCTGCCGTCACCACAATGGTGCTGAGGCTCGCCGGTCAGCTGGCCGAACACCTCGTGGACACCGAGCAGCTGACCGACACCCATGTCGAGCTGGAGAGGCTGGTGCACACGCTGCCTGCCGGTCCGTATCAACGCGACCGCGGACCCAGCCAGTGGCTGCTGCGGATGCTGGCCACGCAGACTGAGCGCACCCAGCTGGTGCCGCTGATCGACGCGCTGCACCGGCGTATGAAGGCCGAAAAGGTGATGGACTTCGGCATGCAGATGGCCTCGGCCGCACGGCTCGCGTCGTCGTTCCCGCAAGTCGGCGAACAACTGCGAAAGCGGTTTCGTGTCGTGCTGCTCGACGAGTACCAGGACACCGGCCACGCGCAGCGGATCGCGTTGTCGTCGTTGTTCGGCGGGGGCGTCGACGACGAGTTGGCGTTGACCGCCGTCGGCGACCCGATTCAGTCGATCTACGGATGGCGCGGGGCATCGGCGACCAACTTGCCGCGCTTCACCACCGACTTCCCCCGGTCGGACGGCAGCCCGGCGCCCACACTGGAGCTGCGAACAAGCTGGCGCAATCCGCCTCGGGCACTGTATCTGGCCAACGCCGTGTCGGCGGAGGCCAGGCGGCGCTCGGTCGCGGTGCAGGCGCTTCGACCGCGGCCGGACGCGGATCCGGGCACCATCCGATGCGCGCTGCTGAGCGACGTCGAGGCCGAACGTGACTGGGTCGCTGAGCATTTGGCGCAGCGCTACCACGGCGCCCGCGGGTCGGGGGAGGCCATTCCGACCGCCGCAGTGTTGGTGCGCCGCAACGCCGACGCCGCGCCGATGGCCGACGCGTTGACCGCGCGAGGCGTGCCGGTCGAGGTCGTCGGTCTGGCGGGGCTGCTCGCCGTGAGGGAGGTTGCCGACGTCGTGGCCATGCTGCGACTGGTCGCCGACCCCGGCGCGGGGGCGGCGGCGATGGCTGTACTGACCGGACCGCGGTGGCAGCTGGGCGGCCGCGATATCGCCGCGTTGTGGCAGCGCGCTGTCGAACTCGACGACGTCGGCGGGAAGCGGGACCGTTCGGCGGCCGACGAGATCGTGGCCCAGGCCGCTGCCGATGCCGACTCAGCCTGTCTGGCCGACGCCATCAGCGATCCGGGCGCCGCGGACGCCTACTCGCCGGAGGGGTTCCGACGCGTCAGCGCCCTGGCTCAGGAGCTTGCGGGCTTGCGCGCCCATCTCGCGCATCCGCTGCCGGACCTGGTCGCCGAGGTGCGCCGGGTGCTCGGCGTCGACGCTGAGGCCCGTGCGACGCGGCCGCCGTCGGCGGGATGGTCCGGAGCCGAGAATCTCGACAGGTTCGCCGATGTGGTGGCCGACTACTCGGCGGCGCGGCCCGGCACCACAGTGTCCGACTTGCTCGCCTACCTCGACGCCGCGATGATGGTCGAGAACGGCTTGGCTCCTGCGGAAGTCACCGTCGCCCAGGACCGGGTGCAGATCCTGACCGTTCACGCGGCCAAGGGTCTGGAGTGGCAGATCGTGGCCGTGCCTCATCTGAGCGGACGCGTGTTTCCGTCGACGGCGACGATGCGGACCTGGCTCACCGATCCCGGCGACCTGCCGCCGTTGCTGCGCGGCGACCGGGCCACCATAGGCGCCCACGGCGTCCCGGTGCTCGACACGTCGGACGTGAACGACCGGAAACTGTTGTCGGACAAGATCGCCGACCACAAACGCAGGCTCGACCAGCGACGCGTCGACGAGGAACGCCGGCTGCTGTACGTGGCGTTGACGCGCGCTGAGGACACGCTGCTGCTGTCCGGTCATCATTGGGGCGCATCGGAGGGCAAGCCGAGGGGTCCGTCGGAGTTTCTCCTCGAGCTCAAGCAGATCATCGACGAGTCGGCCGCGGCCGGGGAGCCGTGCGGCGAGATCGAGCACTGGGCACCAGCCCCCGCCGATGACGAACCGAACCCGTTGCGGGACAAGGTAATCGAGTCGGTATGGCCAGCTGATCCCGTCGGCGGCCGACGCGGCGACGTGAACCGTGGGGCGGGCCTGGTTCACCACGCAATGGCGGGCCGTCCCGACGCGCCCGACGACGATGCCGGTGACGATGTCGACGGCTGGGTCGCCGACGTCGACGCGCTGCTGGCCGAGCGCAATCGCGTGGCGCCACAGCGACCCGCCACGTTACCCGCGGCGCTGTCGGTGAGCAGCCTGGTGGAACTCGACCGCGACCCCGATGCGGCATTGCGCCGGCTGCGCCGAAGGTTGCCGGTTCGCCCCGATCCACATGCATTGCTGGGCACGGCCTTTCACGACTGGGTCCAGCGGTTCTACGGAGCCGATCGGCTGTTCGACCTCGACGAGCTGCCGGGGGCGGTCGACGGACAGCTGGCGCGCGAGGAGGCAGAGAGCCTCGCCGAACTGCAAACCGCGTTCATGTCCTCGCGGTGGGCGGCCCGCACGCCCGTCGACGTCGAGGTGCCCTTCGACATGGTCATCGGGGACACGGTGGTGCGGGGCCGCATCGATGCGGTCTTCGTCGACGACGACGGCACCACCGTCGTCGACTGGAAGACCGGCGATCCGCCGGACACGCCGGCAGCCAAGCGGCACGCCGCCGTCCAGCTCGCGGTCTACCGGCTGGCCTGGGCCGCGCTGCGCGGTGTACCCGTCGACACCGTGCACGCCGCCTTCCACTACGTGAAGTCCGGGGAAACCGTCGTCCCTGAATCGCTGCCTGGGCACGCAGACCTCGCGGCGCTGCTCCAGCTCCCGGCGGCCTAGGACTCGCGATAGATCTTCAGGGCTTGGGTAACCATCGGAACCTGCAACGGCAGCCGGGCAATCGCGCCGATCCGCATCCAAAGCGGCTTGTCGGGATCCTTGCACCACAGCCGCGCCATGTTGATGTTGGCCGGAAACACCGACACGAACAGCGCCACCGCGACGAGCGCGCCGAGTTTGCGGGTCCGGGGCGCCAACAGAAGCCCGCCGGTGACCACCTCTCCGACGCCCGAGGCGTGGGTATAGAACCGCGCGGATCCAGGCAGTTCGGCGGGCACGATGGCGTCGAACGGTTTGGGTGCCGCGAAATGCAGCACCCCCATGCCGACGAGCATCGCTCCCATTCGTGACGCGCGCGACGGGTTGGCGATCTGCTGCAGTCCGGACGGAGGTGCGGTCATGATTACATTGTGCTGGTGCGGCAGACCCACACGATGAAGGACCCTCGTGACCAAAGGTAGGTTGCGTCGGCGTCTGGCCGCCATCGACCAGAGCCTGACCGCGCGGCCCGACGCCGATCTCGTCGACGTGCTGCGCATTCCCGAGCCGTTCGTCAGCCCGACCCAGCGCATCATTCGCCGAGTTATCTACGCGCTGTCGGCGCTGTTGCTGGCGGTGCTGATCGTCTACCTGGACCGCAACGGCTACCGCGACGTCGAGAGCACCCCCAACCCCGACGATCCGCTGACGCTGCTGGACTGCATCTACTACGCCACGGTGTCACTGTCGACCACCGGCTACGGCGACATCACACCGGTCACGCCGTCGGCGCGGCTGGTCAACGTTCTGGTGATCACGCCGCTGCGGGTGGCCTTCCTGATCGTGCTGATCGGAACCACCGTCGAGACCCTGACCACGCAGTCGCGCCAGGCACTGAAGATCCAGCGATGGAGGAGCAGAGTGCGCAACCACACCATCGTCGTCGGATACGGCACCAAGGGCAGGACGGCGGTCGCCGCGATGGTCGGCGACGAGGTCGCACCCGGGGACATCGTCGTCGTCGACGAGGATCCCGCCGCCCTCGAGCGCGCCAAGAGCGCGGGCCTGGTGACCGTCCGCGGCAGCGCGACCGATTCGGAGGTGTTGCGGCTGGCCAGCGCTCAGCACGCGAAAGCCATCATCGTCGCCACCAACCGCGACGACGCCGCCGTCCTCGTCACGCTCACCGCGCGCGAGCTCGCACCCAGCGCCAAGATCATCGCGGCGGTTCGGGAGGCCGAGAACCAGCACCTGCTGGAGCAGTCCGGCGCGGACTCGACGGTTGTGACGTCCGAGACTGCGGGTCGGCTGCTGGGCATAGCGGTGCAGACCCCGAGCGTTGTGGAAATGATGGAAGACCTTCTGACGCCCGACGCCGGGTTCGCCATCGCCGAGCGTGAAGTGGAAACCAAGGAAGTCGGCGGCTCGCCGCGGCACAACCCCGACATCGTGCTCGGTGTGGTGCGCGGCGGGAAATTGCTGCGCGTCGACGACCCGCAGGTAGATGCGCTCGAGCTCGGCGACCGGCTGCTTTACATCCGCAGCGCCGAACCCGAGCGGTGAGTCAGCGGATGACGTCCTTTCAGCTGCGCAACATACCGCTGCTGTCGCGGGTCGGCGCCGACCGCGCGGATGCGCTGCGCACCGACATTGACGCGGCGGTCGCCGGTTGGTCAGAAGCCCTTCTGCTGCGGGTTGATTCGCGCAACCAGGTATTGATCTCCGATGGGCGCGCGGTGCTCGGCAAGGCGAGCGCGCTGGGGGACAAGCCGCCCGATCACGCGGTGTTCCTCGGCCGGCTCAACGACGGCAGGCATGTGTGGGCGGTGCGCAGCGCGCTGGTCGCCCCGCAGGACTCCACCGGCGGCGATACGGAGGTGCTCGATCTGCGCCGCGCGGGACACATCTTCGACGACGTCAGCGCGCAATTGGTGGCCACCGCGACCGCGCTGCTGAACTGGCACGACCGCGCCCGCTACAGCACCGTCGACGGATCGCCCACCAAGCCGATCAAGGGCGGCTGGGCGCGGGTCAACCCCATCAACGGCCACGAGGAATTCCCGCGGATCGACCCCGCCGTCATCTGCCTGATCCACGACGGGCACGACCGCGCGGTGCTGGCGCGCCAGACGGTGTGGCCCGAGCGGCTGTTCTCGCTGCTGGCCGGATTCGTGGAGGCCGGCGAATCGTTCGAGGCGTGCGTCGCCCGCGAGGTCGCCGAGGAGGTCGGGTTGACGGTCCGCGATGTCACGTATCTGGGCAGCCAGCCGTGGCCGTTCCCGCGATCGCTGATGGTGGGTTTTCACGCCATCGCCGACCCCGAGCAGGAATTCGCCTTTCACGACGGCGAGATCGCCGAGGCTGCATGGTTCACCCGCACCGAGATCCGCGAGGCGCTGGCCCATGGCGACTGGAGCAGCGACACGGACTCACGGCTGCTCTTGCCCGGATCGATCTCGATCGCCCGGGAGATCATCGAGTCCTGGGCCGCCTCGTAGCGGCCACCCACTCTTCTCGCCCAAACCGACATACGGGCGCGAAAGTGCGAGTGAAACGCGCCATTACGTCGATCTCGGCGCAATGGCCGACTGATCAGCCCGCGGTGACCGCCGCGGACCGCCGGTTACCGATTTGCGCTGGCATGCAGGCGAATCCGCGCAGATTCACCAGCCCGCGGGGCTGCGGAGCCGAAGCCAGCCGAAGATCGGGAAACGACTCGAAGAGCGACCGCAACGCAGTGATCCCTTCAATCCGCGCCAAAGCGGCACCAAGGCACGCGTGAATGCCTGACGCGAAGGCCAGGTGGTCGCGGGCATTAGCGCGGGTGGTGTCGAAGCGCTCTGGGTCGGCGAAGACGTGGGGATCGCGATTGGCGCCTCCGATCAGTAGAGCCACCATGTCGCCGGCGGCGATGGTGTGGCCCGTGATTTCCACATCGCACAGCGCGGTGCGGGCGGTCATCTGCACTGGGCTGTTGATCCGCAGAACCTCCTCAATCGCGTTGGGCCACAATTGTGGATCCTCGCGTAGCCTCGCGAGTGCTTCGGGATGTTGCAGCAGCACGACGATGCCGTTGCCGATGAGGTTGACGGTGGTCTCGAAGCCCGCACCGATGAGAAGTGCTGCATTGGCGGTGAATTCGCGGGCGGTGATTGCGCCGTCGGCGGCCAACTTGCTGAACGGAGTGTCGCCGGGCGCGCCGGTGCGCAGTTGATGGAAGCGTTCGCGAAGTTCTTCGTCAGCGAGCCGCAACCCGTCGATGGCTCGACGATAAGTCTGCCAATCGATCCCGATGTCCAGCAGTGGAGCGCCGCTATGGCCCCACTCCAAGAGGCGCGCATGCGTGTCGGCGGGTAGGTCGAGGATTTCGGCGATGATCGCCACCGGCAGGCGCGACGCGAAGTCGGCGATCAGATCTGCCTGCGCTCTCCCAGCAAGTTGGTCGATGAGGTCATCGGTGGTTTCGGCGACCAGGGTGTCGAGTCGCTCGATAGCCCGCGGCGTGAAACTCTGCGCCACCAACTGCCGATATCGCGTGTGCTCGGGCGGGTTCACGATCACCATGGCAGGCGGCTCGACTGGATTGGCGACACCGGGATCGGTTCGAGCTATCAACGTCGTCAAGGGCCACGGTAGCTTCATCGCTGATGGCGGCGTGACGCCGAATCGCTTGTCCCGCAGAACGCCTCGGCACACAGTATGATCCACGCTCACCCAGGTGAACGGCGTGCGCACCAACGGGCCGCGGGCCCGGATCTCCTCCATCGCTGGATAGGGATCGATGCCGCGGCCGTGGCTTGCAATCAGCCGGGCCAACGGATCACCTTGGCGCGCCCGGACCTTCATGAACATTCGGGGCACGCCATGCATCGCCGTCCACCTGGCCCGCAGTCCGATGCCCATTACGACCCCCTAGCCACGGCATACCGCTATCCTGAGACGGGCGAGACGATGAAACGCTCATTGTCTCTCATGGTTCGAAATCGACCATACGGCGACCCCGCCAAAGGAGCAAGGAACAGTTACGTGGCCGCAACCCGAACGGAAGAGTTCGTCCGACGCATGTCCGCGCCGGACCCTGCTGTCCTCGCCCATCTGAAAGACCCCGACGAGATCACCGCTCGCATCTTGACGGCCGCGCTCGAGCAGGCCGAGCTCGTCGGGATCCGCCGGACCACCATGGACGACGTCGCACGCCGCAGCGGCCTGGGACGTGCCACGGTCTACCGCCGGTTTCCCACGAAAGCCGCCCTCATCGACGCGCTGGTCCTCGCTGAAGCACACCGGTACTTCGAGGGCACTGCTCGTGCCCGCGCGCACGCCACCAACCTGGAAGATTGCCTGGTTTACGAAACTGTGTTCACCGTGACTTTCTTGCGGGAGCATGCTCTGCTCAGGAAGCTACTGCGGACCGAGCCCGAGGCGATCCTGCCGAGCCTGACCATCGATGCCGATCCGATCGTCGACTTCGCCACCCGCATTTCCGCAGACCAACTGCGCGCCCAGATCTACGGTTCGACCAAGACGACGCCGGACCAGGAGCGCCACCTGCGTACGGTCGCCGAACTGCACACCCGATTGACCTTGTCCTTCATCGTGACGCCGCACACCGGCATCGACCTGGCCACCGTCGAGGACACCCGCAGGTACGTGCGCAACTACCTGCTGCCGATGATCACCGTGGCCGCGGACTCAACCGCTTCTTCTTAGCGCCCAAACCGACATATGGGCGCGAAAGTACGGGTGAAACGCGCCATTACGTCGATCTCGGCGCGGACGTCGGGATTAGCCCAGTTTCTTCTTGACGTCGCGGATGCTCGGGTTGGTCAACGTGGAGCCGTCGGCGAACTTCACCGTCGGGACGGTCTGGTTACCGCCGTTGACCGACATCACGAATTCCGCAGCGGCGGGATCGCTTTCGATGTCGACCTCGGCGTAGGCGATTCCCTCGGATTTCAGGGCCGTCTTGAGTCTGAAGCAGTAGCCGCACCACGACGTGGTGTACATGGTGACCGGGGCATCGCTGACTGTCATAACGAAGTCAACGTAGCCCAGCTCGGCAAAATTCTCCTAACCCGGCCACGCGCCTCACAGGTCCCGGCGATGTCGGTTCGTGCTGCCATGATGGAGCCCATGTCGGTCACGCACGTGACGCACCAATCAGCACCCCGCACTCATCTGGACGAGCTGGATGACGAACAGCGCGAGGCGGTGCTGGCCGCCCGCGGTCCGGTGTGCGTGCTGGCCGGCGCGGGTACCGGCAAGACGCGGACGATCACCCGGCGTATCGCGCATCTGGTGACGGCCGGCCACGTCGCCGCCGGCCAGGTGTTGGCGGTGACGTTCACCCAGCGGGCGGCGGGTGAGATGCGCAGCAGGCTGCGCGCACTAGATGACGGGTCGGGCACCGGTGCCGTGCAGGCGATGACGTTTCACGCCGCAGCCCGTCGGCAGCTGCGGTACTTCTGGCCGCGGGTCGTCGGCGACACCGGATGGCAGCTGCTCGACAGCAAGTTCTCGGTCGTCGCACAGGCCGCCAGCCGGTCGGGCCTGCAGGTCAGCACCGACGACGTGCGCGACCTCGCCGGTGAGATCGAATGGGCGAAGTCGTCGTTGATCACCCCGGAAGACTATGCAAATGCCGTCGCCAAGGCGGGCCGCGACATCCCGCTCGACGCCGCCAAGGTGTCAGGGGTCTACGCCGGCTACGAGACGCTCAAGGCGCGCGCCGACGGCACGGCACTGCTCGATTTCGACGATCTCTTGCTGCACACCGCCGCCGCGATTGAGAACGACGCCGCGGTGGCCGAGGAATTCCGCGACCGCTACCGCTGCTTCGTCGTTGACGAATACCAGGACGTCACCCCGCTGCAGCAGCGTGTCCTCAACGCCTGGCTCGGGGAACGCGACGACCTGACCGTGGTCGGCGACG
Source organism: Mycobacteriaceae bacterium 1482268.1 (assembly GCA_001665255.1). Lineage (GTDB taxonomy): Bacteria > Actinomycetota > Actinomycetes > Mycobacteriales > Mycobacteriaceae > Mycobacterium. The sequence continues at coordinate 22,544 of LZSH01000382.1, read as the reverse complement.
CCAACCAGACCATCTACTCGTTCACCGGCGCGACACCGCACTATCTGCTGAATTTCTCGCGGCGCTTCCCCGAGGCCGCAGTGGTGCGGCTGGAACGCGACTACCGGTCGACGCCGCAGGTGGTGTCGCTCGCCAACCAGGTGATCGCCGCCGCCCGCGGGCGGGTGGCCGGCAGCAAGCTGCACCTGGTCGGCCAGCGCGATCCCGGCCCCAAGCCGTCGTTCGCCGAGCATCCTGACGAGGTCGCTGAGGCCACGGCGGTCGCAAAAAAGATCGTCCGTCTCATCGAGGCTGGCACTCCGCCGTCGGAAATCTCTGTGCTGTACCGGATCAACGCCCAGTCGGAGGTGTACGAGGAGGCATTGACCGAAGCGGGCATCGCATTCCAGGTGCGCGGCGGCGAAGGCTTCTTCAGCCGTCAGGAGATCCGGCAGGCGCTCGTGGCGTTGCAGCGCGCAGCCGAACGCGGCGCCGACGCATCGGGCAATGAACTTGCCCCGGTCGTCCGTCAACTGCTCGAGCCGCTGGGTCTGACGGTCGAACCGCCACCGGGAACGCGTGCCCGTGAGCGGTGGGAGGCCCTGACGGCGCTCGCCGAACTCGTCGATGACGAAGTGGCGCAACGCCCTTCGCTGGACATGAGGGCATTGGTCGCCGAGTTGCGGCAACGCGCCGACGCCCGTCATCCACCCGTCGTGCAGGGCGTCACGCTCGCTTCGCTGCATGCCGCCAAGGGTCTGGAGTGGGACGCCGTGTTCCTCGTCGGCCTGGCTGACGGCACCCTGCCCATCTCCCACGCGCTCGCGCACGGCCCCGACAGCGAGGCCGTCGAGGAAGAGCGCAGGCTGCTGTACGTCGGAATCACAAGGGCCCGAGTGCATTTGGCGCTCAGCTGGGCGCTGGCGCGCAATCCCGGTGGCAGGCAGGGTCGCCGACCGTCGCGCTTCCTCAACGGCATCGCGCCCAACTCGCAGGCCGACGCGCCGAACAGGCCACGCAAACGCGGCCCGACGCCGCGGTGCCGGGTCTGCAACAACGCGCTCACCACCCCCGCGGCGGTCATGTTGCGCCGCTGCGAGAGCTGCCCTTCCGACATCGATGAACAGCTACTCGCCGATCTCAAGGACTGGCGGACGCGCACCTCGAAAGACATGAGCGTGCCCGCCTATGTGGTGTTCACCGACAACACGCTGATCGCGATCGCCGAGACGTTGCCGACCGACGACGCCGCGCTGGTGGCCATCCCCGGCATCGGCGCCCGCAAGCTCGAACAGTTCGGTCCTGATGTGCTCGCGCTGGTCAAGGGCCGCCAATCGTCGTAAAAATCGCGCCAAAACCGCTGGTCAGAAAATCGGTTGTGTTCCTCGCCTGTTACTCTTAGCCTCGAGATCACACCCGAGCGGACGAGAGGAGGGTGCTCCGATCATGACGATCATCAATGCGTTCAACAGCGTAGGCGTGTGCGGCATGGCGCGAACCCTCCACGTCGCCCAGGCGATCGCCGCCGCGGCCCATTCCGCCGCCGCGATTACGCCGCGTAAGCCGCGTACCGCCTCCGCGATTGTCGCGTCCGTGAATCGGGGCACTATCTAGAAGAGCCCAGAAAGCCGAAATGGCCACGGACCCGAAATCACCGGATCCGTGGCCATAGTTTTTGGGAGATCCCCGAACACCTGGTCACAGATCCAAGGCAACGAAACCGAAGAGATCAACGACCAGGAAGCAGGTAAACAGAGCCATGTCCGGGACGATGAGCGCTTGCGCGAAGAGCATCGGGTTAGAGACATGCCGCAGGAAAACGCTACCGGCCGTGCCGTGTCATGTCGGTGATCCCGACTTGTGGTTCGCCGAAAGCCCCGTCGACCTCGAGCGTGCGAAGACCTTGTGCGCCGAGTGCCCCATTCGACGGGAATGTCTGGCAGCGGCGCTGGATCGGGGCGAGCCGTGGGGCGTTTGGGGTGGGGAGATCCTCGAACGCGGCACGATCGTCGCGCGCAAGCGCCCGCGGGGCCGTCCGCGCAAGCACGAGCAAAACCCGGCAGCCGCATAACAGCGGCGCCGGGTTTTCCCGTCTCTAACCGTCCTTAGGCCGCTTCTTCGGCGAAGCCTGGAATCAGTTCGTCGGCAAGCCTTCTCGCCGGAATGCGGGCATCGAGCTGGCAAGCGATCGCGACGTTGGACGCGATCACCCTCATCGGGATGGCCAGCCTGGCCGGAATGTCCATCTGCCGGGCGGCTTTGATCTGGCCCGCTGCGCGCTCGGGCCTCATATTCGCGGCGGTCAGCTTCTGCAGCCATTTGCGGGTGTAGTGGAACACATCGACCTCGAGCGGCTCGACGTACTGCTTCATCATCTCGTCCATCTCGCGGTGAGACACCTGCTCACCCTGTTGGATGAACCCGATCCTCTGCATGGCAGCCTGCAGGTTCTCGTAGTCGTCGTGCAGCGCATAGCGCGTCGCCAGCCCGATGTCTTCGGGGATCCCGCCGGGTAGCGGTGCGACGGCGCCGAAGTCGATGACGCCCATCTTGTCGTCGGGCAGCAGCATGAAGTTGCCCGGGTGCGCGTCGCCGTGCATCATCTCCAGCCGCCGCGGCGCATCGTAGGTGAGCTCGAAGAGCCTGGTGCCCATCAGGTCTCGCTGCTCCTGTGTGCCCTCGCGGATGATGACCGACATCGGAATGCCCTCAATCCACTCCTGGATCACCACTTTGGGCGCGCTGGCCACGATGTGCGGGACGACGAAATGCGGATGTCCCTCATAGGCTTTCGCGAACGCGCGCTGGTTGTCGGCCTCCAGCCGGTAGTCGAGCTCCATCTCGGTGCGCTCGACGAGTTCGTCGACGACGCCCTGCACGTCGGCGCCGGGAGAGAGTTGCTTGAGCACCTTGACCATCCGCTGCATGGTCTTCAGGTCGGCCCGCAGAGCCTCGTCGGCGCCCGGGTATTGGATCTTTACCGCGACCTCGCGGCCGTCGGACCAGACGGCCTTGTGCACCTGGCCGATGCTGGCCGACGCGACGGGCTTGTCGTCGAACGACGAGAACCGTTCGCGCCATTTCGTACCCAGCTGTCCGTCCAGCACGCGGTGCACCTTGGCGGCGGGCAATGGCGGGGCTTCGCGCTGCAGCTTGGTCAGCGCCTCGCGGTAGGGCTTGCCGTACTGCTCGGGAATGGCGGCTTCCATGACCGACAATGCCTGGCCGACCTTCATCGCGCCGCCCTTGAGCTCACCGAGCACGGTGAACAACTGCTGGGCCGCCTTGTCCATCAGCTCGGCATTGACCTCGTCCTTGGACTTTCCGGTCAGCCGCTTGCCGAATCCGAGCGCCGCGCGCCCCGCCATGCCGGCACCGAGGCCGGCGAGCTTGGCATTGCGCGATGCTCCGCCGCGTTTGATGTCGCTCACGGGTCCATCATCCATGACGAATCTGACCGCACGGTGTCTGTGTGGCGTCAATCATTTTCGTCCCGCGCATTGAGTGCATTGGGTGCACTGCGGATGCCGCGTCCACCGGCGGGCGACGGTCGAGCCGGTCGTGACGTCGAATTCCAGCGAGGTGTCCAAGGTCGACGGCGGCTGGGGAGCGTCATTGAGCCCGACGCCGCAGCGCACCGCCGCGATGACGCGGTCGACCTGATTGAGCGCCAGCGCGGCGGTGGCCAGCACGGTTGCCCGGTCGGCGGTGCCGACGGTGTCACGCAGTTGAGCCGCGATGGCGGGCCAGCCGGCGTCACGCTCGCTGCGGTGCAGATCTGCGCATCGCAGGCAGCTGGTCATGCCGGGGACCACGAGCGGCCCGACCAGACCCGAGCCGTCGCGGACCCGTACGGGCAGATGCGGGATCGAGGCGGCGTGCAGGTCGCGCAGCATCCGCGGATCGGCGACCAGTGAATCCGACAGCACGACAAGGTCGGTGCTTTCCACCGCGACACCGGCGTGCGACTGGCTGCTCTGCTTGATCCTGGCGCCCGAGCAGCGCAGCGCCCCGGCCAGCAGGTCTGACAGCGGTCCCCGGCCGTGAATCCGGATCGACGCCGCGCGAGTGCGGGGCCGCGGGATCGCCTTCACCACCCCGGCGTCCACCAACGCGGCGATCAAGTCAGAGACCGCGGTGGCATCGGCGCAGGCGGCCAACTCCTGCACCTGCTCGACGGTCGCGCCGGCGTGCAGCGCACGAAGCAGATCCCGCAGGGCCGCTGTCGTCATTCCCGCCGGCGGGCGAACCAGCACGGCGCGCCGCGGATCCCAGCCCACCTGAACCATTCCGTCGGGGCGTGACAACACCGGCATGGCCGGATTCAGCGCATAGCGCGTCATGGATCGACTCTGTCATGCGGCACCCAGCGGCCCGCAGTTATCCACAGGCCACGGCCGGCTCAGCCCTTGTCGCTGTCGCCGTCGTTTTGGTCGAGGTCCCGCACATCTTTCAAGGCGTCCTCGATCGCGCTGTCGAAATCGCTGGTGTCGCCCCCGATGACGCGGTCGATGAAGCCCGCGGGCTCGTCGAGATCGTCTGACGACGGCAACAGGTCGGGGTGATTCCACACGGCGTCGCGGGCGTCGACACCGGCGGCCACGGTCAGCCTGTCCCACAACGCGGCGGCCTCCCGCATCTTGCGGGGCCGCAATTCGAGGCCGACCAGCGTCGCGAACGTCTGCTCGGCGGGACCACCCGTTGCCCGCCGCCTGCGCAGCATCTCGCTCAACGCGGCCGCGCCGGGGATGCGCTCACCAAGTGCGTCGTTCACCACGGTCTGCACCCAGCCCTCGATCAGCGCGAGCAGGGTCTCCAGCCGTTCCAGGGCGGCCGTCTGCTCAGGGGTGGCTTTCGGTTCGAAGATGCCCTGATTGAGCAATTGCTCCATCTGCGACGGATCGGCCAGCGACGCGGGGTCGAAGCCGGCTGCGAACTCCTCGATGCCAGTCATATCGATCTTCATGCCCTTGGCGAAGGCTTCGACGGCGTTGAGCAGTTGGCTGGCCAGCCACGGCACATGGCTGAACAGCCGATGGTGTGCGGCTTCGCGCGCGGCGAGGAACGTGATGATCTCGCTGCGCGGTTGTTCAAGGCCTTCGGAGAGCGACTCGACGGCCTCGGGCATCAACGCGGCGACGCCCTTGGGTCCGAGCGGAAGCCCGATGTCGGTGGAGGTCAGCACTTCGCGGCTCAGCTTGCCCAGCGCCTGGCCGAGCTGCGAGCCGAACGCCATGCCGCCCATCTGGGTCATCATCGACAGCAGCGGTCCCGCCATCGCCCTGGCCTCCTCCGGCAGCGCCGAGGCCCAGACCGTCGAAATCTGTTCGGCCACTGGATCACACAGCCGCTTCCAGGTCTCCAGCGTGTTGTCGATCCAGTCCGTCGGCGTCCACGCAACGGCCTTGGAAGTGCCCGCGGGCAGCGCGGTCGCCCCGTCCAGCCAGGTCTCGGCCAGGCGCACGGCGTCACCGATCGCGGAGTTCGTCGTCTCCGGTATGGGAGCGACGAAGCCGATCGAGCTGGACGCCAGCTGGCGGGCGAGGTCGTAGTTCACCGGACCGGACGGTTTGCCGCCGGCCATCACGTTGCCGGCGCCGCTGAACATCTCGCCGAGGCGGCTGAAGATCTGGCCGAGCTGGGACATGTCGAACTCGCCCGCGCCGAACGGGTCGCCTCCGGCGCCGGACCCCGACTCGGGATCCTTCTTGCGCCGGTCGCGCTCGGGGTCGTCTCCGGACGAAAAGCCGAAGGGCAGGTCAGACATGTCCTCAACGGTACTCATCGCGCGTGGGCCGCGCGCTTCCCGCCGTCACGCTCTCAGTGAACCCCGGTCTGCGGGCCGTCTACTGTTGCTGGCGTGAACAGGCGGATTTCCACGCTGCTGGTGGCCATGGCGCCGATCCTCGCCTTCGGCCTTCTGCTGGTCTTGGTCACAGTGCCCTACGTGTCGCTGGGTCCCGGCCCGACGTTCGACACGCTCGGCGAGATCGACGGTAAAAAGGTCGTCGACATCGAGGGCACCGATGTCCACCCGACGAACGGGCACCTCAACATGACGACGGTGTCGCAGCGCGACCACCTCACGCTGTGGGAGGCCATGACGCTGTGGATGTCGGGCCGTCAGCAGCTGGTCCCGCGCGACCTCGTCTATCCGCCGGACAAATCCAAGGACGAGATCGACGAGTCCAACAACCAGGACTTCAAACGGTCCGAGGACAGCGCGGCCGCCGCGGCGCTTGGTTATCTGAAGTACGCGCCCGCGGTGACCGTGGAGACCGTCAACGAGGACGGGGCGTCGAAGGGCAAGCTGCAGGAGGGCGACGCCATCGACGCCGTGAACGGCACTCCCGTGAGCAACCTCAAGCAGTTTCAGGAGCTGATGGGCAAGACCCGGCCCGGCGACGAGGTGATCCTCGATTTCCGCCGCAAGAACGCCGCGCCCGGCATCGCGACGATCAAACTCGGCTCAGCGCCGGACAAGGAACAGGGCGTGCTGGGCATCGGCGTCGTCGAAGCGCCGTGGGCGCCGTTCACCATTGCCTTCAACCTGGCCAATATCGGCGGTCCGTCGGCAGGGCTGGTCTTCAGCCTGGCCGTCATCGACAAGCTGACGACCGGTGATCTGAGCGGTTCGAGGTTCGTCGCGGGCACCGGCACCATCGACTCCGATGGCAAGGTGGGCCCGATCGGCGGCATCACCCACAAGATCTTCTCCGCCCAGGAGGCGGGCGCCTCGGTGTTCCTGGTCCCTGCCGACAACTGCGACGAGGCCAAGTCGGCGCACGAGGACGGCATCGATCTGGTCAAGGTGGAAAACCTCGGCGGTGCGGTTGACGCGCTGAAGGCGCTTTCTGCCGGTGGCGAAGCCCCCCATTGTTGATCGGGGCGCTAGGTAACCGATGCGTAGAGTTGGGACACGTCGATCACGACGTGCATGGGCGAAGACCGGGAGTTGACGAGTGGGTATGCGGCCCGCGGCGAAGATGCCGAAGCTGACGCGACGTAGCCGAATTCTGATCACGATCGCCCTGGTGGTCGTGCTGCTGTTGCTGATAGGCCCCCGCTTTGTCGACGCCTACGTGGACTGGTTGTGGTTCGGCGAGTTGGGGTACCGCTCCGTTTTCACCACGCAGTTGCTGACGCGACTCGTCGTCTTCCTCGTGGTGTGGGCGCTGGTCGGTGCCATCGTGTTCGGCGCGCTGGCGCTGGCGTATCGCACGCGGCCGGTGTTCGTCCCGACCAACGGACCCAACGATCCGGTGGCCCGCTACCGCACCGCGGTGATGACGCGGCTGAGGCTCGTGGGCATCGGCATTCCCGCGGTCATCGGATTCTTTGCAGGCATTGTCGCGCAGACGTACTGGGAGCGAATCCAGCTGTTCTTGCACGGCGGCGAGTTCGGCGTCAAGGATCCGCAGTTCGGCATGGACCTCGGTTTCTACGCATTCGATCTACCGTTCTACCGGTTGGTGTTGGGCTACCTGTTCGTCGCCACTTTCCTTGCGCTGATCGCAAACCTGTTGGGCCACTATCTTTTCGGTGGCATCCGGCTGACGGGTAGAACGGGCGTCCTGAGCCGGTCTGCGCGCATCCAGTTGATCAGCCTGGTGGGCACGCTGGTGTTGCTCAAGGCGATCGCCTACTGGTTGGACCGCTACGCGCTGCTGTCGAACACTCGCAGCGGCAAGCCATTCACTGGTGCCGGCTACACCGACATCAACGCCGTGCTGCCCGCCAAGCTGATTTTGATGGCCATCGCGCTGATCTGTGCCGTGGCGGTGTTCTCCGCGATCGTGCTGCGCGACTTGCGGATCCCGGCGATCGGTGTGGTGCTGCTGCTGCTGTCGTCGCTCATCGTTGGCGCGGGCTGGCCGCTGGTGGTCGAGCAGATCAGCGTCAAACCCAATGCGGCGCAGAAGGAAAGCGAATACATCAGCCGAAGTATCACCGCCACTCGAGACGCCTACGGGCTGACCGATAAGACGGTCACCTACCGCGACTATCCGGGCAATGCGCCCGCCACCGCAGAGCAGGTGGCCGCCGACCGCGCGACGACATCGAACATCCGGTTGCTCGACCCGACGATCGTCAGCCCGGCGTTCACGCAGTTCCAGCAGGGCAAGAACTTCTACAACTTCCCCGATCAGCTGTCGATCGACCGCTACAACGGGCCGGACGGAGACCTCCGTGACTACGTGGTGGCCGCACGAGAACTCAACCCCGACCGCCTGATCGACAATCAGCGCGACTGGATCAACCGGCATTTCGTCTACACCCACGGCAACGGGTTCATCGCGTCGCCGGCCAACACCGTGCGCGGGGTCGCCAACGACCCCAACCAGAACGGCGGCTATCCCGAGTTCCTGGCCAGCGTCGTGGGCGCCAACGGCAGCGTCGTGTCCCCGGGGCCCGCGCCACTGGATCAGCCGCGCGTCTACTTCGGCCCGGTCATCGCGGGCACGTCCGCCGACTACGCGATCGTCGGCAAGAACGGCAACGACCGCGAATACGACTACGAGACCAACACCGAGACCAAGAACTACACGTACGCCGGCAAGGGCGGCGTGCCGATCGGCAACTGGTTGGCCAGGGCGGTGTTCGCGGCGAAGTTCTCCGAGCGAAAGCTGGTGTTCCCCAACCCGATCGGGCCCGACAGCCGGATCCTGTTCAACCGCGATCCAGCCGAACGGGTCGAGGCGGTCGCGCCGTGGCTGACCACCGACACCAGCATGTATCCGGCGATCGTCAACAAGCGGATGGTCTGGATCGTCGACGGCTACACCACGCTGGACAACTACCCGTATTCGGAGCTGACGTCGCTGTCGAGCGTCACCGCCGACTCCAACGAGGTGGCGTTCAACCGGCTGGCACCCGATAAGCAGGTGTCCTACATCCGCAATTCGGTGAAGGCCACCGTTGATGCCTACGACGGCACGGTGACGCTGTACGCACAGGACGAACAGGATCCGGTCCTGCAGGCGTGGATGAAGATCTTCCCAGGTGTGGTCAAGCCGAAGGCAGACATCACCCCCGAACTGCAGTCGCACCTGCGCTATCCCGAGGATTTGTTCAAGGTGCAGCGGGCGCTGCTGGCCAAGTATCACGTCAACGACCCTGTGACGTTCTTCTCCACATCGGACTTCTGGAACGTGCCACAGGACCCGAACCCGACGGCCAGCAGCTACCAGCCGCCGTACTACATCGTTGCGAAAGACCTTGCGAAGGACGACAAGTCGGCGTCATTCCAGTTGACCAGCGCGATGAACCGCTTCCAGCGGGACTTCCTCGCCGCCTACATCAGCGCCAGTTCGGATCCAGACACCTACGGGAAGATCACGGTGCTGACGATTCCGGGTCAGGTCAACGGTCCCAAGTTGGCGTTCAACGCCATCAGTACCGACACCGCGGTCAGCCAGGACCTCGGTGTGATCGGCCGGGACAATCAGAACCGGATCCGCTGGGGCAATCTTCTGACGCTGCCGGTGGCCAACGGCGGCCTGCTGTATGTGGCACCGGTGTACGCCTCGCCCGGCGCCAGCGACGCGGCGTCGTCGTATCCGCGGTTGATCCGTGTGGCAATGATGTACGAGGACCGGGTCGGCTACGGACCGACGGTGCGCGACGCCTTGACCGAATTGTTCGGCCCAGGCGCCGACGCCACCGCGACGGGTCCCGCGCCCGCGAACGTGCCAAGCGGTCGGCCGGCAGAGCCACCACCGGACGGCCAGCCCGTGGCGCCCCCGCCCGACCAGCAGGGGAGGGCACCGGAGGTGCCTTCGCCGGTCGCGGCCGTGCCTGGTGCCGGACCGACTCAGCTGTCTGCCGCAAAGGCGGCGGCGCTGGTAGACGTGCGGTCGGCGCTAGGTGAACTACGACAGGCACAGCAAAGTGGCAATTTCGAGCAGTTCGGCACAGCTTTGCAGCGTCTGGACGATGCGATGAGAAAGTACGACGAGACTAAGTAACATATTTGGCGTTTGCTACTGGATGTAATCCAGGGCACAATCGCTCCTTAGAAAACCTGAGCTGGGAGCGGCGTCGATGAAACAGCGGCTGCAGAACGCGTGGGTTCAGTTCACGCGCCTCGGGCGCGTCGGCTGGGTCGGTGTCGCGGTGTTCGGCGGCGTCTTCGTGGTCCTGGTTGCCTGGGCTCTCTGGTCGTGGGAGGACTCGTACCGAACCAAACCCGTCGATGAGGTGGCCTACCTGGTGTGTCTGGCGTTCGCAGCGGGCTGCGTTGGACGAGCCGCCTCCTCGGCGCGGGGGCGGCGCCGCCTCGGCTGGCGGGTGCTCCTGGCTTCACTAACGGTCTGGATCGCCGCTCTTGTTGTCCGCATGTTCGAGGAAGTACGCCTTGACTCCCAGCCGTGGCGTTTCACGCTGACGGACCTCGTGCTGCTCTTCTTTCCCGTCGGTGCCTACGTGTCGTTGCGTCTTCTGTCCGATCTAGGTTCGGCATCCCGTCGACGGCTGCTGCTGGACGGCATCATCGTTGCGACATCTCTGTTCGTCATCTCCTGGGTCGCTGTCCTCAACCCGTTGCGCGGTGAGGGAGCGGCACCTATCGCAACGGTGGCCCATGTCGTCGCCGACGTAGTCCTCATGACGACTGCGATCCTGGTGTGGTCGCGCACGTGGCGGCGGCACAGCACAGGCTTATTGTCGGCAGGCATCACGACGATCGTGATCGGCGACATCGGCAGCGTCTACACGACGGGAGTCGGTGGCTATCACGATGGCGGTCTGGTCGATCTGGTGCGAGTGGCTGGCTGCGGGATGGTGGCGTTCGCCGCTCTACTCAGTGTCGACGAGCAACCGATCGAGGAGCCACTGCTTGACCTTCAGCCGGGCGTCAGGATATGGCTGCCGTATCTTCCGCTGCTGCTCGCCGGCGTCGTCGCTATCGGCTATGAGTTCGCTTACCACGACCACCATGTCCTCCTAATCGGGGAAGCGGTGCTCGTCGTGGCGGTACTGGCGCGGCAGTTTCTGGTCCTGTGGGAGAACAGGCGGCTGTTGGCGGAGGTCGCTCGAGAGGCGTTCCACGACAACCTGACCGGTCTGGCGAACCGCGCGAACTTCCTCGACGCGTTGGAGCGCGCCATGAGCCGGCGCCGCCGCGGCGGTGATCCGGTCGCGGTGCTGTGCCTGGATCTCGATAATTTCAAGGGGGTCAACGACGCCCTCGGCCACCCGGCGGGCGACGAACTGCTGATCCGGGTCGCGGAACGCTTGCGCAGCACGCTTGGTAGTTCGTGGATCGTCGCGCGCCTCGGCGGCGACGAGTTTGCCGCACTGTGCGAGGGGCACATCGAAGTGTTGGCCGCGGCAAACAGTGTGCTCGATGCCTTCGCCACCCCGATCGTCATCGACGGCATCCCGCAGAGAGTCCGTCCGAGTGTAGGTTTGACCACCGCCGCCGCCAGTTCACAACAGACGTCCGACGACCTGCTGTTGAACGCCGACCTGGCGATGTATGCGGCGAAGCGAGACGGCGGCGGCTGCGTTCGCAGCTTCGTGCCTGATCTGCCGGTGCCGTGGGAACTTCAGCAGACTCCCGATCCGGCTGCAGCGCAACGTGGTTCGGCCCAGATGACACCGCGTGCGACGCCCGGTCCGAAACTGCGTGATAAATCCGATAATGTCAGCGACGTTCGCCTCGGCGGCAGGTGGCCGCCGGCGGGGGTCTGCGCCGCGATCGGCCTTCTGGCCCTCGGGGTGGCGGTTTTCACGGCTTCGATCATTTTCCGCGCCCAGGCTGGTCGCGTCGTAGTGTTCGACAGTTTCCTGTACCCGGCACTGAGCATCGGCGCGGCGGTGATCGTGTTCTGGCGTGTGCTGAGTGCGCGTGCCGAGCGCGTGCCGTGCCTGCTCATCGGCGTCGGCATGGCGAGCGCGGGCATTGGGGATGCGGTGTATGCCGCTCAGGAGTCGACGGACCAGATGCTCTCGGCGGCCGATCCCTTCTACCTCGCGTTCTACCCATTCCTGTACGCCGGCCTGCTGGTTCTGATGCGGCAGAGACTCAAACGCGTGCCAACCTCATTGCGACTCGATGCGCTGATCTGTGCTCTGACGCTCGGTGCGGTCGCGGTCGCCGTTGCAACCGGTCCGGTCGAGGCGGCGCTGCGGGGTCAACCGGCGACTGTACTGGTGGGGCTCGCGTATCCGGTGGGCGATCTGTTGTTACTCGCCCTCACGGCGGGGATGCTGCCGATTCTCGGCTGGCGGGCCGAAATACGTTGGAGCCTCCTCGTTGTCAGTTTCATGATCTATGCGATCGCCGACACCGTTTATTTGTTCCAGACATCGGCGGGTACCTACGTGGAGGGCACCTGGATCGACGCGTGTTGGCCGATCGCGTCGCTGCTGATTGTCGTCGTGGCCTGGTTGCCACCCTCGGGTGTTCCACCTCGTCCGAAACCTGCTCTGACGTCATACATTCCGGTTGTTCTCTGTGCCGGGGTTGCGCTGATCGTGGCCGTGCTGGCCAACCAGAGTCGGGTCGCGGTAGGGCTCGCCGCGCTGACCCTCATTGCTGTCGCCTGGCGATTCGCCGTCACGTTCCGCGACGTCAGTGCGACCGCGGAGGCGCACCGTCAAGCCATGACCGACGAATTGACGAGACTGCCTAACCGGATGTCGTTGGCGACGACGTTAACGGCTGTGACCCCGCAACAGCCCTCGGCGTTATTCCGTTCGAGGGCAAGCAGAGCTCTGATCCTGCTCGACATCGACCAGTTCCGGGAGATCAACGACTTCGCCGGCCGCAAGGTGGGCGACCAATTGTTGAAACGCATTGCGGCGCGGTTGCGCCGGAACGTCCGGCCCGGCGACATCATTGCCCGCACGGGCAGCGACGAGTTTGCGATTCTCTTCGCCGGCGGCGCCGACGTCACCACCGCTCGAGCGCGGGCAGGCGCGATTCTCGAGGCGCTGCGCGTACCGTTCGAGCTCGACCCGATCACCTTGCAGATTGACGCAAGCATCTCGATTGCATTGTGCCCCGACCACTGCGAACACCCTCACGACCTTCTCAACTGTGTCGAGACGACCATGCCGCATGCCAAGGCGGCGCCGAACAAGATTGTGGTCTACGACGTGAGCAGGACCAAGGACAACGGCGACCACTTCGTCGACGACCTGCGTAATGCGCTGACCAGCGACGAGATGACGTGTTTCTACCAGCCGAAGATCCGCGCCGAAGACGGGCGGGTGCACAGCGTGGAGGCCCTGTTGCGCTGGCGGCACCCGCGTCGTGGCCTGCTGATGCCCGAGGAGTTCCTGCCCGCCGCCGAAGGCGCCGGCCTGATGCGCCAGGTCGCCAACTGCGTGGTGAACATTGCATTGGGTCAGGTGCGGGCCTGGCGTGACGACGGCATCCGCATGACCGTCGCGGTCAACCTGTCCATGGTGAATCTGCTGGACCTCGACCTCGTGGACACCATAGATCGGCTGTTGACCACACACCAGATCCCGCCGGAAGCGTTGATCCTCGAGATCACCGAGAGCACGTTCGCCAAAGATTCGTCGCGGTCGCGCAAGACGGCGGTCGCGCTGCGGCGGCTCGGCGTCCGGATTTCTTTGGACGACTATGGCACCGGCTGGTCGTCGCTGGCGCGTCTTCAGGACCTGTCGGTCGACGAGCTGAAGCTCGACAGGATCTTCGTCTCGCGGCTGGGCCAGGACCCGCGATCGATTGCCATCGTGCGCTCCACCGTGGCATTGGCGCACAGTCTCGGTGCGGACTTGGTCGCTGAAGGGGTCGAGGACGAGTCGACCCTGGAGGCGCTGCGGCGGTACGGCTGCAACATCACACAGGGCTTCGTGCATACCCCGCCGCTGCCCGCCGGCGAGCTGCTGCCGTGGATCGCTCGATGTACGCCACAGCTCGTAGTCGGCGATTTGGCTCTGCACCCCGACCTTCGGTAACCTGGCGTTCACCAACGCGGGGTGGAGCAGCTCGGTAGCTCGCTGGGCTCATAACCCAGAGGTCGCAGGTTCGAATCCTGTCCCCGCTACCACATGATGTCTCGGGACATCGGAATAGCCGCGGACCTACTTTGGGTACGCGGTTTTTCCGTTTGGGCTCTGGAGGCTCCGATGGGTCGGGGCTGGAGATCAACCAGCGATTCGGAGACGGGCGACAGGTGGTCACAGGCACCGCTGATGCTGATCTCACCATCGGCAGTGCCATCGGCCCGGTTCGTCGGCGTCGAGGGGTGCGTTGCCCCACGCGGAATAGACGCCGGCGTATCGTCGAGAACGCTGACCACAGAGGAGAATTGGCCATTGCCAGCGGCTGAGGTCTGAGTTGGCGGCGTCGATGCCCTCGGTCTATGGCAAAGTCCCTCGCCGTGATGGGCAATATGTTTAACTAGAATTTGTGGCACAAAATACGAGGTCGCACGTGCGGCTGGTTCCAGTAGTTGTGTTTCGGCGACTGGCTATGGTTCTGCTGAGCAAAAACCGGACGCCGTGATGTCGTGTCCGCCGCGGCGGGCGCTCGCGGTTGCTAGCCTTACGAGGGATCTCGAATAGCGCCGAACGATGTCGATAACTCCTGGGGAGAGCTTGTCTGTATCGCCGAGGCCGTCGAGGCGGGCGGTTTCCACGGCAGCCCTGGTCTCCGTGATGATCATCCTCGTCGGCGGTTGGTTCGCCGCATGGCGGCTGGGCGGGTGGGCGAACCCCCGGGCGATACACGCGGTTCAGGATCTCGGCTTATTGGCTTTCGCATTGTTCGCCATGGGGTCTGCAGGGTGGGCGGCGCGCAAGGCCCGAGGGCACCGACGGCGGGCGTGGATCTTTCTCGCCGTTGGGCTGGCAGGCTGGGCCATCAGCATGGGGTGGTGGACCTATCACCAGCTGTTCCTCGGTACGGAGGCGCCGTACCAGACGTGGCTACTGGGATTGCTCCTGCCGATTGCGGGCTGTCTTGCGCTGCTGTCGTTTCCCGTCGGGTATGAGGCCAAATCTCAAGTACGACTTGTGCTCGACGGGCTCATTGTCGAGGGATCACTGTTCCTGGTGGCCTGGCCGTTCGTGCTGAGCCGCGTCTACGCCCAGACGAAGGACAATCATGTCGCGTTGAGCCTGTCACTGGCGCATGCATTCGCCAACACGGTGACCTTCACCGTGGCGGTCTTGGTGCTGGCCAGGGCTCGCACGCGGCGGCGTCTGACATTGATGCTGCTGACCGCCGGGTTGGCAATGATGACCGTATCGGGAACCGCCTTAGTCGGCACGATTGCCAATCGAGGCGACGGCGAGTTGCCCATCGTCGGCTGGGCCGCGGCGATGGTGATTTTGGGCCTGGCGGCGCTGTCCAGTCTGCGGGCACCATCGGCTGGTCCGGCGCCACCCGCTTCGCTTCCGGCGCCGATGTCTCTGTGGCTGCCATATGTGCCGCTGATTGTGGCCGCGGTGACCATCTCTCTGGGCTACCGGTCCGCTCTGCAAACTGGCCCTGTGCTCGGGGTCGGGGTGCTGGTGGTGATGACGGTTCTGGTGCGCCAATTCGTGGTGCTCGCCGACAATCGGCGGCTTTTGGGCATGGTTGCCGATGAAGCCTTGCATGACCCGTTGACAGGCTTGGCGAACCGTACTCTGTTCGACGATCGACTGGCGCATGCCGTGCAGATTCATCGCCGCGACACGCGTCCCGTCGCGGTGATGTCGTTGGATATCGACGATTTCAAGCTCATCAACGACAGCATGGGGCATTCGGCTGGCGATGCGTTGCTCAAAGAGGTGGCCAGACGGCTCGTAGGCGCTGTGCGAACGGGGGACACGGTGGCCAGGCTGGGCGGTGACGAATTCGCCATCCTCATCGAGGGCGGAAACGAGGACTCCCACCTCGTAGCACGTCGGATCGTCGAGGCCTTCAATGAACCGTTCGAGCTGTCTGGCCAGCAGTTGTTAGCGCGGCCCAGCGTCGGGTTGGCCGTCGCTTCGCCCGACGACGCCGACGTGGACGCCGAGGTACTGCTACGACAGGCTGATGCAGCCATGTACGCGGCCAAACGGTTGCGCAGCGGCGGTTTGCAAACTTTCAGTGCAGGCATGGAACTCACCGCTGGCGATGAACGCGTTTCTCACAACGGCCGCGATGCCATTTCGGCGCGCGCCGGCGCTGTCGCCGTGCGACTGCTGGGGGAACTGCGACAGGCGATCGATCGACTAGACCTCGTCACGGTCTACCAACCGAAATTCGACCTGCGCAGTAACGAGATCGTCGGTGCGGAAGCGCTCGTCCGCTGGCCTCATCGTGAACGTGGTCTGCTCGGCCCGGACCAGTTCCTGCCTTTGGTCCGCCAGCACGGACTGATGCGCGCCGTCACCGAACGGGTCTTAGCGCAAGCGCTCGATGACGCCGCTTCATGGCACGACGGGGGCGCACGTATACCGGTGTGCATCAACCTTTTTGCCGCTTCGCTCGGGGATGTGACGCTGCCGGACTACATCGTGCGTGCGTTGGCCGACCGTGGACTGAACTCGGATTCCTTGATCATCGAGATCACCGAAGACCTGTTGGTAGAGGACATCGAACGCGCCCGCGCCGTGCTCACAACGTTGCGGGCGCACGGCATTCGCATCGCCCTCGACGACTTCGGCAGCGGCTATTCGGCCTTGCGCTACCTCCGCGAGCTACCGATCGACGAAGTCAAGCTCGACAAAGATTTCATTGCACCGGTACTCGCCGATCCCCGCGCGGCGGCGATCGTCCGTGCGGTCATCAACCTCGCTCAGGAACTTGGCGTGACAACCGTTGCCGAAGGCATCGAAAACCCAGAAACCGCCAACGCGCTGCGCGAGCTCGGCTGCGACGTCGCGCAGGGCTACCATTACAGTCCACCAATCACCGCAGCAGCATTGTGCGGTCAGCTCACATCCGACGCGCAAATCTAGGCATCAGTTGCTGGCGCAGCTACGGTCGACGCGTTGCCACCCAGTTTGGTCGGAGCCACAGCAGACTCTCGGCCACCGGTTCTGCTTGAGCGCTCGGATACGTAGGCCTCGACGAGTCCGGGTTCGTAGCCGTCCGTCGGGCGGCGGTGATGCCCAGGTGGCGACACAAGGCGGGCATTGGTCGCCCGAGAAGTCGTCTTCAATAATCTGGCCCCTGAGACATGCTCTCCGCGGGCCGGTTTCGTGTCGGCGGTCGACTCGCATTCGTAGTACGGTCCCAGCGTGGTGAACTTGGCGTACGACGACCGCGGCCGTGGAGAGCCAGTGTTGTTCATCGCCGGCCATGGTGTCGTCGGACGAACGTGGCAAGTCCACCAGGTGCCCGCCTTCATGGCCGCCGGGTATCGCGTTGTCACGTTCGACAACAGGGGAGTGGGCGCGACGGCGAACGCTAACGGCTTTACCACCGCGACGATGGTGGCTGATACGGCAGAGTTGATCGAACGGCTGGATCTCGCTCCCGTCCGGATCGTCGCGACCTCCATGGGCTCATATATCGCCCAAGAGCTGATGCTGGCTCGTCCCGGGTTGGTGAGTCAGGCCGCGTTGATGGCCACCCGTGGACGACACGACCGCGCGCGCGCGTTCTTTCATGAAGCCGAGCGGGAGTTCGCCGATGCCGGCATCAAGCTTCCCGCCAGTTATGACGCCAAACTGCGATTGATCGAGGGCTTCTCGCCGAAAACCCTGAACAATGATGCGGCGGTTGCGGACTGGATCGACATGTTCACGATGTGGCCCTCCACCCCGACTGCCGGAATGCGCGCGCAGTTTGACATCGCCCCTGCGACTGATCGACGGCCCGCCTACCGGGCGATCGCTACGCCGGTCCTCGTGATCGGATTCGCCGATGACATCGTGGTGCCGCCGCATCTCGGTGCCGAAGTAGCCGAGACCCTGCCGAACGGGCGGTACCTGGAGATCCCCGATACGGGCCATCACGGATTTCTCGAACGGCCCGATGCAGTGAACGCGGCGATACTTGAATTTTTTGCCCGCGGCGGCCGGTAACGGCGCGCTTGCCGACGAAAATCAGTCCATCCCGGGTTCTTATTTGCTGGAAGCCGATTATGCGCACCTAAATGCAACTTAATACCGCTCAGCCGCAATCTCTTCACATTAACCAACTGCCGATGGCGTTGGCCGACGTCGACCACAATGGCGGTAGCTGGAGCTGTCTAAGAGGCCAACGGTTTCACCGACGATGTCAAGGCACCGAAAATCACAGTTGCTCGGTGGCAACCGCGCGGTTTTCGCCAAGGAGCGAACTAATGACGTCTGGGTAATCAGAAAATGCGACGGAAGCACAAGCGGGACGCAGCTGGCTGTCGTGAACATCGTCGTTCCGCCCGTGTGGCAGCGCCGTGATGGAACCCGGCAGGCAGGTCCGTTTGATGCCGCCGGGCGCGACGTCAATAGCATTGGCGGACAACGTCTTTCTTGGTTGACTACCGACTTGGGGCCGACAGGCGCCGAAGTGCTCAACGCGCTCGGTTCGTCCGTCTGCATGACGACGCCCCGAAGCCGCGATTCACATGGTCCCGGCGGCCGTAAACAAATAGTTCTCCGCGATTGTGAAGGGCCTGCGCGCAGGTCAAAATCGTTCTGCGAGTCATTTCCGGGCGGCGGCAACTCTGCGCCGAACCGGCACCCCGGGCGGGATTCATTACCATCCCATATCGTGTTGGAAACGACCCCATAGGAAGGTCGTCTACGTGGTCTACTGTCTACTTGGTCATGCTGCCCAGGCGCGCGCGTGAAAAGGTGACCGCCGCTAGCTAGCCGGCGATTTCACCGCCTACCGCGCCGTTTGGCGGCGATGACCACTGACGTGAGGCTGACAGAGACGAGCAGTTACCATGTGCCGGGCGTGAAGCTAGGGGAGGGGTTCTAGAATTTTCAGGGTTCTGAGGCGGTTGTGGATTCCGCTCCTGGTGCTGGTCGTGGTCGGCGCAGGAGCGTTCACAGTGTCGCGTCTTCATGGCGTTTTCGGTACTGACAGACGCCAGACCTATGCCGACACCAAAGCCAGCGACTCGAAGCCCTTCGATCCCAAGCATTTGACCTATGAGGTCTTCGGGCCGCCTGGGACAGTCGCGAAGATCAGTTACTTCGACGAGAACGCCGAACCGACTTACGTGGATGGAGCAAGCCTGCCCTGGTCGCTGAAGTTCGAACTCACCAAGACGTCGGGCATTGGGAGCATCATGGCCCAAGGCGATAGCAACAGCATTGGTTGCCGCATCTTGGTGGATGACGAGGTCAAGTCCGAAAAGGTGTCCAACGAGGTCAACGCCTTCACGTCTTGTCTCTTGAAGGCCGCATGAGTACTCAGGCCACACTCGAACAGCCCGTCAAGCGTCCGAGAATAGCCCGGGCGATACATAGCCTGTCGTTGCTCATCATCGTGGTGTGGGTGGCGATCACGGTCGCGCTGACCCTCGCCGTCCCGTCGCTGGAGGAGGTTGAACGAGATCATGCCGTAGCGCTGTCGGCCTCGGATGCGCCGTCGTTCAAGGCCGGACAACGGATCGGTGAAGCGTTTCAAGAATCCACGTCTTCCGCGCTCGCGGTCATCGTGCTCGAGGGTCAGCAACCCCTCAACGACGAGGCGCATCGGTACTACGACGATCTGGTTCGCCAGATGAGGGCCGATACGGCCCATGTTCAACACATCCAGGATTTCTGGGGCGATCCACTCACCGCTGGGGCCGCGGAGAGCGCCGACCGTAAAGCCTCATACGTTCAGGTCGAACTCGTCGGTCAGACCGGCCAGGCCACCGGGAACGCATCGGTCAAAGCTGTTCAGGACATCGTGGCTCGCACCCCCGCGCCTCCCGGGGTCAAAGCCTATGTCACCGGACCCGCGCCGATCGTGGCGGATATGGGGGTAAGTGGCAACAGAACGGTCATCTTGATCACGGTGGTCAGCCTCTCGGTGATTTTCGTGATGTTGTTGCTGGCCTTTCGCTCGGTTGTCACCACGATCGTCATATTGCTCTCGGTCGGCCTCGAACTCCAAGTAGCGCGAGGAATCATCGCGTTTCTCGGGATGCATGGGCTCGTCGGCCTAACCACCTTTGTGGTGAACCTGTTGGTGTCCATCGGGATCGCGGCCGGAACGGACTACGGTGTCTTCTTCTTTGGGCGGTACAAAGAGGCGCGGGCAGCCGGCGAGGACCGCGAAACCGCCTACTACACCACCTTTCAGGGAGTGGCCAAAGTCGTGTTGGCCTCCGGTGTCACCATCGCCGGCGCCATCTTCTGCATGACCTTCACCCGGCTGCCCTTCTTCCAGCCGTTGGGGGTCCCCGGCGCACTGGGCATACTCGTCGCCGTCGCGGTGGCTCTGACGCTGCTTCCCGCCGTCCTGGCGGTGGGCGGCCGTTTCGGCATGTTCGAACCCAGACGGCAGATTGTCACCCGTCGATGGCGACGGGTGGGCACCGCGATCGTGCGGTGGCCTCTACCGATTCTGATCGCCACCTTGGCGCTTTCTCTGATCGGATTGTTGACGCTGCCGGGCTACAACCCCAGCTACAACGACCAGAAGACTCTTCCTCAAGATATTCCCGCAAATGAGGGCTACACGGCTGCGGCCCGCCATTTCTCGGAATCGCGGATGACCGCACCCGATGTGCTGATGGTCGAATCCGATCACGACATGCGGAATTCCGCCGACGTGTTGGTATTGAACAAACTCGCCAAGGCTATCTTCGCCGTTCCGGGGATCGCCAGCGTGCAGTCGATCACCCGTCCCGAGGGCACCCAGCTGCTGCACACGACCATCCCGTACATGATCAGTGCACAGAACTCGGGGCAACTATTAGGCCTGCCCTTCCAGAAAGATCGCATGGAAGACATGCTCAAGCAGGCCGATGAGATGTCGACCACCATCGCCATCATGCAGCGCATGTACGGCCTGATGCAGCAGATGGTTGGCGTGACCACTGCCATGGCCGCAACCACACATGAATTGCAGGACGTCACCAATGAGTTGAGGGATCACCTAGCAGATTTCCAGGATTTTTGGCGGCCGCTCATCAATTATCTCTACTGGGAGCAGCACTGCTACAACATCCCGATCTGCTATTCGATCAGGTCCTTGTTCGACGCGCTCGACCTCGTCGACCAGATCACCGTCAAAATGAAGGACCTCGTCGAGAATCTCGATCAGCTGGTTCTGCTCCTGCCGCAAATACTTGCGCAGTTCCCGCAGATGATCGCGACCATGGAGAGCACCCGCACGATGATGCTCACCATGCACAGCACCATGGCCGGCACCATCAACGCTATGGAGGACGCGAGCGACAACGCGACGGCCATGGGCAAGGCGTTCGATGCGGCCAACAACGACGAAACCTTCTACCTGGGACCGGATGTATTCAAGAATGCGGACTTCAAGCGGGTCCTGAAGATATTCCTGTCCCCGGACGGAAAGGCCGCGCGCCTGTTGATCTCCCAAAGGGGGGATCCTCTTTCGCCGGAAGGCGTCTCGCGCGTCGAACCCATCAAGGATGCGGCTGAGGAAGCGCTCAAGGGTACTCCGCTGGAAAACAGCAAGATCTACCTCGCGGGCAGCGCGGCAACGGTGAAGGATCTCATCGAGGGATCCACATACGACCTCCTGATCGCCGGCATCTCTGCTCTGTGCCTGATCTTCATCGTCATGCTCATCATGACGCGAAGTTTTATCGCCGCCCTGGTTATCGTCGGCACAGTGGCGCTGTCGTTGGGCGCGTCGTTCGGCTTGTCCGTCCTGGTCTGGCAACACCTTCTCGGCATTCAAATCCACTGGATGGTGCTGGCGATGTCGGTGATCGTCCTCTTGGCGGTCGGATCTGACTACAACCTGCTACTGGTCTCACGAATGAAGGAGGAAGTGGGCGCTGGGATCAACACCGGCATCATTCGCGCGATGGCCGGCACCGGCAGGGTCGTCACCATTGCGGGTCTCGTGTTCGCAGCCACGATGGCCTCGATGCTCGTCAGCGACCTGCTCACTCTCGGCCAGGTCGGCGCCACGATCGGATTGGGACTGCTGTTCGACACGTTGGTCGTGCGCGCATTGATGACTCCGGCCATCGCGGCGCTGCTGGGACCTTGGTTCTGGTGGCCGCAGCGAGTGCGCCCCCGCCCCGCCAGCAGTCTGCTTCGCTCGGCAGGGCCGCGTCCACTCGTGCGCTCCTTGTTGTTGAGGAACTAGCGAACGCCGCATGAGCTCACACCATCCTCGGCACCCCTTCGTGGCGCGGGCCATTCGTCTGTTGTCGCTGCTCATCATTGTCGGTTGGCTGGCTTTACTCCTGCTTTCCACGCTCGCATCGGTCAACTGGAGCTGGCGCTTGGCAATACCGTCGCTCGAGCACGTCGCGGAGAGGCATTCCGTCTCTTTGATGCCCAAGGACGCCCCGTCGGTTAAGGCGATGGACCGCATCGGACAGGACTTCAAGGAGTCCAACTCGGACAGTTCCGCGATGATCGTGCTGGAGGGGCAGGAGCCGCTGGGCGAGGACGCTCGACGACGTGAGACGGTCCCCCCACAAGTCCTGCACGTGCTCTACATGCTTCGGGTCGCTTCTCAGGTCACG
>LZSH01000381.1 GCA_001665255.1 Mycobacteriaceae bacterium 1482268.1 | reverse complement strand
CCTGCGGGTCGAGCCGGTCGGCGATCTCGACGATGCGCTCGTCGACCCGGATGTCGACGATGTGGCCGTCGGGCAGCCGACCGCGGCGAATCAGCATGTGGCCAACCGCGATTCGACGAGCCTGCGCACACGCTCATTATCGGCGCCGAGCTCGGGCGCGTGCCGCGGCGCCGGCGCGGGGACGCGGGGTTGCTCCCCGCTTCTTGAAGTGACGCTCAGCGGCGAGCCGGCATAGCCGGCGGCGACCTCGGCCAGGGCGACCTCGATGATCTCGCCGCCTCCGCGCGCCAACGATGTGAGGACTGCCTGCGCGGCAGCCAAACCCGTCAACGGGTCGGCGATCGCGTCGCCGACGAACACCACCCCCGCGCCGACGAGACCGCCGGCAACCGCGGCGTCGTCGCCGAAGGCGACACGGTCGGCGCACTGCCCTTCGGTGCCGTAACCGGTGATGCGCAACCAGATTCGACCCGCTCGTCCATGCACTTGGTGCGCGCTCAGGCCGCGGCGGGTCAGCGCAGCAGGCCGCGAACCTTCGATGACCACATCGGCGGCCGTCAGCAGCGGCCGCAGGTCCTCGTCACCGAAGTCGGTGGCATAAGACAATTTCGACGCGTTCATCCAGTCGAAGAACCGGGCGTCGCCCCGCCGCGTGCCGTCGGGTCGTCTGCGGCTCTCGACCTTGACAACGGTCGCCCCTGCAGCGACGAGCAGATGCCCGCACAGCGGGCCCGCCCACATCGACGACAGATCGACGACCAACAAATCGGACAGTGGACGCCCCGCAGCCCGGTGTCCGCAGGTCACGAATCGTGCTGGCGCGGCGCGTGTTTCCCCGAGCACGGCCGCTGGCAGGTCGAGCAGCCGCGCCCGTGCCACGAATTCTTCCGCGCCGCGCGCGGCCGCCGCTGCGGCCAACGCCGCCCAGGGATCTGCGGGCTCTGCGGCCAACTCGAGCAATGCCGGGACCGTCTCGATGTCGTCTCGACGCGAGAGCGTCAGTGCAACCCAGCCGTC
>LZSH01000380.1 GCA_001665255.1 Mycobacteriaceae bacterium 1482268.1 | reverse complement strand
CAGGCTCAGCCTTTGTCCTCGACGAGCGGGGTCCGGCGGCAGGACACCCAGCACCGGTGCACCGACCGACTCGGCGGCTTGTTCGACAGATCGCACGCGGCGGTCCAGGCAACCGATCGCCCACTTGGCCAGGAAGCCCAGAATCAGCCCGACGATCAGGCCGCTCGAAACGACGATCAGCGTGTTCGGTGACGAGGGTGACTCCGGCTGTTCAGCCTTCTGGATCACCTCGACAGTCGAAATGGGCTGGTTCGACCCGATCGGAGTCTCCAGCCTGGATACGTACTGGGTGAAGCCTGCCGCGTACGCGTTCGCGATATCTGCCGCCCGCTTCGGGGAGCTGTCCGTGACAGACAACTGCACCAGGACGGTCTTCGGTATCTGTTCTGCTGTCACCCTTTTCGACAAGTCATCGGGTGTCGTCGTCAGCGCGAGGTCGGATATCACCTTCACTGCAAGGTCGCGGCTCTTGGCCAGCTCGGTGTAGGTGGCTGCGCGCTGCTGGGAGAAGAGATCGCCGGAGTAGGCGCCCGCCGAGTCGGTGCTGCCCGGTGGACCGAGGAAGAGCTTCGACGTGGCCGTGTAGCTCTTGGGCATCACCGTCAGCAGCATCACGGCAGCCGCGACACCCAGTGCCGCTGCCAGGCCCACCGGCCACCATGTTCGCGCGAACCGCCGCACATTCATTATCGGGCCTCCTGCATCAGGACGGTTGTGGTGCTTGGATTTTCACGGACGGGGCGCCCTGAAGAGGGTGAGCTGACGATAGAGCCCAGGAGCTGGACATGCCGGTCGTCGATGATTTGGCTGACTCTCACGAGATCTCGCCTGCGGGTCTTCTCCGACACGACGATAACGATCGAGTCGACCACCTCGGCCAGCACTGCGGACTCCGCCCACTGGCCGCAATCGGGCGAATCGAAAACGACCAGATCGAACGACTCGCGCAGGGCGTTCACCACCGCGCGGAACCTCTCGGATCGCAACAATGCGCTCATGTCGTCCGGGCCGGGACCGCCGAGACGGAACAGGTATGGATTCTCTGTTTCCTGCAGCGCGTCGCTGAAACGGGCCTCCCCGGCAATGACACTCGCGAGGCCGATCGTTTCTCCCGGATAGGCGGTCGTCTCGACGAGTACGACACGCCGCCCTGACTCGGCGAGTTCGCCGGCAATGTGGCCGGCCGTCTCCGAGCTCCGGGCCGAAGCGGCGACCCCTGTTATCGTGATGACGGAAGCTGAAGCATCTTCGAGCTCCACTTGGATGGCCCGCCGCATCAGCTCGGTCCCCAGCGGTCCGCCGAAAGCTGGCCGCCCCGTGAATGCTTCGACCTCGCGCGCATCGGCTACGTGTCCTCTTCGCGACAGCAGTCCGGCAATGGTGACCCCGGTAAGAAATCCGCACGCCGCACCGAGTACGAGGTAGATCGCGATATTGGGTTCGGCCGGTCTCGTCGGTGTGCCAGCGGGCTGTGTGACGACGGGATCGACGGTGGGAACCAAAGTCCCAGAAGGAGTTTCCAACTCGCGGATGTCCTTCGCGAGTTCAGCAGCGACCGCGTCTGCAAGTATTTTCGCCGTCGATGCAGAATCTGCCTTCACCGTGATGTTCATCAGTACGGTATCTGGCCGTACCGAGGCCGACGTCGCGTCTGCCAAGTCCTCCGCCCGCAGTCCGATACCCAGCCCGTCGATCACCCGACGCGCCAGATCTACCCTCGTCGCAAGCTGCACATAGCTGAGCGCACGCTGCTGAGAGAAAACATCGGCTTGGTACGGGCTGGTGCTCAAGGTGTCGAGTGAGCCCATCGAGCTGTAACCAGGGGTGACCAGGAAAAGTTCAGCCGTGGCAGCGAATTTGGGCGTGGCAGAAAGCGATGCGGCCGTCGCGGTGATGACACCGACCGAGGTGAAGATCGCTATCCAGTGCCAATGTCGGTGTAGGAACCGCAGATACGAACGTAGATCCATCAGATTGTGGCTCCTGGTGCTCCGATGCCTTGAATAAGCAGTGAGTCGGCGAGCTTCCTGGCGATGAAACGGTGCCCTGCCTGGTTGAGATAAGGGCCCTCCGGGATTGTCATCGCCTCGACGTCTGTCGCCGCGTACCACTGCTCCGCGATGGGATCGACCAACGATGCGCCGAATGCCTCGGTGAGCCGGCTGATAACCGATATCCGTTCCCGGTAGGCCGGATCGGGCTCGGCCGACAAGTACGACGGCGCAATCACCACGATCTTTGTGTCGCGCCAGAGCCGCCTCACTTGAGAGAGACACTGCTCGAAGCCGGCACCGTATGCGTCAGGCGCCTCGTCGAGATCATTTCGTCCGGCGTCGACTATGACAACGTCGGCTACATAGATCATTCGATCGGTGACGAGCCTGTCGATCAGTCGAGTGTTCGCTTCCCCCGTTTCTGGGGCAGAGTCGCTGAATCGGGTGCCGGGCCGCGCGTCGACGTTGCAGTTCAGACCGATGGAAGCGCACACAATATACGGGTATGCGTTCCTGTCGATGCCGCCGTATCCAGCGGGAAATTCGTCGCCGACGAAAAGTGCTGTCGTCCGTTGGGTTTTCGTCATCGGAGCCAGACCGTACGGACGGCCGATCTGCTGAGTATTTACATTCGCCGAGCTCTCGGCCCGAGATGTCTTCAGCCACAACAGCGCACCGAACACAACGGCAAGAATGGACGTCAGCGCGACGCACCACCGCAATACGTCAAGTGAACCCACCCGCCTCATGACCGGGACCTGGCCCAACGGGTCACGAACGCGGCGCTGAGGATCGCGACAAGCAGGTACGACATCGCCTGGAGCAACGAGCCGCGGAGGAGAATGATCAGATAAAAAGGCATGATGCAGGCGAGCACACCGGGCGCACGCGCGCGTTGAAGTGTCTTTTCGATCCGCCCGTCCTGGGACCTGACGAACACGCCGAGAGCGAGCATTCCAGTGATCAGCAGGGGCCATCCGCCGTTGATGTACATCTCGGCCCACAACGGGGCGGAAAGGTTCGAGACGCCATATCGCCGGCTTTCGGCCAGCAGGATGCCCGTGTCGTGCGGCTTGTCCGGCCAAATTCGTCGAGGCATCCAGAACAGCGCCACACCGGCGGCCTGCTTGCCGTACGTGATGCCATGCCTTTCGACAATGGCCGCTGTTGATCCTCGCCGCGGTGCTCGGGGTAGCGCTGGTGATCACCCTCAACCCGGTCTCGAACGCGAGATATGTGGTAGGCACCGCAGCGCTGTCCGTGGCGGCGCTGTTCGGATCGTTCGCCAACGGAAAGACAACGATCAGCGCGACAACCGACAACGTCGCGCTGACGCGAAACAGCCTCGCCGTGGCGAACGATCCGAACAGCGCCGCCACGGACAGCGCTGCGGTGCCTACCACATATCTCGCGTTCGAGACCGGGTTGAGGGTGATCACCAGCGCTACCCCGAGCACCGCGGCGAGGATCAACAGCGGCCATTGTCGAGGGGCTCAGGGCGATGACCCTCCTGGTGTCGTTTATCGCCTTGGTAAAGGGCATCAAGCAGTCAGGAACCC
>LZSH01000379.1 GCA_001665255.1 Mycobacteriaceae bacterium 1482268.1 | reverse complement strand
GATGCGCACGCTGGCCGGCGAGGGTCGCACCGTTTTCGTGTCGAGCCATCTGCTCGCCGAAATGTCCGCCACCGCCGATCGGCTCGTGGTGATCGGCCGAGGCAGGCTGATGGCGTCGACGACGGTGACCGAGTTCGTCGGCCGTACCGTCAGCGTCCGGGTACGCAGCCCACAGCTGGACCGGCTGCGCGAGGTGCTCGACGAGGCAGGCATCGAAGTCACCGACGATGTCGGCGCCGCGGCGTTGGTGGTGCGAGGCGCAGCGGCCGAGGTGGTCGGCGAGTTGGCCGCACGAAACGGAATCACCCTGCACGAGTTGGCGTCACAACAGGAGTCGCTGGAGGACGCGTACATGAAGCTCACCGAAGAGGCCGTGCAATTCCGGGCGGCCACATGAGCACGATCGCGGTACTCAACGCCGAACGCATCAAGCTGTCGACCACCCGGTCATCGCTCTGGACGGCGGTCGCGGCGGCGGTGCTGAGCATAGGGCTGGCCGCGCTGCAGGCATCGACCGCCTATGGGCCCGGCCCGTTGGAGGGCGAGAAGGCGGCGATGGGTGTCGCCGTATTCGGCGTCCCTGTGCTGATGATCCTGTCGGCGCTGAGCGTGACCAACGAATACCGCAGCGGCATGATCCGCACCACGTTCACGGCGGTACCTGACCGCACCCTGGTGCTGGTTGCGAAAGCCGTTGTGGCGGCGGTGTTCTCGGGCGCGTACGCCGCGGTCATGGTGATGGCGTCGATCGTGGTCGCCAATGCCGACCCCCGCAACTGGCGTCTGGTCGGTGCTATCGCGGTCTATGCGATGCTCGCCGCGGTGCTCGCGGTCGGCGTCGGCGCGCTCATCCGGGCGTCAGCGGGTGCCGTTGCGCTACTGCTGCTGTGGCCGCTGGTCGCCGAACCGTTGCTGGGAAACATGCCGAATATCAGTACGGATATCGGTCCGTATCTGCCGTTCGGCAACGCGTTCACATTCCTCGGCGTGCAGTGGCTCTACCCGGTGTACGCGATGCCGTGGGGTGAGCTGGGCTCGATCGTCTACTTCGCGGCGGTTTCGGCGGTGGTCTTCGTCGCAGCACTGGTCACTGTCAACCGACGCGATGCGTAGAACCGCTAACGTGGGACCGATGGGGCGCACATTGCGAAGGGCTACCGCTGTGCTCGCCGCGGTCGGGATCCTGGCCGCTCTCGGCGGTTGTGGCGGGACGCCCGCCAAGGAGGCGGCGAGTCCGCCTTCCTCCTCGCCCGCGGCAGCGGCCGCGGCGACGGATTACGCTGCGGCGCTCCGGGACCGCATCAAGGTCGACGCGATGATGGCGCACCTGACGAAACTGCAGGAGATCGCCGACGCCCACGACGG
>LZSH01000378.1 GCA_001665255.1 Mycobacteriaceae bacterium 1482268.1 | reverse complement strand
CGCAACTGGGACTACCGCTACGCCTGGGTGCGCGATTCGACGTTCGCCCTGAGGGGTTTCCGGCAGCGACGTCGTCGGCGCCGCCAGCAGGGCACCGGTTGGTGAATACGTCAGTCCCTTCAACGTCAGTGCGCTGCGCTGAAGGTAGGCCCGCCATGGATGGTCGGGAAAGTCGCCGACGTTGATCCACTGCCGCCAGCATTCGCTGGTCGCCCACATCTTGTCGGCGGCTTCGTCATATGTCTGCGGCGACGGATGCTTCGACCAACTCAACGCGACGAAGACGTTGTCGCCTTCCTTCATGCGGGTGCGGGCACGCGCCTCCCGGCCCTCCAGGCCGATGCGCAGGTTCGTGGTGATCCGCAGCGTCGGATGCGAATCCGGGTTCTTCACCGCCCGCGCGATCGCCTCACCATAGGCCTGCGCCGAGTACTCCCATGTGGCGTTCGTGCGGTGGTAGTCGAACGACGGCTCGCAGTTCAACACCAGTTCGACGGTTCCGCTCACACAGCGCACCGTGCGCAGCAGGATGTGCTCGGCGTCCCAGTCCATCGGAGTGCGGCGATGCGTGCGCGACCGCGACTCGATGTCGTGCCACGGGCCCATCACCAGCGCATCGCGCACGATGATCCATCCCGTGTGCGTCTGCCAGGTGGTCTCGAGGATGAGGCTGCCCGGCAGATAACGCCGGGCGGCGGGCACCGAGACTCCGTAGGGGCCGAGCCGGAAATGCCCTGCACCGCGGTCGAGGATCGCGCCGAACACGCTCGGTGAGTCCGGCCTCGGCACACACAACCATTCGACAGAACCGGCCGACGAGATGAGGCAGGTGTTTTCACAGTCGGAGAGGAACGCATAGTCGGCGATCGGGGGGAACGGGTTCCGCAACGATCCGGTGGGCGCGAAGGGCACCGGGGCCGTCACGGTCAACGGCGGCGGCCCTGGGGCCTCGCTGGTCGCGTCAGCCTTGTCACTTTGGTGCAGAACCATGCGGACATCATCGACTCCCAACCTGCCCGCCGTCCACTCGTTGAGGTGCGTGTCCGGCGTTGCTGAACCGGCGCCGGGCAAGGGCGAGCGTCGAGGCACCGTAGGCTGGCCGGGTGGGCGGCTTCCTCAACTGGTGGGACAGCGTTGAGCTGTGGCTTTCCGGTCTCGGGTTCGTCGCCCAGACCGCAATCGTGATGCCCGTGGTGTTGGCGCTGGCCTACGGGACCGCGCTCCTGCTCGACGGTGCGCTGGGCAATGGGCTGCGGCTGCTGCGCCGGGCACGACACCAGGATGACGATCCGCGATGAAACCGATGCCCCGATCGCGGGTGACGTTGGTGCTGGTAATTCTCGTCGTGTTGGTGATCGTTATGTGGTTCGTCACTCGTTGACGCCGCCGAAAGCCTCGAACTGAGCAATTAGCAGGACTCTGTTATTCTTCGCGCCATGCAGACAGCGTCCGGCAACAAGAGGGGCCACATCTTGGCCCTCATTGCCGTGGGCACTGCTGTCGCTGATGTCTGTTGTTGTCGCTGAAGTCACCCCCGTCCGCGGTTTGGTGTCGGTAGCGGCTGTTCGTGTGCCCGGATACTGATCCTTCGCCTTGCCGCGTGACGGAATTCCGTCAGTCCCCGCAAGATATCCGTAAGGAAAGGTCACCGATGAACACCCGTAGAGCCTGGCTTCACGCCACCGCAGTTGCTGCCACCGCCACGGTGCTCGCGGCGTGCGGTGGGGGGTCCAGTGACGTCGCCGGCGGCGGCGACCAGCCCGCCGCCGACACGACCCTGACCCTCGTCGCGTACGCGGTACCCGAGCCGGGGTGGAGCAAGATCATCCCCGCCTTCGCGGCCACCCCTGAGGGCAAGGGCGTCGCGGTGACGACCTCGTACGGAGCCTCGGGCGACCAGTCGCGGGCCGTGCAGGACGGCAAGCCCGCCGACGTCGTCAACTTCTCGGTCGAGCCAGACGTCACCCGCCTGGTCAAGGCCAACAAGGTGGCCAAGGACTGGAATGCCGACGCGACCAAGGGCATCCCGTTCGGCTCGGTGGTTTCGCTTGTGGTGCGCAAAGGCAACCCGAAAAACATCAAGGACTGGGACGACCTGCTGCAGCCCGGACTCGAGGTAGTGACCCCGAGCCCGCTGAGCTCCGGCTCGGCCAAATGGAACCTGTTGGCGCCGTACGCCGCTAAGAGCAATGGCGGCAAGGACGGGCAGGCCGGCGTCGATTACATCAGCAAGCTCGTCTCCGAGCACGTCAAGACGCGCCCCGGCTCAGGGCGCGAGGCCACCGACGTGTTCCTCCAGGGCACCGGTGACGTGTTGATCAGCTATGAGAACGAGGCCATCAACGTCGAACGGCAGGGCAAGCCGGTCGAGCACGTCAATCCGCCGCAGACCTTCAAGATCGAGAACCCGGTCGCGGTCGTCACCTCCAGCGCGCACCTCGACAAGGCCAACGCGCTGAAGAACTTTCTCTTCACTCCCGAGGGACAGAAGATCTGGGCACAGGCGGGCTTCCGGCCGGTCGATCCGTCGGTCGCGACAGACTTCGCGAATGACTTCCCGACTCCGCAGAAGCTGTGGACCATTGCAGATCTGGGCGGGTGGAGCGATGTCGACCCGGCGCTCTTCGACAAGGAGAACGGCACGATCACCAAGATCTACAAGCAGGCCACTGGATGACGGTTGAGGCCAACCCCGAGGCGACCCGGCCCGAACTCACCCATGGTGAGGGCGACCGGGTGCCCGGCCCGTTCGGCGGCCGCTACGGCACCACCTCGCTGCGGGTTGGCGCGGCGTCGATCTGGCTGAGCATCATCGTGCTGCTGCCGCTGGCCGCCATCCTGTGGCAGGCGGCCGGCGGCGGCTGGAGCGCGTTCTGGTCGGCGGTCACGTCGAACGCCGCCATCGAGTCCTTCCGGGTCACGCTGACGGTGTCCACGGGGGTCAGCCTGGTGAACCTGGTGTTCGGATTGCTGGTGGCCTGGGTGCTGACCCGCGACGACTTTCCCGGTAAGCGGCTCGTCGACTCGGTGATCGATCTGCCATTCGCGCTGCCGACGATCGTCGCAAGCCTGGTCATGCTGGCGCTGTATGGCCCGAACAGCCCGGTGGGACTTCACTTGCAGCACACCAAGTGGGGCATCGGCGTGGCCCTGTTGTTCGTGACGCTGCCGTTTGTGGTGCGCTCGGTGCAGCCGGTCCTGCTGGAGCTCGACCGCGAGACGGAGGAGGCCGCCGCCTCACTCGGCGCTAACAACGCGACGATCTTCACCAAGGTGATCCTGCCCGCGCTGTTGCCGTCGCTGCTGTCGGGCGCCGGCCTGGCGTTCTCCAGAGCGATCGGCGAATTCGGCTCCGTCGTGTTGATCGGCGGCGCCGTGCCGGGGGAGACCGAAGTGTCCTCGCAGTGGATCCGGACGCTCATCGAGAACGACGACCGCACCGGTGCGGCTGCGATTTCGATTGTGTTACTGGTCATTTCGTTTGTGGTCCTGTTCATCTTGCGTGCCATAGGTTCCCGTGCCGCCAAGCGAGAGGAGTTGGCGCGATGACGTTGTCACCCGCAGTGCGCCACCTGCTGCGATACCTCGCGCTCGCCTACGTCGCGATTTTGGTGATCGTGCCGGTGGCGCTGATCCTGTGGCGCACCTTCCAGCCCGGCATCGGTGCATTCTTTTCGTCCATCACCACCCCGGCGGCCCTGTCGGCGCTGCAGCTGTCCCTGCTTGTCGTCGCGATTGTGGTGCCGCTGAACGTACTGTTCGGTGTGCCGACCGCTTTGGTGCTGGCACGCAACAGGTTCCGCGGGAAGAGCGCACTGCAAGCGGTAATCGACCTGCCGTTTGCGGTTTCCCCGGTGGTCGTTGGTGTCGCGCTGATCCTGCTGTGGGGCTCGGCGGGGCTGTTCGGATTCGTCGAGAACAACCTCGGCTTCAAAATCATCTTCGGGTTCCCCGGCATCGTGCTGGCGAGCATCTTCGTCACGGTGCCGTTCGTGATCCGGGAAGTCGAGCCGGTGCTGCACGAGATCGGCACCGATCAGGAAGAGGCCGCCGCAACGCTGGGATCACAGTGGTGGCAGACGTTCTGGCGGGTGACGCTGCCGTCGATTCGGTGGGGATTGACGTACGGCGTCGTGCTGACGATCGCGCGCACCCTCGGTGAATTCGGGGCGGTCATCATGGTGTCTTCCAACCTGCCGGGAACCTCGCAGACCCTCACACTGTTGGTGGCCGACCGCTACTCCCGCGGCGCAGAGTACGGGGCATACGCGGTGTCGACGCTGCTGATGACCGTGGCGGTGATCGTCCTGGTCGTTCAGGTAGTCCTCGACGCGCGACGCGCACGGCAGAGCAAGGCCTAAGGAGGCGGGGCAATGACAGACGCAATCATCGTGCGAGGCGCGAACAAGCGTTACGGCGACTTCGCCGCGCTCGACAACGTCGACTTCGTGGTGCCGGACGGCTCACTGACAGCGCTTCTAGGGCCAAGCGGCTCGGGCAAGTCGACGCTGCTGCGTGCGATCGCCGGCCTGGATCAGCCCGACACGGGCACCATCACGATCAAGGGCAAGGACGTCACGAACGTGCCGCCGCAGCGGCGCGGCATCGGCTTCGTCTTCCAGCACTACGCGGCGTTCAAGCATTTGACGGTCCGCGACAACGTCGCCTTCGGCCTCAAGATCCGCAAGCGCCCGAAATCGGAAATCAAGGAAAAGGTCGACAACCTGCTGGAAGTGGTGGGACTCAGCGGATTCCAGACCCGTTACCCCAACCAACTGTCCGGCGGTCAGCGGCAACGGATGGCGCTGGCGCGCGCGCTGGCCGTCGATCCGCAGGTGCTGCTGCTCGACGAGCCGTTCGGGGCGCTGGACGCCAAGGTGCGCGACGATCTGCGCGCGTGGCTGCGCCGGTTGCACGACGAGGTGCACGTCACCACGGTGCTTGTCACCCACGACCAGGCTGAGGCGCTCGACGTCGCCGACCGGATCGCGGTGCTCAACAAGGGCCGTGTCGAACAGGTGGGCTCGCCGACCGAGGTGTACGACACCCCGGCCAACGCGTTCGTTATGTCATTTCTGGGCGCGGTGTCCTCACTCAACGGAATACTGGTGCGACCGCACGACATTCGCGTCGGCCGCAAACCCGACATGGCGATCGCCGCCAGCGACGAGTCGGTGCGGACGACCGGTGTGCTCAAGGCGACGATCGACCGGATCGTCACGCTGGGGTTCGAGGTTCGCGTCGAACTGACCGCGGCATCGAACAATGTTCCGTTCACCGCACAGATCACCCGCGGCGACGCCGAGGCGCTGGGCCTCAAGGAGGGCGACACGGTTTACGTCAGGGCCACCCGGGTGCCTTCGCTGCCCGACGGCGCCCACCTCCCCAAAGCCGACAAGGCCGACGAGGACGAAGCGCTGACGAAAGCCTGACTTTCCCGCGAGCGGGGCCCCGCTCGCGCGTAGCCTCTGGCCATGAGCGACACCGCCCTCGGGCTCGTCGTCATCGCCGTCCTTGCTGCGCCCGGGTTGCTGGTGTGGTTCTACAAGGCGCGCCAAGTCGATCGCCTGACTACTGAGCAACAAGAGCAACTACGCCGCCGCTGGTCGTCAGGCGGCAGCGGCAACCCGCCTGCCACCGGGGGTTGCGGGGGAGGCTAGCTCAGAAGTCGGGCGCGAAACCGGCGGCGTGGCGTCAGGCGGCTGTGCGTTGCGCGACGACGGCGTCGAAGCGATCGAGCACCGTCTCGGCCACCTGCCGATGTGCGCCGAGCGGTGAGGACATCGGAATCCCTTGGGAACGCGCGAATTCGGAAACCCGATCGATGATCGTGCCCGGGGCGAGGAACCACGGCGCGACGACCAGGCGCTCGGCGCCGTCCCGCCGTAGCAGGTCGGCTGCATGCGCAAGGTTCGGGTGTGCCCCCGTCGCAAACGCGGTCGTGGCGGCCCAGCGGGTGGTGAGCGTCAACTCTCGCGCGACTGCTTCGGTGCGGGCGTTGGCGGCCGGATTCGACGATCCGACAGCGGTCACCAATACCCCGACCCGCGAATCGAGCCGCGAGACCCCGGCCTGCTCGAGCCGTTGGCGCAGCACGTGAATCAGCCGCTCGTCCTCACCGAGCACATCGGCCTGGTGGGCGTCTGTGCCGGCTTCGGCGATCATCGCGGGAATGTCGATCCGCGCGTGATAGGCGTCGGCGAGCAGTAGCGGCACCACGACCGCACGCGTCGGCACCGTGGGCAGCACATCACGAAGACTGGGAAAGTTCTGCTCGCAGAACGCAACCCGCACGTCGAGCGACGGCCGCAGCTTGTGTACACACGCGCCGATGGCGCGCGCGTTGGCCGCCGACCGCGGGTCGGCGCTGCCGTGCGCCGTCAGGACGAGCGAAGTCACGAAGCGTGCAACCCGCATTCGACCTTCGCGGTGCCCGCCCACCGGCCGCTGCGCGGATCGGCGCCCTCGACCGGCTTGGAGGTGCACGGCGCGCATCCGATCGACGGATAACCCTCAAAGACAAGAGGATTGACGAGAATGTCGTTGGCGTCGATGTAGGCCTGCATGTCCTCATCTGTCCACGCCGCGAGCGGGTTGATCTTGACCAGGTTGAACGCCCGGTCCCAGCTGATCAACGGCGCATTCGCGCGCGTCGGGGCCTCGACCCGGCGAATCCCGGTCACCCAGGCCGAATAACCCTGAAGCGCCTTGCCCAACGGCTCGACCTTGCGCATCCGGCAGCATTCGTTGGGCTCTCGGGCGAACAGATCCTTGCCGTACAGCTGGTCCTGCTTGGCGACGCTGTTCTCGGCCGTCACGTTGACGATGTTGACGTCGTAGACCGCCTCAACGGCGTCGCGCGTGCCAATGGTCTCCACGAAGTGGTAGCCGGTGTCGAGGAACAGGATGTCGACGCCCGGCCGCACCTTGGCGGCCAGGTCGACGAGCACCGCATCCTGCATGTTCGACGCCACGACGTAATTAGCGCCGAAATTCTCGTCGGTCCAGCGCAGCAGGTCGCCCGCGCTGGCGCCTTCGAGCTCGGCTGCACCACGTTCGGCCAGCGCTTGCAGGTCAATGTCGGTCATTGTCATCTCAGGTCCGCCTCGTCTGCTCGTACCGCCCACGTTGCGAAACGCTCCCCGTGCTCTCGTTGTTTCACGAAATTACGAACAACCCGCTCGATGTAGTCGCCCAGCTCGGTGGACAGCACCTTGTGCTGGCGCAGCTTGCGGCCGAAACCGCTGTCCAGACCGAGGCTGCCGCCCAGGTGAACCTGGAAACCCTCGACCGGCCCGTTGCCGTCGTCGACCATTTGGCCCTTGAACCCGATGTCGGCGACCTGAATACGGGCACACGAGTTGGGGCAGCCGTTGATGTTGACGGTGATCGGCACATCGAGCTGGGCGTTGATGTCCTCGAGCCGCTTTTCGAGATCGGGCACCAGCAGCTGCGCTCGGCCCTTCGTGTCGGCGAAGGACAGCTTGCAGTACTCGATGCCGGTGCAGGCCATCAGGTTGCGCCGCCAATGCGTCGGGGTGGCCGGCAGGCCCAGCT
Organism: Mycobacteriaceae bacterium 1482268.1; assembly: GCA_001665255.1. GTDB lineage: Bacteria > Actinomycetota > Actinomycetes > Mycobacteriales > Mycobacteriaceae > Mycobacterium. The sequence continues at coordinate 12,257 of LZSH01000378.1, read as the reverse complement.
CCTCCAGCTGTTCGACGAGCTTGGCCACCTTTTCATCGGGGACGTCGAGGATGATCAGCTTCTGATATGGCGTGAGGCGCACCCGGTCCGAACCCGCCGCGGCGGCGAGGTCGGCGATCTTGGTCAGGATCGTGCCGGAGACGCGCCCGGCGATCGGCGCGACGCCGACGGCGTTCTTGCCGTTCTTCAGCTTCTGCACGCCGACGTGGTCGATGGGATGCTTGACGGGCTCGGGGGCAGGCCCGTCGATCAGCTTGCGGCCCAGGTACTCGTCCTCGACGACCTGGCGGAATTTTTCTACGCCCCAGTCCTTGATCAAGAACTTCAGCCGCGCCTTTGACCGCAGCCTGCGGTAGCCGTAGTCACGGAACACCGATGTCACCGCCGCCCAGACCTCGGGCACCTCCTCCAGCGGCACCCACGCGCCGAGGCGCTGGGCGAGCATCGGGTTTGTGGACAGGCCGCCGCCGACCCATACGTCCAGGCCGGGGCCGTGCTCGGGGTGGTTGACCCCGATGAACGCGATGTCGTTCACCTCGTGGGCGACGTCCTGCAACCCGGAGATAGCGGTCTTGTACTTGCGCGGCAGGTTGGAGAACTCCGGCGAGCCGATGTAGCGGTGGACGATCTCATCGACGGCCCAGCTCGGGTCGAGGACCTCGTCGAGCGATTCACCCGACAGCGGGCCGCCAAGAACGACGCGCGGGCAATCACCGCACGCCTCGGTGGTCTGCAGGCCGACGGCGGCGAGACGGTCCCAGATCTCGGGAACGTCCTCGATCCGGATCCAGTGGTACTGGATGTTCTCGCGGTCCGAGATGTCGGCGGTGTCGCGGGCGAACTCGGTAGAGATCTCGCCCATCGTGCGCAGCGCGGCGGTGGTCAGCGCGCCGCCGTCGCAGCGGACTCGCATCATGAAGTACTTGGCCTCGAGGAGGTCGGCGTTCTCATCGCCGGTCCAGGTGCCGTCGTAGCCCTGCTCACGCTGGGTGTAGAGGCCCATCCACCGGAACCGCCCACGCAAGTCCTGCTTGTCGATGCTGTCGAAGCCCTGCTCGGAGTAGATATCGAGGATGCGCGCGCGCACGTTCAGCGCGTCGTCATCCTTCTTGAACTGTTCGTTTGCGTTGAGCGGCTCGCGATAGCCGAGCGCCCACTGGCCCTCGCCACGGGGGCGCTTGACGGGCTTGGCGGTGGTCATGTGGTGTGGCTCCTTACTGGAGCCGGCCTTCGGGCGCGCTGTTCACCGGGGGCTGTCCGGCGGCGCAGATCCGGCGGCCAGCTGAAAGTACTGGTGGGCAGGACTACGACGTCAAGGCAGACAACAACAGGTACACACGCGCTTGAAGTCGACATGCCGGCGCGCCACCAGCGATACGCGGTGGGGGAAGATGCGGCCGACAATCACGGGGCCAATTGTGCCACGGACACCGACATATGCCCTAACCGGGCGAGATTTGCGCTCAGGGTGAGCAAAAGTCCTCTGGAAAACTGGGCTTGTGAGCGTCCGAACCCAGCCTGTCGACCTGCCCGGCATTACGCCGACGGCGGGGGCGCCGTTCGGCCTCTACATCCACGTCCCGTTCTGCGCCACCCGCTGCGGATACTGCGACTTCAACACCTATACGCCCGCTGATCTGGGCGGCGCCGAATTCGACGGCTGGCTGGTCGCGCTGCGCGCCGAGCTGGGCCAGGCCGCCGCACGACTGGGGTCGCCGCCACATGTGCAGACGGTGTTCGTCGGCGGGGGGACGCCCTCGCTGCTGGGCGATGCGGGCCTGAGCGAGGTGCTCGATGCGGTCCGGGAGCATTTCGTCCTTGCCGAAGGCGCCGAGGTCACCACCGAGGCCAACCCGGAGTCGACGTCTCCTGGACTCTTCGAGCAACTGCGCGCCGCCGGATACACGCGTGTATCGCTGGGCATGCAGTCGGTCGCTCCGCACGTGCTGGCGACGCTGGATCGGGTGCATTCGCCGGGTCGGGCGCCCGCAGCGGCGCGAGAGGCCGTCGCGGCCGGATTCGACCACGTGAACATCGACCTCATCTACGGCACGCCCGGGGAGACAGATGACGACCTTCGGCGCTCGATCGACGCCGCCGTCGAGGGAGGCGTTGATCACATTTCGGCGTATGCCCTGACGATCGAGGAGGGCACCGCGATGGGCAGGCGGGTGCGCCGGGGGGAGCTGTCGCCGACAGACGACGATGTGCTGGCGCAGCGCTACGAGCTTGCCGACGAACGGTTGTCCGCCGCCGGGTTCGGCTGGTACGAGGTCTCCAACTGGAGCACGCCCGGCGGCGAATGCAGGCACAACATGGGTTACTGGAACGGCGGCGAGTGGTGGGGCGCCGGGCCTGGCGCGCACGGATACCTGGGATCGACGCGATGGTGGAACATCAAGCACCCCAAGGCATATGCGCAATCGTTGACTGACGGACGGCTTCCGGTGGCCGATTTCGAGCGGCTCGACGCCCGCGCAACGCATATCGAAGACGTGATGCTGCGGCTCCGGTTGAGGGTGGGCCTGCCTGCGGGGTTCCTCACCGATGACGAGCGGGCCCGGGCGCAGATGGTCATCGGTGACGGGTTGCTGACTGTCGAGGCCGACCGGCTTGTGCTCACGGACCGCGGCAGGCTGCTGGCCGACGGTGTGGTGCGGGCTGTGCTCGACTGACTCACGGCGTGAGAGCGCTTTCGTACTTCCACAAGGAATCTCACAGCAGACGTCAAGGGCCCGCGCGGACTATGAGCGGAGTGACCGATCCCGACCAGGCGGCACTCCTTCGAGCGATTCATGACGCGCACGCTCAAGCTCTGCTGCGGTACGTCTTGCGGCTCACGGGCGGAGATGCGGCCTTCGCTGAGGACGTCGTACAGGAATCGCTCCTGCGGCTCTGGCGAAACCCCGCCGTGTTGCGGCAGTGCGCCGGAGGCGTCAGAGCCTGGCTGTTCACCGTGGCCCGCAATCAGGTGATCGATGATCGCCGAAGTGCAAGGTATGCACGCGAATTGCGCATGGATTCGCTGCCCGAACGGCCATCGCCGGATGCGATCGGCCCGGCGTTCGACAGGTGGATCGTGTCGGACGCATTGACGTCGCTGTCGGCAGACCACCGCGCCGTGGTCGTTCGTGCCTTCTATCTCGCCCAGACCGTCGCCGACATCGCTGCACGAGAACGGATCCCAGAAGGCACGGTCAAGTCAAGGCTGCACTACGCGATACGTGCATTGCGGATTGCGTTGCAGGAGAAAGGCGTCGTGCGCTAGACCTGCTGGGCGACCGGCACGTCCATGTCGAAAACCCGGGCATGCAGCACCGTTCGATTGCGCAACGCCGCCCGCACCGCCCGGTGCAGCCCGTCTTCGAGATACATCACGCCTCGCCAGCGCACGGCATGCGGAAACAGGTCGCCGTAGAACGTCGAATCCTCCGACAGCAGGCGGTCCAGGTGCAACACGGTCGTCGTGGTGACCAGTTCGTCGAGACGGATCTGCCGTGGCGGTATCTGCGACCACTGTCGATACGTCAACCCGTGGTGGGGATACGGCTTGCCATCGAGTACGCCCTTGAAGATCACCTGCCCGAAATCCTTCGACTCGTCCCAGCTGGCTACCGCTTGTGCATGATCGAAAGGCTAGTCGCAACCGGCCGATCCGCCAGGCACAGGACCGCGGGAGCCGCGAGACAGCATAGCCCCTGCTGGTCCCCGTAAAATGGGTTCGATCTGTAGGAGGTGAACAAATGGGTAGTGCCGACGACCGTCGGTTCGAGGTGTTGCGCGCGATCGTCGCCGACTTCGTGGCGACCAAGGAACCGATCGGTTCGAAGTCTCTCGTCGAGCGGCACAACCTCGGGGTGTCCAGCGCGACCGTCCGCAACGACATGGCCGTGCTGGAGGCAGAGGGCTACATCACCCAGCCGCACACCAGCTCGGGTCGCGTGCCGACCGAGAAGGGGTACCGCGAGTTCGTCGACCGGCTCGAGGACATCAAGCCGCTGTCGACATCCGAGCGGTCGGCCATCCTGAAATTCCTCGAAACGGGCGTCGACCTCGATGACGTGCTGCGCCGCGCCGTGCGGCTGCTGGCGCAACTGACCCGCCAGGTGGCCATCGTCCAGTACCCGACACTGTCCACCTCCACTGTCCGCCATCTCGAAGTCGTTCAGTTGACTCCCGCACGCCTGCTGCTGGTGGTGATCACCGACAGCGGCCGCGTCGACCAGCGCATGGTGGAGCTCGGCGACGTCATCGACGAGCATGAGATCAGCCAGCTGCGCGAGATGCTCGGTCAAGCGCTGGAGGGCAAGCGGCTGTCTGCGGCATCGGTCGCGGTCTCGGAGCTGGCCGCCCATATGGACGGCAGGGGCGGCCTCGGAGACGCGATCGGCCGGTCGGCGACGGTGCTGCTGGAATCGCTCGTCGAACACACCGATGAGCGGCTGCTGTTGGGCGGCACCGCGAACCTGACGCGCAACACCGCCGACTTCGGCGGTTCGCTGCGTTCGGTGCTCGAGGCGCTCGAGGAGCAGGTCGTGGTGCTGCGGCTGCTCGCCGCGCAGCAGGAGGCCGGCAAGGTCACCGTGCGCATCGGACATGAGACGGAAGCCGAGGAGATGGCGGGCACGTCGGTGGTCACGACGGCGTACGGCAGTATGGGAAAGGTCTACGGCGGCATGGGTGTGCTCGGACCGACCCGAATGGACTATCCGGGAACGATTGCAAACGTCGCTGCGGTTGCGATGTACATCGGCGAAGTCTTAGGCAACCGGTAGCACCGCATCAGCGGTAAGGAAGGTCAGGGAGTGGCACGCGACTATTACGGTCTGCTCGGCGTGAGCAAGGGCGCCAGTGATTCGGAGATCAAACGCGCCTACCGGAAGCTGGCCCGCGAGCTGCATCCCGACGTCAACCCCGATCAGGAGGCGCAGGCGCGCTTTCAGGAGATCAGCGCCGCCTACGAGGTGCTCAGCGATCCGGAGAAGCGCCGCATCGTCGATCTCGGCGGCGACCCGCTCCAGACCGCGAGCGCCGGGGGCAACGGTTTCGGCGGTTTCGGCGGGCTCGGCGACGTGTTCGAGGCCTTCTTCGGCGGCGGCGCCAGCTCCCGCGGCCCGATTGGCCGGGTCCGGCCCGGCGCTGACTCGCTGCTGCGCATGCGTCTCAACCTCGAGGAGTGCGCGACCGGGGTGACCAAGCAGGTCACCGTCGACACCGCCGTGCTCTGTGACCTGTGCCAGGGCAAGGGCACGCACGGCAACTCCAAACCGACGACCTGCGATACGTGCGGCGGGCGGGGTGAGATCCAGACGGTGCAGCGCTCGCTGCTGGGTCAGGTGATGACGTCACGGCCGTGTCCGGTCTGCGGCGGGGTCGGCGAGGTGATCCTCGATCCCTGTCACCGTTGCGGCGGCGATGGAAGGGTCCGGTCGCGGCGCGAGATCAGCGTCAAGATTCCTGCTGGCGTCGGCGACGGGATGCGGGTCCGGCTGGCTGCCCAAGGCGAGGTCGGCCCCGGCGGCGGCCCGGCGGGCGACTTGTACGTCGAGGTCCACGAACAGCAGCATGAAATCTTCGTCCGCGACGGCGACGACCTGCATTGCACCGTGTCGGTGCCGATGGTCGACGCGGCGCTCGGTACGACCGTCGCCATCGACGCGATTCTCGACGGGCCGACCGAGATCACCATCCCTGCGGGCACCCAGCCAGGGTCGGTGACCACGCTGCGCGGACACGGGATGCCGCATCTGCGGTCCGGCGTCCGCGGGGACCTACACGCCCATATCGAGGTGGTCGTCCCCGCGCGGCTCGACCACGAGGACATCGAGCTGCTGCGCAAGCTGAAGGAGCACCGCACCCGCGACGCCGCAGAGGTGAAATCCACGCAGGCCGCCGGCACCGGCGGGGGGCTCTTCAGCAGGCTGCGCGAAACCTTCACCGGCCGATAGCGCGAAATGCCGGCAGTGCCTGATTCTCTTGGCGCAGGCGCTCATCGGGCCCTGTTCTACGTCGACACGCTGCCGGAAATCGGCGACCTGGCCGTCGTCGAGGGTGACGAGGGATTTCACGCCGCCACCGTGCGTCGCATCAGGGTTGGGGAGGAGCTCGACCTCTCGGACGGGGCGGGTGCGGTGGCGCACTGCGTGATCGAAGACGTGGCCAAGGCTCGGCTGTCGGCACGCGTCCGGGAGCGCTGGATCGTCGACCCACCGACTCCGTCGGTCACCGTCGTGCAGGCACTACCCAAGTCTGACCGCTCGGAACTGGCCATCGAGCTGGCCACCGAGGCCGGCGCCGATTCGTTCGTGGCCTGGCAATCCGCGCGCTGCGTGGCGCGCTGGGACGCCGCCAAGGCCGATAAGGGTCTGCGCCGGTGGCGTGCGGTGGCCCGCGCGGCGGCTCGCCAGTCGCGCAGGCCGCATATCCCGGCCGTTACCGGCGTGGTGACCACCGGCGAGTTGGCGAGGCGGCTGGCAGATGCGGTATCCGCGGGAACGACGGTGTTGGTGCTGCACGAATCGGCCACCGAACCGATTACGAAACTCCCTTTGGCACAGGCTGATTCGCTCACACTGGTAGTCGGACCGGAAGGCGGTATCGCCGACGACGAACTGGCTGTGCTGTCCGACGCCGGGGCGACCGTGGTCCGCATGGGGCCGACGGTGTTGAGGACGTCGACGGCGGCGGCGGTGGCACTCGGCGCGCTCGGTGCGATGACCACGCGCTGGCGATGACAAGGCACGGCGAGCGGTAGGTCCCTGTCAGCCGGGTAGGGTTTGTTAGCCTCACCTTATAAAGCCGAGCGTGAAGGGATCCCCCGAATTTTTCGTGTCTTGAAGCATGCGTGGATCCCGCTGGCCATGGCAATCGTGCTTGTCGCCGCGGGATTTGCTGTTGTGCGTGTCCGAGGCATCTTCGGATCGCATCAGCTGCCGACCTACGCGGGCAGCATGTCCGACAACTCGAACAAGACCGACCCGAAGAGCCTGATCTACGAGGTCTGGGGTCCCCCGGGGGCGACCGCCGACATCAACTACATCGACGACGAAGGCGAAACCAATCAGGTGAACGACGCGACGTTGCCGTGGTCACACGAGATCATCTCCAACGCGCCGTCGGTGATGGGAAACATTGTGGCTCAAGGCGACAGCGACTACATCGGGTGCCGCATCATCTCCGACGGTGAGGTCAAGGACGAGCGCTCGATGAATCAGGTCAGCGCGTACATCTACTGCGTCGTGAAATCCGCATGACGACCCCCATGCTGCACACCCGGCGGGCGCCGTCGGGGATCGCGCGCTGGATTCGGCGCATGTCGATACCCATCGTTCTCGGCTGGCTTGCGCTGCTGTTCCTGCTGAACACCGCAGTGCCTCAGCTGGAGGTCGTCGGCAAGGCCAACCAGGTGTCGATGAGCCCGACGGATGCGCCGTCGATGCAGGCGATGAAGCACATGGGCCACCTGTTCGGCGAGTCGGACTCCGACAGCGTCGCGATGCTCGTCGTGGAGGGCGACGAGCCGCTGGGCGAGACGGCGCTCGATTACTACAAGGGCCTGGTCGCCAAGCTTCGGGCGGATCCCAAACACGTCCAGCACGTCCAGGATTTCTGGGGCGATCCGCTCACCGAAGCCGGGGCTAAGAGCAATGACGGCAAGGCCGCATACGTGCAGCTGAACCTCGCCGGCAACATGGGCGAGACGCTGTCCAACGAGTCGGTCGACGCGGTGCGCGGAATCGTCGACAAGTCGCCGCCGCCGCCGGGTGTGAAGGTGTTCGTGACCGGTCCGGCGGCGCTGCAGGCCGACATGAACCACGCGGGCGACCGGACAATCCTCAAGATCACCCTCGTGACGTTCGTGGTCATCATTGCGATGCTGCTGATCTTCTACCGCTCGATCGTCACGGTGGTTGTTCTGCTCGTCATGGTCGGCATTCAGCTGACCGCCGCGCGCGGAATCGTGGCTTTTCTCGGGCATCACCAGATCATCGGTCTGTCGACCTTTGCCGTGAACATGCTTGTCTCGCTGACGATTGCGGCGGGCACCGACTACGCCATCTTCCTGATCGGCCGATATCAGGAGGCCCGCACCTCGGGGGCGAGCCGCGAAGAGGCCTACTACGAGATGTTTCACGGCACTGCACATGTCGTGCTGGGCTCGGGCCTGACCATTGCGGGCGCCACCTACTGTCTGACCTTCACGCGTATGCCGTACTTTCAGACGTTGGGCGTGCCGTGCGCGGTCGGCATCCTCGCCGGCGTGGCGGTCGCGCTCACCCTGGGGCCGGCGATCGTCACGATCGGCAGCCGCTTCGGCCTGTTCGAGCCTAAACGCGCTATGCGCATTCGGTTCTGGCGGCGGATCGGTACGTCGATCGTGCGGTGGCCGGGGCCGATCCTGGTCGCCTCGCTGGCGTTGGCCCTCATCGGTCTTGCCGCGCTGCCCGGATACAAGGCGAACTACGACGACACCAAGTTCATCCCCAAAGACATCCCCGCCAACACGGGATTCGATGCCGCCAACCGGCACTTCTCGATGGCCAGGATGAACCCGGAAGTGCTCCTGATCGAAGCCGATCACGACCTTCGCAATTCGTCGGATTTCCTCGTGCTCGACAAGGTCGCCAAGGCGGTCTTCCGGGTTCCCGGCATCGCCCGCGTGCAGGCGATCACCAGGCCGGACGGCACGCCGATTCAGCACACGTCGCTTCCGTTCATCTTGAGCATGCAGGGCGCGGGCCAGCTGCAGAACATGAAGCTGATGAAGGACCGCATGGCCGACATGAAGACTCAGGCCGACGAGATGGGCAAAACCGTCGCGACGATGAAGCGCATGTACGGCCTGATGACGCAGCTGGTCGGCGTCACCCACGACATGGTCGGCCAGATGAACGACTTGCAGGGCACGATCCATGAGTTACGGGACCACATAGCGGATTTCGACGATTTCTTCCGGCCGATCCGCAACTACTTCTACTGGGAACCGCACTGCTACGACATTCCCGCGTGCCACTCGATCCGCTCGCTGTTCGACGCGCTCGACGGTGTCAGTGAACTGACCGACAGCATGGACGCGATTATCGTCAACATGAACCAGCTCGACACGCTGATGCCCGAGATGCTGGCTCAGTTCGGGCCGATGATCACGACGATGGAAAGCATGCAAACCATGATGCTGACCACCTACAGCACCATGTCGGGCTTCTACAACCAGATGGACGAACTGAGCGCGAACTCGACGTCGATGGGAAAGGCGTTCGACGAGGCCAAAAACGACGACAGCTTCTATCTGCCGCCGGAGGTGTTCGAGAATCCGGACTTCCAGCGCGGCATGAAGAGCTTCTTCTCGCCGGACGGCAAATCGGTCCGAATGATCATCGCCCACCGCGGGGATCCCGTGACACCAGAAGGGCTTTCGCGCGTCGAGCCCATCAAGCTGGCGGCCATCGAAGCGGTGAAGGGCACGCCGCTGGAAGACGCGAAGATTTCCTTGGGCGGTACTGCGGCCACGTTCAAGGACCTCGCCGACGGGTCCTACTACGACCTGCTCATCGCCGGGATCGCATCGATTAGCCTGATCTTTTTGATCATGTTGCTGTTCACCCGAAGCCTGGTGGCGGCCGTGGTGATCGTCGGCACCGTCGTGTTGTCGCTGGGTGCGTCGTTCGGGATCTCGGTGCTCATCTGGCAGCACGTCCTGGGCATCGAACTGCATTGGATGGTGCTTGCGATGGCGGTGATCATCCTGCTGGCGGTCGGATCGGACTACAACCTGCTGCTGGTGTCGCGTTTCAAGGAAGAGATACCGGGCGGGCTGAAGACAGGCATCATCCGCGCGATGGGCGGTACCGGCAGCGTCGTGACGGCGGCGGGCCTGGTTTTCGCGCTCACGATGTGCTCGATGGTCGTCAGCGACCTGCGCGTGATCGGCCAGATGGGCACCACGATCGGCCTCGGCTTGCTGTTCGACACGCTGGTCGTGCGGTCGTTCATGACACCGTCGATCGCCACCCTGCTCGGCCGATGGTTCTGGTGGCCGATGAACGTGCGCACCCGTCCACCACGGCTCAGACCAGCCCCGGTGGAGGTCGCCGCAGGTTAAACATTGGGTCGGGTCGGTGCCCGGCGGTAAACTCGGTGTTCAGCTGCAAAGAAACCGGCAAGAACCCAGAAAGCAGGCAGAAAACTCCACGTGACGCCCAGCGAGACGAACGCTGAGTCGGACACCCCCGTCCGTAGCAGCATCAAAGTTCCGCCCGACCTCGTCGTGGGCTTGCTTGGTTCCGCTGACGAGAATCTGCGCGCACTCGAACGCATCCTCGCGGCCGACATCCACGCCCGAGGCAACGCGATCACCCTCTCCGGCGAGCCCGCCGATGTGGCGCTGGCCGAGCGGGTGGTCTCCGAACTGATCGCTATTGTGGCCAACGGCCAGCCGCTGACCCCCGAAGTCGTCCGGCACAGCGTCGGGATCCTCACCGGCACCGAGGGTGAGTCGCCCGCCGAAGTGCTGACGCTCGACATCCTGTCGCGACGGGGCAAGACCATCCGGCCGAAGACGCTGAACCAGAAGCGCTATGTCGACGCGATTGACGCGCACACCATCGTGTTCGGGATCGGACCGGCGGGCACGGGCAAGACCTATCTGGGGATGGCCAAAGCCGTTCGCGCGCTGCAGACCAAGCAGGTGTCGCGCATCATCCTCACCCGGCCTGCGGTGGAAGCCGGTGAGCGCCTTGGCTTTCTGCCCGGCACGCTCAGCGAAAAAATCGACCCGTATCTGCGACCGCTGTATGACGCGCTGCACGACATGATGGATCCCGAACTCATCCCGAAGCTGATGAGCGCAGGCATTATCGAGGTCGCGCCGCTGGCATACATGCGCGGCAGAACCATCTCGGACGCATTCATCATTCTCGACGAGGCGCAGAACACCACCGGCGAGCAGATGAAGATGTTCCTCACCCGGCTCGGCTTCGGCTCGAAAATGGTTGTGACGGGCGATGTTACGCAGATCGATCTGCCCGGAAGCACGAACTCCGGCTTGAGGGCAGCGGTACAGATCCTCGATGGCGTCGAAGACATCCACATCGCCGAGCTCACCAGCGCCGATGTTGTCCGTCATCGGTTGGTCGGCGAGATCGTCGACGCCTACGCCAAATTCGAAGAACCCGGATTGATGAACCGGGCGCAGCGACGCGCCTCGGGTAATCGACCGCGGCGCTGAGCGGATCTCAATGAGTATTGAAGTTTCCAACGAGTCTGGCCTCGACGTCTCCGAAGACGAACTGGTCAGCGTCGCCCGTTTCGTCATCAGGAAAATGAAAGTCCATCCCGCCGCGGAGCTTTCGATGGTGTTGCTCGACACCGCCGCGATGGCTGACCTGCACATGCGGTGGATGGACCTGCCCGGCCCGACCGACGTGATGAGCTTTCCGATGGATGAGCTCGAGCCGGGGGGCCGGCCCGACGCACCGGAGCCGGGACCGTCGATGCTCGGCGACATAGTGTTGTGCCCGCAGTTCGCCGCCGAGCAGGCCAAAGCGGCCGGACACACGCTCGGGCAGGAACTCGCGCTGCTGACGGTGCACGGTGTGCTGCACCTGCTCGGCTACGACCATGCCGAACCCGACGAAGAGAAAGAGATGTTCACGCTGCAACGCCAACTGCTCGAGGAGTGGGTGGCCGCTCAGGTCGAGGCTTATCGCCAGGACCGCCAGACCGAGAGGGATCGGCGGCTGCTGGACAAGTCTCGGTACTTCGACGAACCGTGACGGGCTTAGGTTCGCTACTCGGCGCCATCGCGCTGATCGGTTTCGGTGGGCTGTTCGCCGCCATCGACGCGGCTATCAGTGCGGTGTCGATTGCCCGCATCGAGGAGATGGTGCGCGACGAGCGACCCGGCGCGGTCCGGCTTGCCCGCGTGATCAACGAACGACCGCGCTACATCAATCTTGTTGTGCTGCTGCGCATCGCCTGCGAGATCACCGCGACGGCGTTGCTGGTGGACTACCTTTACGAACATCTCGGGCTGGACTGGGGTCTGGTCGCGGCGGCCGCGATCATGGTCGTCGTCAGTTTCGTCGTGATCGGCGTCGGGCCAAGAACCCTTGGCAGGCAGAACGCCTACACGATCGCTCTGGGTGCGGCTGTGCCGCTGCAAGCGATTTCGGTGTTGTTGACGCCGATCAGCCGTCTGCTCGTGCTCATCGGTAACGCGTTGACGCCGGGGCGTGGTTTCCGCAACGGGCCGTTCG
>LZSH01000377.1 GCA_001665255.1 Mycobacteriaceae bacterium 1482268.1 | reverse complement strand
TGCTGCGGGGCAGTCGTCGGTCGACGGGGCGACCCAGCTGTGTTCCTTCACCTTGCACCAGGCATACGCCGAGCCGTGCGGTCCCGTTCCGATTTGGCAGCCGATGTTGCCCGACGGACTCAGAAACTGGAACCTGGACGGCTCGGCGTGCGAGACCGGAGCCACGACTCCGCTGGTCAAAGCTGCCGCTGCGGCGAACATCGCCATCCGTCGTCTCGTCATCCCAATCTCCTTCGTTGCTCCGCATGGCTGCGGTGCTCGTACGAAGCAGACCCCGGTCCGGCAGCTACCGAACCCAAGTTTCACGCCGAAGCTGCCGCGGCAACTCAGCGGTTTGGGAGCTTGGCGATCGCCGCCTTGATGCGGTCGGCGCGGCGCGCGGCCGTCACCACCGGATCGTCAGGCGCGGGCTGCACATCGACGCCGTTCGTGCGGGCCGTCTCCTTCAGGCATCGGCGCACCGCCGGATCGGTCAGCACAAGTGCGGCGAGCACTCCGGGCGCGAGCTCCCTGCGCCGTAGTACCCCGCGATAGTGCACCTCAGCGGGAATGCGGACATCCAGCGGGCCCTCTTCGAGTTGCTGTCGTGCCACCGCGACCATCGCCGTCAGCACAGCAGCTCCAACGGCGTCGATCAACAGCCCGCGGCCCGGGATTCGCGGCAGCGGGAGCTTGCCCACCTGTTTGTCGATCGCGTCGGACAGCAGATAGCCGACCAGGTTGCGGGTACGGATCTCGGTCACAACGGACCAGTCGACGTCGTCGCCGTCGAACTCCACCGACTGCGCGCTCAACGCGACACCGCCGAAGTGGTTGAGCAGCCGAACAATACGGCCCACCGGCTCCGGCGCGTTGACAGCATCGGCGACGACATCGCCGATGCTCAGCGACCAACGTTCTTTGGCGGGGCAGGTTTTCGGCCGCAGGCGGTTCACGAGCGATAGTGGAGTCCTCATGCCGACATCTCCATCGGCAGCTCATCGGCGAGCAGCGCGAGCAAGGGCGAGCAGCCCGCATCGACCTTCACCATTGCCAGGTCGTCGCCGCGGGTGCGGCCGCGGTTGATGATCGCGACCGGAATTCCGCGGGCAGCGGCGTGGCGCACGAAGCGGAAGCCGGAGAACACGGTCAACGACGAGCCCGCCACCAGCAGGGCACCGGCAGCATCAACCATCGAGAACGCCTGCGCTACACGGTCTTTGGGCACACTCTCGCCGAAGTAGACGATGTTGGGTTTGAGCATGCCGCCGCAACTGGTGCAGTCGATGATCGTGAACGACGACGTGTCGCCGACGACGGCGTCGGCGTCGGGGGCGACGGCAATGCCACCGACGGCCTCTGCGCGCTCGATGAATCCGGGGTTGGCCGCTTCGAGCATGTCGGCCAGCGCGGCGCGGGTCATGGTGTGGCCGCAGTCCAGGCAGATCACGTCGGCGTACGTGCCGTGCAGGTTGACGACGTTGCGGCTGCCGGCCTTGGTGTGCAGCAGGTCGACATTCTGGGTGATGACGCCCGAGACGACGCCGGCGTGCTCGAGCGCGGCCAGCGCACGGTGCCCGGCGTTGGGCAGCGTGTCGTCCATGTGTCGCCAGCCGACATGGTTACGGGCCCAGTACCGCTGCCGGAACACCGCGTCAGAGGTGAACTGCCGGATCGTCATCGGATTGCTCGGCGGCGAGTCCGGTCCGCGATAGTCGGGGATTCCCGAGTCGGTCGACATGCCTGCACCGGTAAGTACCGCCACCCGGCGTCCCTGCAGAAGGGCGACGAGTTCGGGGGCATCCACCCCGTCGAGGGTAGGCGATCAGCTCTCCTGGTCGTGTTGCCGCTGATCCTGGTCCTGCGGCTCGCCATCCTCGGCGTCCTCGTCGGCGTCGTCGTCGGTGACGTCCTCCTCAAGCGGAGCGAGCTCGTAGATCTCGACATGCTTGTCGGACGGCTCCGTGTCGGATACCGGGACGGAAACGGTCAGGATGCCCCTGTCGTAGTTGGCGCTGATGTTGTCCTCGTCGGCGCCGGAGGGCAGCGGAACGGTGCGGCTGAACGAGCCGTAGGAGAACTCCGACAGCCCGTTGGATTCGGTCGTGCGTGTCCGCACGGCCTTGATCGTCAGCCTGCCGCTGCGAACAGTGACCTCGACGTCCTCGATCGGATCGACGCCCGGCAGTTCGGCGCGCACCTCGTAGACACCATCTTTGTTCTCGTCCTCGAGACGCAGCAGATGGTTGTCGAAGAACGGGCGAAGACCGGCGAACGCGGGCCAGCCGCTGAAGAGCTCGGAAAGTTCGGGCAGCAAGGGACGCGACTGACGTTGAACGGCAAGCTTATTCACGATTCCTCCAGGGACCGACGGGCGTAGTTCCACCCTGGGTGGTGAAAGGAAAATCGCCGAAGCGCGCGCGATGCCACCCGGCGAACGGCAGGCCAACAGGCGTCGACGCCGGCGCAGTGCCTGAGTCAATCCAGGCACTTGGCGGCAGGGATGATGTCGGCGTCCATGTTGCTGTGCATCATCGTCAGAGAGGCGTCGCGGAGTTCGGGATCGATGTGGGCGATGGCATCCGGCGGGATGACGACGGGGAAGTGTCGGACGTAGGCGTCCAGCGCCGTGTACAGAATGCATTGTTCGGTCACCTGGCCGGTCAGGATGACGCGCTGCGGCTCCAGCTGGTTCAGCAAGTAGGCGAGCGAGGTCGCGTAGAAGGCGCTGTGGCGCACCTTGGTCAGCTTGCGGCAGCCCTCCGGCGGCACGATCGGTTCGATGAGATCGGGTCGATCGCCCTTTAGCGCTGACCGGACGAGGTCACTGAACTCGGCGCTGAAATCACCGTAGTTGTCGTTGATGTAGATCAACTCGACATCGTCCCTGCTGGACGCTTTCTTGATCAGTGCGGCCAGCGGGTCGACGATCTCCTCGACGTTCGGGGTCAGCTTCTCGGCGTCGGGATGGGTATAGGTGTTGAGCATGTCGATGACGAGTACGGCGGTGTCAGGCACGAACTGTTGGTACCCCGTCACCGGATCTTGACACTCGACGGACGAGAATGGAGCGTGATGGACTTCTACTCCGCCTATGGCCAGGGCTTTGTTCGGGTGGCCGCCTGCACCATGCACACCGCCATCGGTGAGCCCGAGACCAACGCCGAAGCGGTATTGCAGGTGGCCCGGGAGTGCCACGACGACGCCGTTGGCCTCGCGGTGTTCCCCGAGTTGACCCTGTCGGGCTATTCCATCGAAGACATCCTGTTGCAGGACGCGCTGCTCGACGCCGCCGAACAAGCGCTGCTTGACATCGTGGAGGCATCGACCGACCTGCTGCCGGTGCTGGTGATCGGCGCGCCGCTGCGCCACCAGCACCGGATCTACAACACCGCTGTCGTCATCCACCGCGGCGCGGTCCTCGGTGTTGTGCCGAAGTCGTATCTACCGACCTACCGGGAGTTCTACGAACGCCGTCAGATGGCGGCAGGCGACGACGTACGCGGCATCATCCGGATCGGCCGGGGCAGCGCCGTCGCGGAGGCGCCCTTTGGTCCTGACCTGCTCTTCGCCGCGACCGATCTGCCCGGATTCGTCCTGCACGTCGAGATCTGCGAGGACATGTTCGTGCCCATACCGCCGAGTTCGGAGGCAGCGCTGGCAGGAGCCACGGTGCTGGCGAACCTGTCCGGCAGCCCGATCACGATCGGCCGCGCTGAGGACCGCTGTCTGCTTGCCCGTTCGGCGTCGTCGCGCTGCCTTGCGGCGTACGTCTATGCCGCGGCAGGAGAAGGGGAGTCGACGACCGACCTCGCGTGGGACGGCCAGACCATGATCTACGAGAACGGCGTGCAGTTGGCCATGTCTGAGCGCTTCCCGAAGGGGCCGCGGCGCTCGGTCGCTGATGTCGACCTCGAGCTGCTGCGCGCCGAACGGATGCGCATGGGCACCTTCGACGACAACGGACGGCATCACGGTCTCGATGTGGACTCGTTCCGCCGTATCGAGTTCGACCTCGATCCCCCTGCCGGCGATATCGGTCTGCGCCGCGAGGTGGAGCGGTTCCCGTTCGTGCCATCGGATCCCGCACGGCTGGAACAGGATTGCTACGAGGCCTACAACATCCAGGTCGCGGGGCTCGAGCAGCGGCTGCGCGCACTCGACTACCCGAAGGTGGTCATCGGTGTCTCCGGCGGACTCGACTCGACTCATGCTCTGATCGTCGCGGCTCGCGCGATGGATCGAGAAGAGCGGCCGCGCAGTGACATTCTCGCCTTCACACTTCCGGGCTTCGCCACCGGCGACCGCACGAAGGGCAACGCCGTTCGGCTCGCCGAGGCGTTGGGTGTGACGTTCGAGGAGATCGACATCACGGCGACCGCGGAGCTGATGCTGCGCGAAATGGATCACCCGTTTTCCCGCGGCGAGAAGGTCTACGACGTCACCTTCGAAAACGTGCAGGCCGGGTTGCGCACCGACTACCTGTTCCGGATCGCGAACCAGCGTGGCGGAATCGTGCTCGGTACGGGCGACCTCTCCGAGCTCGCGTTGGGCTGGTCGACTTACGGTGTCGGAGACCAGATGTCGCACTACAACGTCAACGGCGGTGTGCCGAAGACGTTGATTCAGCATCTGATCCGCTGGGTGGTGTCCTCGAAGCAGTTCGACGATCAGGTCAACGAGGTACTGACTTCGGTGTTGGACACCGAGATCAGCCCGGAGCTGGTACCCCAGGGCGAGGACGAAGACATCCAGAGCAGCGAACAGAAGGTCGGACCCTATGTGCTGCAGGATTTCTCGCTGTTCCAGATGCTGCGGTTCGGCTTCCGTCCCTCCAGGGTGGCATTCCTGGCCTGGCATGCCTGGAGCGATCCGCAGCGCGGCGACTGGCCCACCGGCTACCCGGAGGACAAGCGGCCGTCGTTCTCGTTGAAGGAGATTCGGCACTGGCTGCAGGTGTTCGTGCAGCGGTACTACTCGTTTGCGCAGTTCAAGAGATCCGCGGTGCCCAACGGCCCCAAGGTGTCCCACGGCGGGTCGCTGTCGCCGCGCGGTGACTGGCGGGCGCCTTCGGACATGTCGGCCAAGACTTGGCTCGACGAAATCGAACGCGAGGTTCCGGAAGAGTAATCGCCTATGGATACGCAGGAATTGGCTCGAGAGCTCAGCCACCCGGGCGCCCAGGAATTGCTCGACCGAACGGCGGCTCACCTTGCCTACGACGGCCCAGACGGATTTCCCCGCGTGATCCCAGTCGGATTCCTGTGGAACGGCGAACGCATCGTCGTCTGCACCGCAACGACTTCGCCGAAGGTCGCTGCACTATCGGCTCGGCCGAATGTCGCGCTGGCGATCGACAGCGGCGATTCACCCGGAGGGGCGAAATCTCTTCTCGTGCGCGGGATCGCCTCGCTTGAGGTTGTCGACGGCGTCGCCGACGAGTACATCGCGATGTCGACGAAATCGATGGATCCGGCCCAACAGGCGGAGTTCGAGCGCGAAGTGCGCAAGGTCTACCAGCAGATGGTCCGCATCTCGATCGAGCCGCAATGGGCGCGCTTCTTTGATTACGGCGCCGGCCGGCTTCCGGCATTTCTCGACAAGCTCATCAACGGCTGACTCTGCGCCGAGTCAGATTCGGCCGTCCACCCGCAGGTCAGGATGCACCCAGCTCGGCGACCGGCGCTCTTTGAAGGCGCGGAAGCCTTCGACAGCCTCTTCGCCGCTATAGCTGGCCTGCATGTTGATGCGGTCGAAAAGACCCATGTAGTTGTCCAGGCTCGACTTCACGACTCGTCTCGCCGCCGGCGCCGTCCGGCAGCACTGCGCGAGCACGTCGCGGGCGGTGTCCATCAATTCGTCGTGCGGAACCACCCGCGACACCATGCCCCACTCCTCGGCCTCGGCGGCGCTCAGGGTCCGGCCGGTGAGCATCAGGTCGCGGGTGCGGACCGGCCCGATAAGCCGGGCCAGCATTTGGCTGTAATACGTGTCGGCGATGCCGCGGAAGAGTTCGGGCACCCGAAAGGTCGCCCGGTCGCTGACCACCGCCATGTCGCTGCACAGAGCGATCTGCAGACCCCCGCCCTGACACAGCCCGTTGACCGCGGACACCACGGGCTTGGTCGACTGACGCAATTTCTCGAACGGCGTGACATCCATTCCCAGCGCGGCGCCGAACGTCAGCCAGTTGTCGTCGCCGCCCCCGCCGAGATCGCCGCCGGGAGCAAAGACGTCGCCGCTGCCGGTGATCAGCAGCCCTGCGAGGTCCGGGTCGGCCTCGACGTGGCCGACCGCGTACTTGATGCCGAAATACATCGCCGGGGTCATCGCATTGCGCGCCTCGGGCCGATCGAGCGTGCACACCGCGAACGGGCCCTCGCGCCGGAACGTCAGAAAGCGCGTGCCCAGCCAATCGCCGTCGGGTGGGCGGGGACCGTTCTCGGTTGTCGACATGGCCATTACGCCTACCGGGTGGCGACGGCGGCGTCAATCTCCTCGGCGAACGGCGCGCAGTCGCCCGCGCCGGCCACCAGCGTGGCCAGCGCACCTGCAGTGCAGGCGCGTCGCAAAGCGTCCTCGTGGCCGGCCAACCATTCGGCGGCCAGCACACCGGCGAACACGTCCCCGGCGCCCGTGGTGTCCACCGCTCGGACCGCGGGGGAGGGAACGTCGAACCGCTCGTCCTGGCCGAGGTAGCTGGCACCGCGTCTGCCGCGCGTGATCACCAGATGCGTTACCGGCCAATGCCACTCGCGGGCCTCCGCCTCATTGACCACGACGACGTCGGCGAGGTGTGCGAGCGCGATGAGGTCATGAGGTTTTGCCCCTGCGGGTGAGGCGTTGACGACGACCACCGTGCCCGCGGCGCGCGCCAGTCGTGCGGCGTCGACGGCGGTCGGCACCGGGATCTCCAACTGCAGCAGCAGCACGTCGCTGTCGGTGATGACGGCTTTGGCCTCGCTGGAGTCGACGGTCAGTCGAGCGTTGGCGCCGGGTGCGACGACGATCGTGTTCTCGCCCGCGGAGTCGACGGCGATCACTGCCGCCCCGCTGGGTCCGGGGACTTCGACGACGCCGTCGAGGCCGACGCCGTTTCTCTGCAAGTGGGTACGCAGCTGACCGGCTGCGGCGTCGTCACCGAGCGCGGCGACCAGCTGGACGCCTGCGCCGGCGCGGGCAGCCGCGACCGCCTGATTGCCGCCCTTGCCGCCTGGAAGCAGGCGCACCGACGACGCCATGACCGTCTCGCCGGGGTGCGGCAGCGAATCGACGGAGAAGACGTGGTCTATGTTGACGCTCCCCACCACGCACACCTGCGCTGCCATATTCGTAGAAGTTAGACCAGCGCCGCGGCGAGCGTGGTAATCAGGTCCGATACGCTGGCCTAATGAGTCTGCAAGCACCCTCGACGCCTGACTTGCGTCAGCAGGTGCACGATGCGGCGCGCCGGGCCCGGGTGGCGGCCCGTGAGCTGGCGACGCTGAGCACTGCAGCCAAGAATTCCGCGCTGCACGCCGCCGCCGACAATGTGTTGCGCGAGGCCGGCGCTGTGCTCGAGGCCAACAAAGAGGATTTGGCGGTCGCCAGGGCCGCGGGCACGCCCGAGGCGATGCTGGACCGCCTCGCGCTCAACCCGCAGCGCATCGACGGCATCGCCGCCGGCCTGCGTCAGGTCGCAGGGCTACCCGACCCGGTCGGCGAGGTGCTGCGTGGACAGACGCTGCCCAATGGCCTGCAGCTGCGTCAGCAGCGGGTTCCGATGGGCGTGATCGGAATGGTGTACGAGGGCAGGCCCAACGTGACGGTCGACGCGTTCGGCCTGACGTTGAAGGCGGGCAGCGCCGTGCTGCTGCGGGGCAGCTCGTCGGCGGCGCGGTCGAACCAGGCTCTGGTCACCGCGCTGCGGGACGCGCTGCAGATCGAGAACCGCAATCCCGACGCCGTGCAACTGCTGCCCAGCGAGGACCGCGCGAGTGTCACCCATTTGA